>JBDTOR010000048.1:0-16039 GCA_039933175.1 Hyphomicrobium sp. | reverse complement strand
CATCGAACGAATTGCGAATCTGCACTCAGATGAGCAGTCAGTGTAGCGCCTTAGCCGTCACGCGCTTGCGGCCATTTGGCCACCATGCACACGCGATTTCCGCCGGGATTTCAGCGGTCACGCGCCAAATCCCGCGCACGTGTAGTCATTTCAGGCTTCCACTTATGCGGGCATAACCATAGACTGCAACCCAAGATTGCAGCTCGGGAGGGCAGATGCTTACGCGGGTGGACGAGGCCGGACGGGCGGTTCGAGGGTGCGAAATTTGCGGCAGCACGGCATCGGAGATTCTTTCAGCTTATTCCAAAGGTCAGTGGCCGGTGGTCGAATGCGACGACTGCAGCTTCGTATATTTGGCGGTGGTCCCATCCTACGGCGCGCTCATACAGGAATTCGCCTGGGAGAAGACATTCGCAGCCGAAAAGAAGCGGCGGCGGCGCTCGCGATTGGGCTGGCTGGACAGCGCAACACGTTGGCGCACTAAAGTTGGACATCTCATTGATCAGCAACGTCGCCGGCGCACGCTAGGTCTGACGGGCAACGTCCTCGACGTAGGTTGTGGTGTCGGCTGCCGCATTCCTGAAGGTCCGACACCGTTTGGCATCGAAATCAGCGCGGCGCTGGCGCAGCAGGCGAGCGGCGACTTCCAGACCCGTGGTGGCAAGGTCATTCACGCGCCTGCCACGGAAGGGTTCGACGCCTTCGACGATGGCTTCTTCGCCGCTATCCTCATGCGCTCTTACCTGGAGCATGAGCGGCAGCCGCGCCTCGTCCTCGAAAAGGCTTTCCGTAAGCTAGCGCCCGGTGGGCAGATCTTCGTGCGTCTGCCGGATTACGGCTCGCTCAACCGACGTGTCATGGGCGCAAAATGGTGCGGATTCCGCTTCCCCGACCACGTCAACTACTTCACCGGACAATCGCTGCGCGCCCTCGCCGAGAGCGTCGGCTTTCATTACACGCGCACCAACTGGCTATCGCCATTCGACGACAACATCATCGCCGTGCTGAAAAGGCCGCGCATTCTTTGAGGGTTAGACAAGCCCCGCTTCGGTGTCATGGACACACAAGAACAAAAAGGGTACATATGAGTCGAAATTGAGAACGCTGGGCACTTGCCATATAGGTGAACGACATGACGAACCGGCCGGAATTGAAGGTCGTCGAGGGGGGCGGGGCTGCGATGGACAAGCTGAAGGCGCTGGAGGCGGCGCTCTCCCAGATCGAGAAGATGCACGGCAAAGGCTCGATCATGCGCCTCGGCGCCAGCGACCAGTCCATGGACGTGGAGGCGATCTCAACGGGCTCGCTCGGGCTCGACATCGCACTGGGCATCGGCGGCTTGCCGCGCGGCCGCGTCATCGAGATCTACGGTCCTGAATCGTCAGGCAAAACCACCCTCTCGCTGCAAGTCGTAGCCGAGGCCCAGAAGAGCGGCGGTATCTGCGCCTTCGTCGACGCCGAGCACGCGCTCGATCCGGTCTACGCCAGAAAGCTCGGCGTCAAGGTCGAGGATCTGCTGATCTCGCAGCCCGACAGCGGCGAGCAGGCCCTGGAAATCGCCGACACGCTGGTGCGCTCCGGCGCCGTCGACGTGCTGGTCATCGACAGTGTCGCCGCGCTGACGCCCAAGGCCGAGCTCGAAGGCGAGATGGGCGACATGCAACCCGGCATGCAGGCGCGCCTGATGAGCAAGGCGCTGCGCAAGCTCACCGCCTCCATCTCCAAGTCGGGGACCATGGTGATCTTCATCAATCAGATCCGCATGAAGATCGGCGTCATGTTCGGCAACCCGGAGACGACGACGGGCGGCAACGCGCTGAAGTTCTATGCCTCGGTGCGCCTCGACATCCGCCGCATCGGCCAGATCAAGGATCGCGAGGAGATCGTCGGCAACCAGACGCGCGTCAAGGTCGTCAAGAACAAGGTGGCGCCGCCGTTCAAGCAGGTCGAGTTCGACATCATGTATGGCGAGGGCATCTCCAAGATGGGCGAGCTCATCGATCTCGGATCGAAGGTCAATATCGTCGAGAAGTCGGGCGCCTGGTTCTCCTACGACGGCAACCGCATCGGCCAGGGCCGCGAGAACGCCAAGGCGTACCTGAAGGAGAACCCGAAGGTGGCGGCGGCCATCGAGAAGGCCATCCGCCAGAACGCCGGCCTCATCGTCGACAAGCTGCTGATCGAAGAGGCGGGCGCCGACGGCGAGGAGCCCGACGAGGACGGCGTGCTGCCGGACGAGGACGATGGCGGCGCCAAGAAGCCCGCCCGCGCCAAGCGCTGATCCTGAAATGTCATCCCGGGGCTCGTCCCCGGGATCCAGTTTTCCGCTGATGCGCACCTAGCCGCACGCTTGATCTCGGTAACCCGCGCCGGGATGACCGTATTGTGCGGTGCCGGGACGATAGAAAGCGCCGCAGGCGCTTGACACCGAGGCCCGCAATCCCCGACGGATAGGCCCCAACGAACCGGCGCCGGACCCTGCGTCGCCCGGCGCCTTTGGTGCCTTTCCGAAAGCTGAACGATGGCCTCCGTCAACGACATCCGCCGCGCCTACCTCGACTTCTTCAAGAAGAACGGCCACGAGGTCGTGCCGTCGTCGCCTCTGGTGCCGCGCAACGACCCGACGTTGATGTTCACCAACGCCGGCATGGTGCCGTTCAAGAACGTCTTCACCGGGCAGGAGACGCGCCCCTATGTGCGCGCCGCGTCGTCGCAGAAGTGCGTGCGCGCCGGCGGCAAGCACAACGACCTCGACAACGTCGGCTACACGGCGCGCCACCACACGTTCTTCGAGATGCTCGGCAACTTTTCGTTCGGCGACTACTTCAAGGAGCGGGCCATCCCGCTGGCCTGGGAGCTGCTGACTAAAGATTACGGCATCGATCCCAAGCGGCTCACTATTACCGTCTATCACACCGACGACGAGGCCTACGGCATCTGGAAGAAGCTCACCGGCTTTTCCGACGACAAGATTATCCGCATCGCCACCTCCGACAACTTCTGGCAGATGGGCGATACCGGCCCGTGCGGCCCGTGCTCGGAGATATTCTTCGACCACGGCGACAAGATCTTCGGCGGCCCGCCCGGCTCCAAGGATGCCGACGGCGACCGCTTCGTCGAGATCTGGAACCTCGTGTTCATGCAGTACGAGCAGCTCGCCCCCGGCGAGCGCATCGATCTGCCGAAGCATTCGGTTGACACCGGCATGGGCCTCGAGCGCGTCGCCGCCGTGCTGCAGGGCGTGCACGACAACTACGACATCGACCTGTTCAAGGCGCTGATCGCCGCCTCGGTGCAGGCTACGGGCGTCCCGGCGACGGGCGAGCACAAGGCCTCGCACCGCGTCATCGTCGATCACCTGCGCGCCTCCAGCTTCCTTATCGCCGACGGCATTTTGCCCGGCAATGAAGGACGCAGCTACGTACTCCGCCGCATCATGCGCCGCGCTATGCGTCACGCGCATCTGCTCGGTGCCGAGGAGCCGTTGATGTATCGTCTCGTGCCCGCGCTGGTGCACGAGATGGGCGACACGTATCACGAGCTGCAGCGCGCCCAGCCGCTGATCACCGAGACGCTGCACCTGGAAGAGCGGCGCTTCAAGAAGACGCTCGAGAAGGGCTTGGGTCTGCTCGGCGATGCTTCCGGCAAGCTTAAGAAGGGCGATGTGCTGCCCGGCGAGACGGCGTTCAAGCTCTACGACACCTTTGGCTTCCCGCTCGACCTCACCGAGGACGCGTTGCGCGCCCGCGGCGTCACCGTCGACACCAAGGGCTTTGATGCTGCCATGGAACGGCAGAAAGCCGAGGCGCGCAAAGCCTGGAAAGGCTCCGGCGAGGCCGCTACGGAATCGGTCTGGTTCGAGGTCAAGGAGAAGACCGGTGCCACCGAGTTCCTCGGCTACGACACGGAGAGTGCGGCGGGCGAGATCGTCGCGCTGGTGAAGGACGGCAAGGAGGCCAAGGCGCTGAAGGCAGCCGACGAGGCGGCGATCGTCGTCAACCAGACGCCGTTCTACGGCGAATCCGGCGGCCAGATCGGCGATCAAGGCGTCATCCGCGGCGCCAAGGGCGCGCTGTTTCGAGTCACCGACACGCTGAAGAAGGCCGGCGGGCTGTTCGTGCATCTCGGCAAGGTCGAGGGCGGCAGTTTCAAGTACGGCGAGACGGTCGATTTGGAAGTCGACCACGCCGCGCGCTCGGCCATCCGCGCCAATCACTCGGCCACCCACTTGCTGCACGAGGCATTGCGCCAAGTGCTCGGCGATCACGTCGCGCAGCGCGGCTCGCTGGTCGCCGCCGACCGTCTGCGCTTCGACTTCGTTCATACCAAGCCGATGAGCGCCGACGAGATCGCCAAGGTCGAGGATATCGCCAACGCCATCATCGTGCAGAATGCGCCGGTGGAGACGCGGCTCATGGGCGTCGAGGACGCCAAGCAGTCAGGCGCCCGGGCGCTGTTCGGTGAAAAGTACGGCGATGAAGTGCGCGTCGTGTCGATGGGCGGTCTTGCCGAAGGCGAGCAAGGAAAGCTGGCGACTGGCAACGCGCTCGGCTGGTCCGTCGAGTTGTGCGGCGGCACGCACGCCAAGCGCACCGGCGACATTGGGCTGGTGAAGGTCATTGCCGAATCGGCCAGCGCGTCCGGCGTGCGCCGCATCGAGGCCATCACCGGCGACGCCGCCAGGGCCTACCTCACCGACCAGGATGCGCGCCTCAAGGAGATCGCTGCGGCGCTGCATGTGCGCCCGGAGGACGCGGCCGAACGCGTCAAGGCGCTGATCGATGAGCGCAAGCAGCTGGAGCGGCAGCTCGCCGACGCCAAGAAGCAGATCGCCATGGGCGGCGCCGGCAAGGACGCTGGACCGGCGATCATCGAGGTGGGCGGGCGCCGGCTGCTCAAGCTGTCGGTCTCTGGCGTCGAGATGAAGGATCTCAAAGCCATGGCCGACGATGGCCGCGCCAAGATCGGCTCCGGTATTGTCGCCATTGCCAACAACTCGGCCGACGGCAAGCTCGGTATCGTCGTTGCTGTAACGAGCGACCTCGCGGACCAGGTGAGCGCCGTCGATCTGGTGCGCGCCGGCTCGGAAGCCGTCGGCGGCAAGGGAGGCGGCGGGCGCCCCGACATGGCGCAGGCCGGAGGCCCGGACGGCTCGCAAGCCGATGCTGCCCTGCAGGCGATCGAGGCGCGGCTCAACGCAGCCTGAGCCTTGGCGCGGGATATCGCGCGCGCGAGGTGCCTCATTGTCGGGATGATTCTGCTATTGATCGCGTAGCAAGGATTTCGCGCGTGTCCGCGTGCGGCGATCGGCGGGGAAGAGATGACGGCGGAAGGCACCGATTTCATTGTCTATCGCGAGGCGATGATCATCCTCGCCACCGCCGCCGTGCTCGTGCCGATCGGTCAGCGTTTCAAGCTCAGCCCCATCCTCGGCTTCCTCATTGCCGGCGCCGTGCTGGGCCCGCACGGGCTCGGCGCGCTAACGGGCATTATCCCTCCGCTGCAGTGGGTCACCGTCTCCGAGGAGCGCGGGCTCGGTACCATGGCCGAGCTGGGCGTCGTATTCCTGCTGTTCATCATCGGACTAGAGCTGTCGTTCAAGCGGCTGATGACCATGCGCCGTCTGGTGTTCGGTCTCGGCACGCTGCAAGTCGCGATTTCCGCGGTCATCATCGGCGTCATCGCGTCCCTCTATGGAGCGCGGCCCGGTGCGGCAGTGCTCATCGGCCTTTCCCTGGCGCTGTCGTCCACCGCGGTCGTCATCGAGGTGCTGGCGCGCAACGGGCGCCTCAGCTCCGTCACCGGGCGAACATCCTTTGCCATCCTGTTGCTGCAGGATTTGGCCGTCGTCCCTCTACTGTTCCTCGTCAACATCCTCGGTCCCGAGAACCAAGGCAGCCTGCTCGCGGGTCTGGCGCAGGCTTTCGGACAGGCGGTGCTCGTCATCGGACTGATCGCGCTGGTCGGGTCGTGGCTGTTGCGGCCGTTGTTCCGCTCCGTCGCTGCCGCCGGCTCGACCGAGCTGTTCGTCGCTGCGGCCCTGTTCGTCGCCGTCGGGAGCGGCCTTGTCACCGCCGCCGCCGGTCTGTCCATGGCCCTAGGCGCCTTTGTCGCCGGATTGCTTCTGTCCGAGACCGAGTATCACCGTGCCATCGAGGCGACGATAGATCCGTTCAAGGGGCTACTGCTTGGCGTATTCTTCTTCTCCGTCGGGATGAGCCTCGATGTCGCCTTCCTGTGGAACAACCCGTTGCCGATCCTCATCGGCCTCGTCGGGCTCATTGCCATCAAGTCGGGCGTCCTCGTCATGCTGCTGCGGCAGTTCCGCGTGTCGTGGCCGGCGACGATCGAGACGTCGGCACTGCTGGGGCCGGGCGGCGAGTTTGCCTTCATCGTCATCGGCCTCGCGGTGGCCAAGAAGATCGTAGACCCCGGCATGGGCGAGCTGGTGCTGGCGCTGACATCGTTCTCCATGGCCATGGTGCCGGCACTCGACTACGCGGCGCGACGCTGGTCACGCGACGTCACCTCCAGGAGGCTGGCCGCCGATCCGGCGCTGAGCGTGCCGCCCCCGCAGGAGCGCGTTGACGCCATCGTCATCGGCTGCGGGCGCGTCGGCGCGCTGGTCTCCGAGATGCTGACGCGTCACGCCGTCAAACACATCATCATCGAGCGCGACCCCGGCGCAGTGGCGCGCTGCCGCGAGGAAGGCTTTCCGGTCTATTTCGGCGACGCCAAGAACCCGCTGTTCTTGAAGCGCTGCGGCCTCGATGAGGCGAAGGGTGTCGTCATAACGGTCAACAAACCCTCGGCCGTCGGCGAGATCGTCGCCGCCGTGCGCGAATTGCGCGACGACATCATGATCGTGGCACGTGCCCGCGACGCCGAGCACGCCCGCCAACTCTACAAGCAGAAGGTCTCCGATGCCGTGCCGGAGACCATCGAGGCGAGCCTGCAGCTATCGGAGGCGACACTGGTCGGCCTCGGCGTCCCCACCGGCCCGGTCATCGCTTCGATCCATGAAAAGCGCGACGAATTCCGCGAGCAGCTGCAGGGGGCGGCGGGGCGTCCGACGCGCGGCCTGCGCGCCAGCCAGCTGAAGCGCAAGACGTAAAGCCCTCGCGTTTACCCTGCCGTATGACGTTAGCGAAACGCTCCACTTCCGATTGCCGCTTTCGCCTCGCGTGGTATGCATCGCTGATCGGTAAAACGCTCACCACGGGGATTTTTCACATGCGTCCGGCGTATCGCTCGAACTTTGCGTTTGGTCTAGCTGCGACCGCAGGCCTGCTTGCCGCTGCATGGGTCACGGCCCTGCCGGCCCGCGCCGCGCATATCGAAATCGGCTTCCTGACCTGCAAGGTCGCCGGCGGCATCGGCTTCGTGTTCGGCTCCAGCAAGGAGCTCGAGTGCACTTTCAAAGGCCCCCACGGATCCGAGCAGTACCATGG
This sequence comes from Hyphomicrobium sp., assembly GCA_039933175.1. Lineage (GTDB taxonomy): Bacteria > Pseudomonadota > Alphaproteobacteria > Rhizobiales > Hyphomicrobiaceae > Hyphomicrobium_A. Next base: position 8,588 of record JBDTOR010000048.1, on the reverse strand, counting down.
GTCCATTGACCGCTTCGGCATCGACCTCGGCTTCACCGACGGCGGCAAGATCGTGTGGACCGTTCTGGCGCCGTCCAAGGATGTTCCCGCCGGTGCGCTCGCGGGCGGCTACGCAGGCGTTTCGGCCGAAGCGACGGCCGGCCTGGGCATCGGCGCCAACGCCCTGCTCGGCGGCTCGAACAAGTCGATCGCGCTGCAGCCGCTGAGCGTGCAGGGCCAGGAAGGCCTCAACGTCGCCGTCGGCGTCGCCGAGCTGCGCCTGCGCCCCGGCGCATAGTCTCTTCTCAACGCGCGACAGGGGCTCGATGCGTTTGAGTGAGTTTGTTAGACGGCATCCGCTGATCGCTTAGTTCACCATGGCCTACGCCGGCAGTTGGCTGGTGTGGGCATTCTATGTGTTGTCGTTAGACGGCAGGGGACTGCTGCCGTTTCACGCGCCGGCGAGCTTCCTCGTTATCATCGGGCTCGGCACGTTCACGGGGTCGACCGTCGCCGCGTTCGCCGTCACGGCTCTCACCGAGGGCCGCGCCGGCGTCGACCGCCTGCTTGCCCGCATCGTGCAGTGGCGCGTCGGCTTCGTCTGGTACCTGTTTGTGTTCCTGGGCCTTCCGGCGATCGAGACGCTGGGCACGATCGCAATGCCGGGCGTTCTTGCGTCCTTCACGCCGATCGACTGGCTGCCGGAGCTGGTGGCCACGGCAGCGTTCTTCGTCTACCCGGCGCTGCTTGCTGGTCCACTAGGCGAGGAGATCGGCTGGCGCGGGTTCGCGCTTCCGCGTCTGCAGGAGCTGTACGGGCCGTTGAAGGCGAGCGTCATTCTAGGCCTGCTGTGGGCGTTCTGGCATTCGCCGATCTGGTTCAGCGGTCAGTGGACGGAACCGACACTCGTCAACATCGGCGCCTACGTGTCCTGGATTGCGGCCGTGACGTTCATCTTCACTTGGGTGTTTAACAATACGGGCGGCAGCGTGCTGATGGCCATGCTATTGCACGGGTCGATGGACGTGTTCCCCAACATGCTGCTGCTGCCGCATCTGCCTGCCGCGGCGACGATGACAGCCGTTGGAGTGCTCACGCTCTATTGCGGGCTGGCGCTCGGCTTCGGGCTAACGGCCCTACTGCTCGTCGTCGTCACGCGAGGGCGCCTCGGCCGCTAGGCGGCCTTGGCCATCTCCGCCTGCAGGTTCTGGTCGACCTTGTCGAGGAAGCCAGTGGTCGACAGCCACTTCTGCTTGTCGCCGACGAGCAGCGCCAGATCCTTGGTCATAAAGCCCGACTCCACCGTGCGAATGCACACGCGCTCGATCGAGGCGGCAAACCGCGCCAGCGTCTCGTTGCCGTCAAGCTTGGCGCGGTGCGCCAGCGCCCGCGACCAGGCGAAGATCGAAGCGATGGCGTTGGTCGATGTTTCTTTGCCCTTCTGATGCTCGCGGTAGTGCCGCGTGACGGTGCCGTGCGCCGCCTCGGCCTCGACCGTCTTGCCGTCCGGCGTCATCAACACCGATGTCATCAGGCCGAGCGAGCCGAAGCCCTGCGCGACGGTATCGGACTGCACGTCGCCATCGTAGTTCTTGAGCGCCCACACGTAGCCGCCCGACCACTTCAAGGCGGAAGCGACCATGTCGTCGATGAGGCGGTGCTCGTAGGTGAGCTTGCGCTTTTTGAATTCGTCGGCGAACTCTGCGTCGAACACCTCCTGGAACAGATCCTTGAAGCGCCCGTCGTAGGCCTTGAGGATGGTGTTCTTGGTCGAGAGGTAAGCGGGGTAGTTGCGGTTGAGCGCGTAATTGAAAGTGGCGCGCGCGAACTCGCGGATCGAGTCATCGAGATTGTACATCGCCAGGGCGACGCCGCTCGACGGCGCCTTGAATACCTCGCGCTCGATCATCTCGCCGTTCTCGCCGACGAACTTGATGGTCAGCGTGCCCTTGCCGGGGAAGCGGAAGTCGGTGGCGCGGTACTGATCGCCGTAGGCGTGGCGGCCGATAACGATGGGCTGCGTCCAGCCGGGCACGAGGCGGGGCACGTTGCGGCAGATGATGGGTTCGCGGAAGATGACGCCGCCGAGGATGTTGCGGATGGTGCCGTTGGGGCTCTTCCACATCTCCTTCAAGCCGAACTCTTTGACGCGCGCCTCGTCGGGCGTGATGGTCGCGCACTTGACGCCGACACCGTGCTTCTTGATGGCATTGGCGGCGTCGATGGTGACCTGGTCGTCGGTCGCGTCGCGGTTCTCGATCGACAAGTCGTAATATTCGAGGGTCACGTCGAGGTACGGGTGGATCAGCTTGTCCTTGATTAGCTTCCAGATGATGCGGGTCATCTCGTCGCCGTCAAGCTCGACGACGGTTCCGGTCACCTTGATCTTTTGCATTTAGGCCTCAAGAAAGGGCAGCGGCTTGGCTTCATTGGCCACCATATCCGCGGTGTTGCGCCGCAACAAGGTAGCAAAGGCACGCAGTTGGACCTGACTGTCAGCGTTGGAACGGATGCCGAAGGTTGCCGCGTGCCGCTCGTTTTAGCCAGCGGCACCCCGGTCGGCGAGGTCGTGCGCGTCTGCCATCAGCGCACCATCGACATCGGCCTCGCCGAGTTGGCCATCGACGGTCTCGACCGCACGACGCTCGAGCCGCTGCTCATCTACTGCGCCGAGGAGCGCTGCGTCACTGACGCGGCAACCTGCCCCGGCTGCTCGAAGCGCGCCGAGGCCGAAGGCATCACCAGCTTCGACCGCTTTGCCGAGCGCTATCGCGAGATCGTCATCGGCGACGGCGCAGTGCGCATCGCCGGCAAGGGGCAAGCCGACCTGCACGTCGACAGCCTCGAGATGCTGGCGACCACGTGGGCGGGCGAGCGCTACTGGTTCTGGGCGCGCCGCGTCCTGCGCAAGCTGCGCCACGGCATCCGCCGGTCCGGGCTGCACGGCTCGGCCTTCGCTGGCGAAGGCGAGACGCCGGCCGTGCTGCTGATGGAGCCCCAACTGCCCGACAACATCGGCATGGTGGCGCGCGCCATGGCCAACTTCGGGCTCGACGACTTGCGTCTGATCGCCCCGCGCGACGGCTGGCCCAACGAAAAGGCGCGCATCGCCGCGTCCGGCGCCAACTACATCATCGACGATGCCACGGACTTTCCGACGCTCGATGCGGCGATCGGCGATTTCAACTGGTTGGCCGCCACCACGGCGCGCCAGCGCGACCTGCGCAAGCCCGTGCTCACTCCCATCGAGGCGGTGGCAGAGATGCGCCGGCGCATCGCCGCTGGGGAGCGCTGCGGGGTGTTGTTCGGGCGCGAGCGCAGCGGCCTGGAGACCTTGGAGGTCGCCAACGCCGACGCGCTAATCATGATTCCGGTAAATTCTCGTTTCGCTTCGCTAAACTTGGCGCAGGCGGTGCTGATCCTCGGCTACGAGTGGATGCGGGGTAGCGACGCTCAAAGTCTGGGCCGGGTAACCACTTACGAGAAGCCCCTGGAGGGGGGCCTTTACATGGGCGACGACCGCCCGGCCACGAAGGACGAGCTGCTGGGTTTCTTCAATCATATCGAGGGTGAACTGGAGCGACTGGGTTTCTTCAACCCTTCACACAGGCGGACGACGGTGGTGCGCAATCTCCGCACCATGTTCTCCCGGATGGGGGCCACGGAGCAGGAGGTCCGCACACTCCGTGGTATTGTTGCCACGCTCGTGAAGGGCAAGGGAAATGCCCGCAAGCCGTCAAACTGACCGCCATTATGTGGCCAAGTTTTGAGACGAGCGATGCCGCTCCCAACGGGCCGGATGGCGCTCTTCATCGCGCAAAAACCGCGGCTAGAAGCTAACAATATAAAGCAGGGACAGTTTCAGGAGATGCGGATCATGGAATGGGCGGGGAGGGGTTGGGTGTTCGCATTGGTGGTGGCCGCCATCTTCGTAGCGGCACCCGCGCAGGCGAACGCGCAGGAGCTGAGCGAAAAGGCGACTTTGACGTTCATGGAGTATGCGTGGACGCTGACACCGGAGCGCTTCACCAAGCCCAACGGCGAAACCGTTCTCATCGATAAAACGAAGCGCGCGGAGATCACCATACCGCTCGACGTGGCGCGTGAGGTCATCCGTGCCGGCCGCCTGTCGGCGCATGCGCAGGCGTGCGGCCTGGCGCAGGAGCAGGGCGAAAACCACTCTTCGCTGATGCGCCGCCAGGTGCAGGCCAAGAAATGGACGCCGCAGCAGATGGTCTACATCAATCAGCTGCACCTAACGGTTGTCATGCTGCTCACTGGCCGCATTAAGCTCGTCGAGAAGGCTGACCCCAAAGACGGCAAGCCAGCGCCCGACAAGGAAGTCGTGGTCGCCGAGGAGCCTGAGAAGGCGGCGCAGACCTGCACTGCCGAGCAGAAGGATAAGGTGAAGGAGCTGATCGCGGCGTACGTGAAGACGGGTCCGCTCGCCGCCAATGCTCCCCCGGCAGACGCAGCGGGCGCGGCTCCGACGGCCGCACCGGCGGCTGCCAGGACTGTCGAAAAGGCACCGGGGGTCAAGAAGTAAAGTCCTCGATCCGGCCCTTTGCGGCCCGGGCAGATTCGCCCAGGTTGACGTCAGGGCCGACAATCGGTATCTAGCCATTCCACGCGGGCCATATGTTTATGGCCCGCGTTTTATTGCGCACCTGCGGCAGCGTCTCATGAGCGACGCGGCCTGTCGGCTCCGAAGGACTTCAAGGTCCGGGCGGGCAAAGGAGGGGGCGCTCCAAACATAACAAGCAACATTGGAGTGCTGTTACCATGACCAAGCGCATCCGCGCCAAACACAAGATCGACCGTCGCCTCGGCGAGAACATCTGGGGCCGTCCCAAGAGCCCGCTCAACCGCCGCGAATCGCGCCCCGGCCAGCACGGCGAGCGCCGCGTGCAGAAGCTGTCCGACTACGGTCAGCAGCTGAAGGCCAAGCAGAAGCTCAAGGGCTACTACGCCAACCTCAACGAGCGTCAGTTCCACAAGATCTACGTCGAGGCTTCGCGCCTCAAGGGCTCGACCTCCGAGCACGTGATCGGCCTGCTCGAGCGCCGTCTCGATGCCGTCGTCTATCGTGCCAAGTTCGTGCCGACGGTGTTCGCCGCCCGCCAGTTCGTCAGCCATGGCCACGTCACGGTCAACGGCCGCCGCGTCACCGTGCCGAGCTATCGCTGCAGGGTTGGCGATGTCGTCGAGGTGAAGGAGAAGTCGCGCCAGCTGCCGCTCGTGCTCGAAGCCATCAAGAGCCCGGAGCGCGACGTGCCCGACTACGTCGAGGCGGACCACAACCGCATGGTCGCCAAGTTCCTGCGCGTGCCGGCGCTCTCCGACGTGCCGTATCCGGTGCACATGGAGCCGAACCTGGTGGTCGAGTTCTACTCGCGCTAATCGACAGTTCTACTCGCGCTCATCGGGTCCACCCCAAATCGAATTTGCAAAGGCCTCCGCTCAACGGAGGCCTTTGTCGTTTCAGGCGGCGATGAGGACTTCGTCGAGCCGGCGGCGCGCGGCGTGCGGCGGCAACTCCACGCCTTCCTTCAGGTAGCCGAAGCGGCTCAACAGTTGCGGGGTGCACCCCGGGGCGGCGAGATCGGCCAGCTTCGGCCGGATGGACGTCACCTCGATCGGCTGGTTGAGGAAGGCGTTGACGAGGCCGTGCATCGTCAGCGTGTGGAGCACGGCGGCGAGCGCGCGGCCGGTGGCGATCCATTCGCCACGCGTGTCGCCGCGGGTCGAGAAGACGCCCAGCAGCGGCGCGCCGAGAACGCTCGGCTTGTCCAGGCGGGCAACGGCGCTGCCGAGGTCGAAGGTGCGGAACAGCGTGGCGGCAAGGCGCGTCGCCCAGTCGGGGAAACCGAAGCCGGGTCCAGCGAGACCGTCGCCGGCCGGCGACGTCAGCGGGTGCATCCACGAAGCCAGCTCGTCGCGGAAGGCCGGATTGGCGAACTGGATGTGGTCGGCATCGACGACGAGCTCGGCGACGGCATCGCGCATGGCCGTGTCCTCCGACAGCATGAGCTCGACGCCGAACGGCCGCGCCGCCTCGCGCATCAGCGTCTGCACCCCGGCCGGCACCGCCGTCTCGGCATAGGCGCGGCGCACGGTGCGGCGGCTGGCGATCGCCTCCAGCATTTCGTAATCGATGGCGCCCGACGCCGCATCCGGCGCCAGGCTGATACGGGCGATGATGTCGGGCACGGGCGGCAGCGGCTGCGGCATCAGCGTGCCGGTGAGGCCGTAGGCGCGCAGCGCGGCGTACAGCGTCTCGGCGGCGGCGGCGCACGACATGACCATCTCGCGGTCGTGCGGGTCGATCATGCGCAGCGCGCGGCTCTTGTCGGCAACGACGTCGACATGCGTGTCGCCGAGCACAAAATGCCAGGGCTGCGTGTTGTGCCCGGACGGCGCCAGCACGGCGTAGCGGACGAGGAAGGCGAGCACGTCACGCGGCGTGCCCCGTTGCGGGAAATCGCTCGGCTCGATGCTCCACGCCTGTTCGGAAGGAAGCGTCGCCGTCATCTGCCATACTCCGCTGCTCTGTCTAGGCGCCGATCCTGGCGCGGCACGGGTTGCGGAAATCTCCTACGACGGCTCGGGGTCGGCCACGGCGGCACCGAAACCTGCCTCTTTGCTTAACGGACGGTGACGGCGCCCGGGGTTGGTCGGCAGCGTCACCACCTGGCTCGCCGGCGCGGCTGCGGCAGCAAGGCGCGCCTCGTCGACGCCGGCGGGGCGTGCCGGAACCGTATTGGCCCAGCCGTAAGCCAGCATGGTGATCAGCGCCGAGGCGGCGAAGAAGTAGACGCCCGGCATGACCACGGCCTCCGTGTAGCCCGATGAGTTCACGTAGAAGATCATCAGCGCCAGCACCATGACGTCGGTCATCGAGTAGCGCCCCAGCCACTCCATCGTGGAGAACGAGCGGCGGCGAAACTCCGGCGACAGATCCGGCGAGGTGACCAGCGTCAGCAGGTAGAACAGCTTGAGGAACGGAAAGAAGATCGACACCGCGAACACCACGGCGCACAGGAAGTATTCGCTGCTGTCGTACAGCGCCCAGATGATGGTCGCGATCGAATGCTCGTTGGTCCACACGTAGACGGTGGTGAAGCGGATCACCGGCAGGATGATGCCGAGCGCGAAGAACACCGTGGCGACGATGATGAGGAAGCTGAGCAGGAAATTGCGCACCGCCGACAGCCGCTTGGGCACCTCCGGCTCGCGCCCCATGCGGCCCGTCGCGGCAAGATCGGACTTCAGCCAGGCGTACGACAGGATCATCAGCGCCACGGCGCCGGTGAAGAAGTAGACGGCCGGCAGGCTGGCCGCGTCATAGACGCCCTGGCTCTTCAGGAAGAAGATGGTCAGCGCCAGCACCAGCACGTCGTGCATCGACCATTTGCCGATCCACTCGATGGCCTTGAGGCGCTTGGAATGGCGGCGCAACTCGGCGGCGGGAAGCGTCGAGACGAGCAGCAGGTAGAGCAGCTTGACGATCGGAAAGACGATCGAGAACAGCAGCACGACGAGGCCGAGGAACATCTGGCCCTGGCGGATCAGCACCTCGACCGTCGTCAGCAGCGAATATTCGCTGGTCCAGAACATGAACTTGGTGAGCTTGAGGATCGGCAAGCTGATGCCGAGCGCCAGGCACACGGCGGCGCCGATGATGGCGAAACTCAACAAAAAGCGCCGGCCACCGAGCCGCATGGGCTGCCTATCCTTCGAACGCACGCGTGCCATCGTACTCAAAGGACCGGAGGGGGCAAAACTAGGGCCGGGGAGCTAGGCAGCAGGCAACAGGCAGCAGGCAGCGCGCCGAACTTGGTTCCCCCGTCCCCACTGCCTACTGCCCTCACTGCCTACTGCCGCTTTATCGGCGTGCCGTCGTCGTTGACGTTCGGCCACCCGAGCACTTTCAAAGCGCTTTTGTAGCGCGCCTGGGCGAGCCCCCTGTGCAGGCGCTTGCAGGGGAGATCGCCATCGTAGCGGCCGAAGCAGCGCTTGCGGCGGCGACACTTCCTCAAGGTGCACACGCGCGGCAGCCCCGCCGCCGAGGCGACCATGCGGTCGAAGAACTCGGCCTCGAAAGCCTCCGGGTCGTCGCTTAGGAAGATGCCTGAACCTTCTGGCTTGCTTTTATCCTGCGCCGCCATGCCGTGCCGTCTCGTTGTTTGCGAATGCGATGATGGCACGCACGATGTGCACGGGGACAACCAGCCGCGGGCAGTCGGCAGTGGGCAGGGATAGAAGCGCTCAACGTCATCCCGGCGTAGGCCGGGATCCACGTCAACTTCAGTGAGCGCTCGCGTTGATGAAGGCACTTCGGTTGCGCCGTGGTGCCTGTGGAGACTTGCGTGGGTGCCGGCCTCCGCCGGCATGACGGAGGGTTAGGCACGTCCGATCGTTCTCGCGGGCGAAGCCCCGAGGGATGCGAAAGCCGAGGGAGCGCGGGCGCCGAAACGCTGCGATCTGGTAGTGCTAGAGGCAGCCTTTCGGCGCCCGCGTGCGGTGCTCTGCCAGTGCCGAGGTTGCAACTTCGACTTCAACGAGCCTCAGGTCCCACCCGGCGGCTCTAAGGTGCCGGGCTATCGTCG
>JBDTOR010000047.1:0-16394 GCA_039933175.1 Hyphomicrobium sp. | reverse complement strand
CAGAGACGATCAGCAATGCGCAAGTGGCCAGCCGCGCCGGCTGGACGCCCTACGACGGCAAGCGGGTCAAGGGCTGGCCCGTCGGCACGTTCGTGCGCGGTCGCCGCGTCATGTGGGACGGCGAAATCATCGGGGCCGCACACGGCGCCCCCGTAGGATTTCTTGAAGGCTTCTGAGCGCGCCGCGTCTACAGCGGGTCGCCGTAGCGGTCGTAGCGCTGGTAGCGATCGTAGTCGCGAGGGCGATCGTAGTCGTCGTCCGGATATGACTCCGGCGGCCGCGCATAGGGATCGTCCTGCCGCTCGTCGGCGTACGGATCGCTCGGCGACGACAGTCTGGCCGGCGGCGCTTGGCGTTCAGCCGACACCGTCTGCGGCGCCAGGCTCTTGACGACCGTCACTTGCGTGCCGGGACCGGCGAGCGTTGCGAGGTGCAGCACATGCTCGTTCATCATGCGGAAGCAGCCTGACGACGCCGCGTGCCCGATGCTCTTGGGATCGTTGGTGCCGTGGATGCGATACAGCGTGTTGCCGAGGTAGAGCGCGAGCGCGCCGAGCGGGTTCTTGATGCCGCCGGTCATCTTGTCGGGCAGGCGCAGATCGCGGGCGATCATCTCCTTGGGCGGATTCCAGTCGGGCCATTCCTGCTTGCGGCTGATCACCTCGGTGCCCGTCCACGAGAAGCCCTCGCGACCGACCGAGATCGGATACTGATAGGCCTGCGTCGGCGACAGGATGAAGTAGAGCATCCGTCCCTCGCTATCGATGACGATGGCGTTGGCGGGGAAGTTGCTCTGGAAGTGCACCTTCGGCGGTGCCTGCGCGGTGATGGCCGGACGGGCGCCTCCGCTGCGGACAACTGGTGAGCGGCGATAGTCGCCGCCGTAGCCCCACTGATCGCCGTAGTCGTTGCGCCATTGCCGGTTGCGCGGGCGCGGCTCCCAGAACCGCTGCCGCCCGAACGCGCCGTCGCCGTAGAATTGCGCCAACGCCGGCGTCACGTCGGCAAGGGTGATTATTGTCGCCGCCGCGAGTGCTGCTCGCCAGATCATGATTGCTCCCCAGAACTAGAGGTGCCGAGGGTTAAATCTGGGAACGCCTTATTTGCTTGCAAGTTGCGTGGGGAATTATTCGCCGTATCCGCTACTTATCGCCTCAGTTGGCTTTCTTGAGCGAATGCCATATTCCGTCGGCGCCGATGGTCAGGCGCCACCACGTCCACTTCTTCTTGGCCTGCATCGCCTTGGCCTCCGCCGGGCCGACGAGGCGGATGAGATCGACCTCCTGTGCCGGCGTCAATTTGCCGAGATCGACCTCGGCAAGATACGGCCAGACGTAGATGATGTTGTTCTCGAGATCCTTGCCGAACGGCAGCTCCGCCGCGCGCATGGGCAGAATTTCGGCGAGCGCGGCGAGAATCTCGCGGCCGTTGCCGTCGGCCGAGGCCTTCTTCCAGTGCGCGATGGGATCCTCGCCGGCGCCGGCTGCCACCTCCGGCTTCAACTCGTTCCAATCGAGCGGCACGCGCAGGTCTTCGATATTGCCCGAATGGGTGGCGGCAAGGATCGCCTGGCGCATCTCCTCCACAGGCGCGGGAAGTGGTCCCGGGTCGTCGCCGGGCTTGGGATGCTTGCGGGGCGCCGCTACCTTGCTCGGCTTATCGTCGTCCTCGGCCGCCGCGAAACTTTCCAGCGCCCGGCCCGGCGCCACATGGACAAGGCAGAGGGCGGCCAGTACCAATACCAACCCCGCCAGACGTCTTTCGACGAATGCAGGCATCAGCGATCTCCTGCGTCACGACACGGGATGATCGGCGTTTGGCGCCACGCGACGCGGATCGGCAAAGGAAGGTGCATGGAGTTTCTGCCCAATCCGCTCATTATCCCTGTCGGCATCATCATAGGAATTCTTGTCGCCGCCCCCGTCGGCCCCGTCAACGTGCTGTGCATCCAGCGCGCCATAGAGCGCGGCTTCTGGGGCGGTATCGCAGCCGGGCTCGGGGCCATGCTCGGCGACGGGCTCATCGCCCTGTGTGCGGCGATGGGTGTCGGCGCCATTTCGGGAGCCGTGCAAGACCATCGCATGATCATCCAGGTGCTGGGCGGCATCGTGCTCTTCTTGTTCGGCATGAAGCTCTACTTTGCCTCGCCGCGCCTCGTGCCGATCGCGCCGGTGACCGAGGAGGGCGCTGAGACGTTGCGCGACTTCGTCTGGGACATCCCGCAGACGTTTTTGCTCACCATCACCAATCCGGGTGCAGTGCTCGGGCTGTTCGCCATTTTCGGCGGCGTCTCGACGTTCGTCGAGGTCAAGAGCTATGCGGATGCGCTGACGATCGTCGCCGCCGTCATGGGCGGCAGCCTCGCGTGGTGGGTGGGGCTATCGCATCTCATCGCGCGTTTCCGCCATCGCCTCAGCCTGTCGCGGCTGCAACTGGTCAACCAGATCGCCGGACTGCTGCTTGTCGGCTTTGGCGTGCTGCTGATCGGCGAGGTCGTGGCAAAGCGCGTCGGACTGCTCTGAGCGTCGCTTACTGCCGCGTCCGGTGAAGTGTGAATTCGCCGATGCGGATGCGCTCTTCGAGGCCGTTGGCAAGCTTCACCACCGCGTCCTCGCCGAACTGCGAGACGAGATCGGTCAGCGCGGTGAACAGCGCGGCATAAGCCATCTGCTCGTTCGGCACGCCGCTTTCGGTGCCTTGGTCCCAAGCTTCCAGGATCAGCGACAGTGCCCTGTAGGTGGAATCGTCGGCGTCGAGCCCGTTGAACAAGTGCATGATTTCCCCCTTACGACCCAGAACCCCCCGTATCGGTCGCGGGTCGCTGAAATGGCAGCCCGCTCTTGCGAGAGCACAAGCCGATCAACGTGCATATCACGCGAACGCGCCCCGAAAAGAGGTGCGCCTCGTTCACAGTAAACATTGGATCGATGGTTGGTCCGCTGCGGTCTACGGAACCGACCGCACGAGCGTGTCGGCGATCGTCGCGCCTTCGGTGATGAAGCGGTTGATGGCGTTCTGCGCCGAGGGGCTGCAGGTGTTATAGGTGCGGCTGTAGCTTTGATAACCTTTATTGAAGCTGCGTGTCAGTTTGGCTTTGCGCAGCGCGGTCGAGCCTTCCGACTGCACCAGCTCCGACATGCGCTCCCGCCACTGCTGGCCTTCCTCCGCGCCGCACAGCTCGCGCAGATAGTGAACCGCGCCTAGAATCTCCGACAGGCGGAACAGCCGATCATCATACGGCTTCCCGTCTGGCGCCGCGGCCACAGGGAGCGCCGTTACGCCGGCGAGCAGCATAAGCGCGGCCGTCCGGCAAGTTTGGGCGAAACGGATAGGCATAATTTTCATGGATCAATAATAGCACCGATTCTGGACGTTCCCGAGGCGCCTATTCGGCGCTGGCGGCAAGCAACTGCCAGGCCTCCTCGATGACGAACCGCGTACCCTGCGTCAGCGGTAGCGCTTCGAGGCCGTCGAGGGCAACGAACCGCGCCGCCCGGACGTCGTCGCGTGCCCGCGGCTCGCCGTCGTCGGCCCGTCCGAAGTAGGTGGCGATCACATAGTGCAGCACCACCCTGCCCCCCTCGTCACGGTCGATGATGTCGTAGACGCCGGCGAGACCGGAGATGTGGGCGACGAGGCCGGTCTCCTCGTGGACCTCGCGCCGCGCCGCTTCCTCGGCCGTCTCGCCCGCTTCGATCGAGCCGCCTGGCAGGCTCCAAAACCCCTCCGACGGGCCGCGGTCGCGCTCCACCAGCAGCACCGCTTCGCCCCGAAACAGTACCGCGCTCGCCGCCGCCCGCGGCCAGGGGCCTCTCGCGTCCGTTTCACTGCTCGGTATGGCCATGACTTCTCCTCCTGGCCGGGAATGATTACCTTGAGAGCATGTGCTCGCGCTACACCCTGACATCGCCGCACGAGGCTGTGCGTGCATATTTTCGCTACCTCAACGAGGCGGTGTTCCCGCCCCGCTACAACATCGCGCCTTCGCAGCCGGTGGCCATCGTGCGCAACACGCCCAAGCACGAGCGCGAGATGGCGCTGGTGCGCTGGGGGCTGATCCCGTGGTGGGTAAAAGACCCGCGTGAATTCAAGATGCTTATCAATGCCCGCTCCGAAAGCGTCGCCGACAAGCCTTCGTTCCGTGCCGCCGTTCGCCACAAGCGCTGCCTTGTCCCGGCCGACGGCTTTTATGAATGGATCGGTGGCGCCGGGGCGAAACGTCCACACCTAATCCGCCCGCGCCACCGCGGCCCGATGGCGCTGGGGGCGATCTACGAGAACTGGATGGGAGCCGACGGCAGCGAGATCGAGACCATGGCGATCCTGACGACGGCGGCCAACGCTACCATGTCCGTGCTGCACGACCGCATGCCGGTGATCATTCCGCCGGAGCAATTCGAGCTGTGGCTGGACTGCCGCCCCGGCACGATGGCGGAAATCGCGCCGTTACTTGCGCCCGCGCCCGACGATCTGCTCGACATCGTCGAGGTTAGCCGCAAGCTGAACAATTCCCGCAACGAGGGGCCAGAGCTGCAGGAGCCGGTCGCCACGCAGCCGTCGCTGCTCTAAGGGTCCCGCCGAGACCTCGCGAACCTCTTGAAATCACGGGTTTAGCGGTCCCTTATCGCCGCAGGGGTGTGCCCCGCCGGCCCTCGCCGCCGCTCCCGATCGCGGCTAAGCTGCGCCGGGGCTGGTGAGGAGTTTTGTGTATGGACTATCGCGGTCAGGATCTGGATTTGCGAACGGCGCGCTGGAGCGCTGCATCGACCGAGCCCTCGAGCTGGCGGGAGGCGACGCCTCAACCGGCGCAGTCCGTGCCCGCCGCGCGTCCCGCGGCATCGCGAACAAGTCCCATTTGGGTCGACGAAACGCTGCTCGCCTGCGCCAACCAGGCCTTCGATGTCGCGCTGGCCTATCGTTCGGCCGAGGTGCGGCTCGAGCATCTGCTGCTGGCCATGACACGCGTGGAGGCCGCGGCAACGGCACTCGAGGCCCGCGGCGTGCGCGTCGTCTCTCTGCGCCGCGACAGCGCCGTCACCATCGCGGGTGAGATGCCGGTGACGAACGCCGACGGCGCCGCCAGCCCACGCCGCTCTCCCGAACTCGAGGATGTGCTGCGGCTCGCCGCGTCGCGCGCCGCGCATATCAACCGCGCCGCGAGCATTGACGACGTCGTGCAGGTGCTCGGCGACGTTGGCGGCGACCTGCCTGGCGCTGAGTTGATCGTGCGCCACTTCCCGCGCGTCACACGCGACTTCTGGTCGACGCCTGGCGTATCGCGTGGCGCCCAAGGGGGGGGCAGCCACCCGATCGATGGCACCGATGTGGAGCGCTCACCGATCCCCGCCAGCCTCTCGCTCACACCGGTGGCCCAGGCGACTCTCGAGCCGGCCATCGTGCAGCGCCTGTTCGACCGGCTGGCCGATCTGGAGCGCGGCTTCGCCGATCGCCTGAGCGCGCTGGAATTGGCCATGGCGCGTCAGCCGCACACCTTGCACGCCGACCTCTCGCCCATCGATGGGCGGCTTGCCGCCATCGAGAATACACTGCAGCTCCGCCCCATGGGCGAGGGTATCGCCGCTATCGACCCGGCCCTGTCGGATCGCCTGTGGGCGATCGAGCACGCACTGGGCACCGAGCGTGCTGAGCGCGCCAGCGCCATTACCGCGCTGTCGGATGAGATAACCGGCGTGCGCAGCGCGGTACGGCTTGCGGCGCAGAACAGCGAGCAGACGCAAGGGTCGTTAGTCGAGCAGGTGCAACAACTCGCCGAGGGACTGGAGCAGCACCGTCGCGACCTCACCGCCAGCGTCGGGGAGCGGATTGCCTCCGTCGAGCAGGCGCTCGACGCGCAGGGTCAGCGCACCAACGAAGCGCACGCCGTCTACAACGCCGAGCTTTCCGAGGTCCACGATGCGCTGATGAAGATCAGCGCCAATCAGCACACACTGGCCGGCGCCATCGACAACTGGCGCAATAACGACAGCGGCGAAATCCACCTAATCAACACGCGCATTGGCGCCGTGCACGAGGACGGGGCGCGCCGCCTGGCCGCTATCGAGAAGCTTTGTGCAGATGTCGAGACCTTGTCGCAGCTGGTGCTCGACGACCGGGGGGAGCGGCCGCGCTCGGGCCTGAAGCAGTGGCTGTACGGCACCGAGGATTGGATCAAGGCAAGCTGGCGCCCTTCCCCTGTACGCAGCCCGCCGATCAGATTGCCGCGCTTTACCTGGCGGCTGCCGATGCGGCGCCGCTCCGGCTAGAGTAGCTTGCCCGGATTGAGGATGCCCTTGGGATCGAGCGCAGATTTGATCTTGCGCATCAGCGCGATCTCAAGCGGGCTCTTGAAGCGCAGCAGTTCGCCACGCTTGAGCTGCCCGATGCCGTGCTCGGCCGAGATCGAGCCGCCGAAGGCAGCGACGGTGTCGTGCACGGCCTCGGACATCGGCTTCCACAGCGCCAGGAATTTGGCTTTGTCCATGCCGGCGGGCTGCGTGACGTTGTAGTGCACGTTGCCGTCGCCGAAGTGCCCGAACACGACCGGCCGGGCACCTGAGCATATGCGTTCGACGACCATCGCCGCCGCGCCGATGAACTGGGGTATACGCGCCACCGGCACGGATACGTCATGCTTGATACTGCCGCCTTCCGGCCGTTGCGCCTCGGAGGCCGTCTCGCGCAGGCGCCAGATGGCGCGCGACTGGGCGAGCGAGCCGGCGATGACGGCGTCGGCGACGATGCGGCGCTCGGAAGCTTCGGCGAGCACGCGCTCCATCGTTGCGGCTGCGACGCCGCCCGTTTCGGCGCTCGACACTTCGAGCAGCACGTACCACGGCAATGCGTCGTTGAGCGGCAGACGCGTCGATGGGATATGCCTGAGAACGAGGTCGAGCGTGAAGCGGCTCATGAACTCGAAGGCGGTGAGGCCAGTGCTGCCGCGCGCTTCGGCAATACGAAACAACGCAGCGACGCCGTCGATGTCCGGAACCGCCGCGAGCGCGACCGCCGTCTCAGCCGGCCGCGGGAATAGTTTCAGCGCCGCCGCGGTGATGATGCCGAGCGTGCCCTCCGAGCCCACGAACAGGTCGCGCAGGTCATAGCCGGTGTTGTCCTTCTTTAACGTGCGCAGGCCATCCCACACTTGCCCGTCGGCCGTAACGACCTCGAGCCCAAGGGTCAGCGCGCGCGCGTTGCCGTAAGCCAGCACGCCGACGCCACCCGCGTTCGTCGCCAGCACGCCGCCGATTTGGCAGCTGCCCTCCGACGGTAGGCTCAACGGAAACAGCCGCCCGACTTCTGCGGCGGCGGCCTGTGCCTCGGCCAAGGTTGCGCCCGCTTCGATGATCACCGTCCCGCCGGGTCCGTCCACCGCGCGGACGCGGTTCAGCCGGGCAAGCGAAAGCACAACCTGCGATCCGTCGGTTGAGGGGGTCTGCCCGCCGACGAGCCCGGTGTTGCCGCCCTGCGGAACGATACCGATCCCGGCCTCATGTGCGATGGCGAGGATTTGCGCGACTTCCAGCGTCGTGCCCGGGCGCAGGACGAGGGCGGCGGCGCCTTTGTACAGGTCGCGCAGTTCGCGCAAGTAGGGCTGCTGCCTATCGGCGTCTGCGATGGCGTGCGCAGGACCCACGACATCGATCATGCGAGCGATGGCGCGGGCGTTCACGTCCCGGTCGGAAGCGATCGTCAGGCCGCCATCTGTGAGCTTGCCAGGCATGGGGAACGGTCTCTAACTGCATGAACGAAAAGACTGTTGCCCTAAAGCACGCGGCCAAGCAATTGTCCCGCGGCTGCTAGTCGAATTCGCCGAACCCACCTATGCTCAGCTGATTGGTTTACTGCTTTGTCGGGCCGCGAGGTTTCGAGGTTTTATGCAGAAGGTCGCCTTAACCTGCATGCTGGCGCTTTTCGCGCTGCTGACGTCTTACGCCATCGTTTTTGCTTGGCCGGACGGCCAAGCGGTCACCGCGCATATCTCCAGCCACGATATGTTCACGCGCTAACGATCGTCGTCTGCGCTGGCCATCGCTTCGATTGCATCACGCGTCTGATCGCGAGGGGCCGCCGCACGGCGCAGTCGGTCGTTGATCGCCTCTCCGATCCCTTCTTCGGGGACCGGCATCACGGCAATCGTTTCGGCTCCCCCTGCGTCGAGTGCGCGTAGTGCCGCAAACAGGTTTGCCGCCGCCTCCGTCAGGTCGCCCGTTGGGCTGAGATTGATGACCGGCCCCTCGGTTGGCGGAACGCTGGCGCCGAAGGCCAGCAGCGCCTCGCCGCGGCGCACGTCCACCGCTCCCAAGCGGACCCGCGCGTCAGGTGCATAGTGGCTGGCGAGCTGACCCGGTGCATTCGGACGTTCACTGTCTATCGTCGCACGCACCAGCGAACAGCCGAGCACGGCTTCTATCGTCTCCGCCGTAACGGCCCCCGGCCGCAGCAACACCGGCACGTTGCCACGCGCGTCAACGACGGTCGACTCCAGCCCATACGCGGTCGGGCCGCCGTCGAGGATCAACGCGACGTCGTCGCCGAGGTCGCCCAGCACGTGCGCCGCCTGCGTCGGGCTGATGCGGCCCGAGCGATTGGCCGATGGCGCCGCGAGGGGTCGGCCGGCTGCCTGCAGCAGCGCGCGTGCCACCGGGTGATCGGGTGCGCGCACGGCAACTGTCGTCAAGCCGCCGGTGACGAGATCCGATAGCGGCGATTGCGGCCGCTTCTCCAGAACCAGCGTCAGCGGACCGGGCCAGAACGCATCGATCAGCCGCTGCGCCAAAACTGTCAGCACAACGTGCTCGCCGGCCTGTCGAGCGTCGGCGACATGGACGATGAGCGGATTGAAACGCGGGCGCCCCTTAGTCGCGAAGATCGCCGCCACCGCTTCGCCGTTGGTCGCGTCGGCGCCCAGGCCGTACACGGTCTCGGTGGGGAACGCGACGAGGCGTCCCGCCCGCAGGTGTGTTGCGGCGGCCGCAATCATTTCATCCGATGCCTTGACGATGCCCATGTGGCGGCTGTTCTCGATTTGCCTGCGCACTCATAGCCGTTCGGGCTGAATTCTGTCCAAACTGCGTGTAATCTCGCCGCCGGAAGCAGGAAGGACGGCGATGCAATCACCCCCGGCAATCAGGCGTGCCCTGCTGCAGATGAGCTGCACGGCTCTGCTGCTGGGCGCTAGCATGCCCGTCGCGCAGGCCAATTGGCTGTCGCGCCTCGGCCGGATCGGCGCCGAAGTGGGCGAGGTTGCTCCGGCGGCCGGTAAGCTGGGAACCGGCAAGATCGGCGTGGTCGAGCTGGAGCTTGCCGCCACCCATATCCGGAGCCTGCCGGCGGGCGCCAAAGGTGCCGTGTTGGCCGCGCATGCGACCCCCGAGGGGCACTGGAAGTTCGCCAACCGTGATGGTGACGTGTTCACCGCCGGAACGCCGGAAGAATTGCAGCGCGTCGTGCCGACCTTGCTGCCTGATGCGACGCCCGGAGGCAGCCTCGGCATCTACCTCAGCGAGGATACGCTGTTCGCCGATCGCGCGCTGCTGAAGGATCTGCCGCCCGGCGCCAAGCTGTACGTCGTCGCAGGCGTTGACAGCTATCCGCTTGTCGCCCGCGGCGGTGAAGCAGGGGTCGGTACGCTTTACGCGGCCGTACGTCCCAACCTCCTTGTCGAGTTGCGCGATCGCTCGCTGCTCGCCGAGGCCATCGCGCAACTCGAGCGCCCGCTCAGCCGTTCCAGCATCCGCACCCTGGCGCTCGAGCCGGGCGGTCCCGGCACGCTGTCGTCGTATCCGCGGCTCGATGCCGAGACGAAAGCCGCGCTGGTCGACGTCATCGATCCGCCGTCGTTGGCGCGCGCGTTGTCGTCGGTGCGCGGGCAAACGGTGCTGATCACCGGCCGCGTCGACGACAACCTTCTCTATTTCCGTCCGTCGAGCGGCACCGAGCAGAGCGTCAAGCTGACAGAGCTGACGCGCGCCGCCTCGGACAACGATGTCAACCTCGTGATCCTCCATGCCGAAGCGCCTCGCCAGCCGGGCGGACGCAACTGGTTCTGGCAGCGTATTGCCGTCGGTGGGCTCGACGACGCGCTGAAACGCGCCACGTTCGGCGACTTTCTCGACGCGCTCGGCGCGGCGCGCGGCGAGTTTCGCGTCAGCATGCAGCGCGAGCCGGGCGGACGCGTCGCCATCCGTGCCTTCCCGGCCGACGCCGATGCCGAGCCGATCACCGGTGTCGTTGGCGACTGGTGGACGAGTGCCGTCTCCAATGTCACTGGCAATGTCGTGACGAGCGCCGTGGAGGTGCACGCACGCGACGGGGAGCGCCAGAAGGAGCTCGACCGGCGGCTCATCCCGTACATCCCCTCGTGGTATCAGTTCGGCTATCTCGCCGGCCTCATAGCCGGCGTGCTCGGCTGGCCGGTCGCCAGCGAATGGTTCGCCCGCGTATGGCCGCCGGAGGATCGAGCTGAGTACGGCACTGCTGCGGGGTATCGCGCCGCGCGGGCCGTTCGGTTGCTGGCTTACCTGCTCGTCTTCCTGCCGCTCGCGGGCGTGCCGGCCCTCATTGCATCTTTCGTACAGCAACTTTGGGCATTGGCGCTGCTCCCCGTGCGCGCGGCGCGCTGGCTGTCCGCCCGGGCACGTGCCGAGGCACGCGTCGGTTGACACTCATTAAGTCTTTTGAAGCAGCGGCCGACGCCGAAGGGCCGCCACTCTGGCACTTTGCGCGCCGCGCGCGCTAACATGGCCGCCGACCCGGTCCCGGCCCACAATCAGAATGCGGCAAGCGCACCCATGGCGACGCTCCTCCTGACGCACCCTGGCTTCACCCAGCACGACACCGGCGCCGGGCATCCCGAGCGCGCCGACCGCATGCGCGCCATCGACAAGGTGCTCGGGCATGAGGTGTTCAACGGCCTGCAACGCGCCGAGGCGCCACTGCGCGAGGATGTCGAGGAGCAGATCCTGCTGGCGCATCCGAAGGCGCATCTGGAAAAGATGCGTGCCATTGCGACCGGACCGCTCGATCATCCGCGCCACATCGACGGCGACACCGTTGTGTCAGCCGGCACTTGGGAGGCATCTTTGCGCGCCGTGGGGGCCGGTCTCGCAGCGGTCGACGCCGTCATCGATGGCAAAGCGGCCAACGCATTCTGCCAGGTGCGCCCGCCCGGCCATCACGCCGAAGCCGATCGCGCCATGGGGTTCTGCCTGTTCTCCAACGCCGCCATCGCCGGGCTCTATGCCCGCGCCAAGCATGGCGCCGAGCGCATCGCCATCGTCGATTTCGACGTTCACCACGGCAACGGCACACAGGATATTTTCTGGGCGGACAAGAACTTGTTCTATGGCTCGACGCACGAGATGCCGCTGTTTCCCGGCACCGGGGCGACGGGCGAGCGCGGCGTCGGCAATATCCACAACGCGCCCCTGCGCGCCCGCGACGGTGGCGAGCAGTTCCGCGAGGCGGTAGAATCGCGCATCCTCCCGGCCTTGCATGATTTCGGCCCCGACATACTTATCGTCTCGGCCGGCTTTGATGCGCACCAGGCGGACCCGCTGGCGAATTTGCGGCTGGTCGAAGCCGACTTTCTGTGGGCGACGGAAAAGCTCGCCGGCACGGCCCAGCGGCACTGCAATGGCCGCATCGTGTCGATGCTCGAAGGCGGCTACGACCTTAACGCGCTGGCGCGTTCGGTCGCCGTTCACGTCAAGGCGCTGATGGACGCCGGCGCCTAACCGAAACAGCATCGCATCGGAACGCAGCATGGATACGGTCATGTCGAAGACGCAGACCAAGCACGCGGACGTCAGGGACATGACCTTCGAGCGCGCGCTGAAGGAGCTGGAGAGCATCGTCACGCGCCTTGAGAAGGGCGACGTCGAGCTCGAGGAATCGATCAACATCTACGAGCGCGGCGAGGTGCTGAAGGCGCACTGCGATCAGCTGCTGCGGCAAGCCGAGGCGAAGGTGGAAAAGCTCACCTTCGGCGCCGACGGCTCGCCCAAGGGCACCGAACCCCTCGACCCGTAATAGCTGAGACACTACCGGTCTCAATGCCGTCATGGCCGCGTTATGGCAAAGCCATGCTCCGCATGGACGGCGGCCATCCACGCAATTGAGTGCGAGTTGGACGGCTGAAGTGGAGCTGAGCCACTATCCCCGCTTTAGAATTCTTCGCCGGAGCGACTGCTGAGGGTGGCGTGGATGGCCGCCTGCGCGGCCATGACGATCCACATAGAGGTAAAGTTGCGCAGAGGGCGCCGCTAGATCTTGCGGCTGTCGTAGGCCCAATGCAGCAGCGCCTGGCGCTGTCGCGGCCGGCAGAACACGTCGCCGCGGTCGCAGTTCTTTTCGATCTGCCGCACGTGCCGGCGGATCATCTTCCAGCGCTTGATCTGCCGGCTGTCCTCGTCGGGCAACCGCCGACCCATGTAATAGCGGCAGTACCACTGGAACCAACCGCGCGGGTCGTCCTCGTGGATCCAGCCCTTCTTCTTCCACTCCGACAGCGGCTGGCTGGCGTCGACGCCGAAGTAGTTCAGCACGCCATCGCGCCCGCGCCGGCCCTTGGCGAGTTTGGCATTCGTGAACCAGCTCTCGGGAAATTCGCCTCGGCCGTCGGTCATGTAGCGGCCGCCGAAGACGCCGAGACGCAGCATCTCGGGCGGCGTCAGGTCGGGCGTGAACTCAGCGGCGAAGTCGCGCCCGACGCGAGCGGTGCGCGCGTAGCGGTAGCCCTTCTGCATCCTGTCGTTAACGGTGACCCAACGCGTGCGCATCGGCACCAAGCTAGGGGCGAACCGGCCTCGGTCAATCGCGCCCAAGGCGAACCGGGGCGGGCCCATAGAGTGAACGTTGCAGGCTTCACCTGCGGCCGAACGTCGTCCCGCCGCGGTGGAACGAAATAATTTGTCGTTGCGACCGGGTAGCTTAGCACCTGTTGCGGCATCAGGCCGGTTTGCGGCCTCGCAACCGATGGGGCCAGCCCACTAGCCGGGGCGATGCAAGGTCGTTAGGGTGCGCCCGGCTCAAAGGACAGGGAGGCGGTTTTTCTGCTTTTCATCCGCCAGTTTGGGCTTTGTCTTGATATTTGGGGAGAAGAAAATGAAGTCCTTGATGGCCCTCGCTGTCATGCTCAGCAGCCTCGCAGTTGTTGGCGTTGCCACCACCTCGCCGGCTGAGGCTCACTTCCAGAAGCGTCACCACCACGCCAAGTTCTACAAGGCCGGCAAGTGCAAGAAGCACGGCCATTGGTTCCGCAAGCATCACCGTAAGTGCCACTAAGACTGGTACTTCGGGGTTCAGCTTGGACCACCGAAGGCGCGGCTCCCCCCGGAGCCGCGCTTTTTCTTTTGCGCTACCTTCCGCGGCGATTGCTCCCTTGCGGGGGCGCGACAGTGTGACATAACAAGACGTTATAATCACATGACGGGATGGCCCGGTGGATAGCGCTCCGAAGACGCCGCTTCTCGACCGCGTGAAGACGCCCGAGGATCTGCGCAAGCTCGAAGAATCCGAACTTCCCCAACTGGCGGACGAATTGCGGCGCGAGACGATCGACGCCGTCTCGGTGACAGGTGGCCACCTCGGCGCCGGTCTCGGTGTCGTCGAGCTGACCGTCGCGCTGCATTGGGTGTTCGACACCCCGCGGGACCGCCTCGTGTGGGACGTCGGTCACCAGACCTATCCGCATAAGATCATTACCGGGCGGCGCGATCGCATCCGCACCTTGCGCGCGCCCGGCGGGCTGTCCGGTTTCACGCGCCGCGTCGAGAGCGAGTACGACCCGTTCGGCGCTGCGCACTCATCGACCTCGATCTCCGCCGGCCTCGGCATGGCGGTGGCACGCGACCTCGCCAAGCGCGACAACAATGTCGTGTGCGTGATCGGCGACGGCGCCATGAGCGCCGGCATGGCGTACGAGGCGCTGAACAATGCCGGCGCCCGCGATGAGCGTCTCATCGTCGTCCTCAACGACAACGACATGTCGATCGCGCCGCCGACGGGTGCGCTCAGCGCCTATCTCGCCCGCATTTCGTCCAGCGGTACCTATCTCTATCTGCGCGACATCGCCAAGCAGCTCGCCCGCCAATTGCCCAAGAGCTGGGAGCGGCGCGCGGCGCGCATGGAAGAATACACGCGCCATCTTTGGCAGGGCGGTGCCTGGTTCGAGGAGCTGGGTTTCTATTACGTCGGGCCAATCGATGGGCACAACTTCGATCACCTGCTGCCGGTTCTGAAGAATGTGCGCGATGCACGTCAGGGGCCGATCCTCGTCCACGTCGTGACGAAAAAGGGCAAAGGCTACGCGCCGGCCGAAGCGTCCGACGACAAGTACCACGGCGTTTCCAAGTTCAATGTGGTGACCGGCGCGCAGGACGTGGCCAAGCCGAAAGCACCGAGCTACACGCGCGTGTTCGCCGATGCGCTCGTCGCTGAGGCGAAGAAGGACGACAAGATCGTCGCCATCACCGCCGCCATGCCCGACGGCACCGGCCTCGATCGCTTCGGCAAGGCTTTCCCGGAGCGCATGTTCGATGTCGGCATCGCCGAGCAGCATGCCGTCACGTTTGCGGCCGGTCTGGCGACCGAGGGCCTCAAGCCGTTCGCTGCCATTTATTCGACCTTCCTGCAGCGCGCCTACGATCAGGTCGTGCACGACGTCGCCATCCAGAGGCTGCCCGTGCGGTTCGCCATCGACCGCGCCGGTCTCGTCGGTGCCGACGGCCCCACACACGCCGGCGCATTCGACGTCGCCTACCTGTCCTGCCTGCCGGGGTTCGTCGTTATGGCCGCCGCCGATGAGGCGGAACTCGTGCACATGGTGGCGACCGCTGCGGCAATCGACGATCGCCCTTCGGCCGTGCGTTATCCGCGCGGCGAAGGCTTCGGCGTGCCGCTGCCGGCAGAAGGCATTCCGCTGGAGATCGGCAAAGGCCGCGTGCTGCGCGAAGGCTCGGCCGTGGCGCTGCTGTCGTTCGGCCCGCGCGCGCACGAATGCCTCAAGGCGGCCGACCAGCTCGCCACGTTCGGGTTGTCGGCAACGGTCGCCGATGCGCGCTTCGCCAAGCCGCTCGATGAGGATCTGATCCGCCGCTTAGCGCAGAACCACGAGGTTCTGGTGACCATCGAAGAAGGCTCGGTCGGCGGCTTCGGCAGCCACGTGCTGCGCTTCCTCGCCGAAAGCGGTCTCCTCGACCGCGGCCTCAAGGTCCGGACCATGGTGCTGCCCGACACGTTCATCGAACACGGCAAGCCGGACGCGATGTACGAGCAGGCCGGCCTCACCGCGACGGGCATCGTGACGACCGTGCTCGGCGCACTCGGCCGCGAAGTCCTCGCCAGCCGCGCTTAGTCGCGATCACATTGCACGATCGCCAAGTCTAATGTCCGTCATCCCGGCGAAGGCCGGGATCCACGCCAGATTCCGCAAGCGCTACGCGCCGGTAATTTGTCGATGCGCTGCGCCCACGTTGTGGGGTCCGAACTCTTAGGCTTGCGTGGATCCCGGCCTTCGCCGGGATGACGTAAGTAACTGCGGCTGCGGTTAGATCGTCAACGTGCCGGCCTTGGCGGCGGCGTAGCGCTCGCCAACCGCCTTCCAATTGATGACATCCCACCACGCCTTGAGATATTCCGGCCGGCGGTTCTGATATTTGAGGTAATAGGCGTGCTCCCACACGTCGTTGCCGAACAACACGCGCCCGCCTTCCATCAGCGGCGTGTCTTGATTGGGCTTGGAGACGAGCGACAGCTTGCCCTCCGGCGTCACGGCGACGAACACCCAGCCCGAGCCGAAGACCTTGCCGCCCTTGTCGTTGAAGTCCTCTTTCAGCTTGTCGAGGCCGCCGAGGTCGCTGTCGATCGCCGTCTTGAGATCGCCATCGGGCGCGCCACCCGCTTTGCCCATCACCTGCCAGAACATCGAGTGGTTGGCATGACCGCCGCCGTTGTTGCGCACCGCGGTGCGGATGTCCTCGGGTAGCTCCGGCAGCTTGGCGAGAATCTCCTCCAGGGGCATCGCCGCTACCTTGGCGTGGTCCTTCACCGCTTCGTTCAGCTTCTTCACGTAGGCGGCGTGATGTTTGTCGTGGTGCAACTCCATCGTCTGCGCGTCGATCGAGGGCTCGAGCGCGCCGAAGTCATAGGGGAGCGGCGGCAATTTGAACGGGCCCGCATCTTCGGCCGCCCAGACGAAACGTGGGTTCACCGCCGTCGCCACGGCGACCGCGGCGGCGCCGATCAAAAGAGTGCGGCGTTCGATCAACAACATTGGGCTCTCCTCGCCTGCGGGGCGCTTTTCGGCCCACACGCAATCAATGCGACCGCAGACGCAAATAGGCCGCGGACATGAAAGCCCGCGGCAGCTTGTTGGTTCCCTGCCTTCCCGGGGC
>JBDTOR010000046.1:0-16587 GCA_039933175.1 Hyphomicrobium sp. | reverse complement strand
AGCGCCTGGTCCTCGCCCTGCATCTTGCCGATGCGGGCCGAGTTGAGATCGGCGCCGTCGAAGTTGGCGCCGGCAACGTTTGCATCGGTCAGATCCGCGGCGGCGAACTCGCCCTTGCGCAGGTTGGCGCCCGATAGGTCGGCGCCGCGCAGCGAGGCGAACTCCATGAACACGCGCTGCATGTTGGCGCCCTTGAATGACGATCCATCCAGCTTGGCGCCCTTGAAGGCACCGCGCATCAGCCCCATCGACTGGTTCTTCTCGTCGGCCGACAAGTCGGCGCCGTCGAACTTGGCATTGGTGGCGCTGGCGTTGGTGAAGTCGGCGGCGACGTGGGCGCCGGTGAAGTCGGCGCCGTCGAGCTTGCCGCCGCCGAACTGCGTGGCGAAGAGGCTGGAGTTCTTCAGGTTGGCGCCGGTGAAGTTCGATTTCAGCGCCCAGGCCTGATCGAGCACGACACCCTCGAGGTTGGTGTTGGCGAGGTTCGCGTCATTCAGGCGCGCGGCCTGCAGCTTGGTGCGGCGCAGATCCATGCCCGACAGGTCGAGCCCGTTGAGGCTCTTGCCCGTCAGGTCGAGCACTTCTCCCGCCGGCAGCTTGGCGATGGCGGCTTCCAGCTCCGCCCGGCTCATCATCGTCTTGGTGAAGGCGTCGGAGGTGACGTCGAGGCCCATCATGTTCTGCGCCTGCGCAGATCCCGTGACCAGGATCGTAAACAGCAGCGCCAATCGTGCTAACGAGAGCATTGGACCTTCCTCCATTTTTCTGGTGTACGGGGGCAGCCGGTGATCCGTTACCTGGGCGGCTGAATTCTTACTGGCGCACCATGCTGCCGGTGATCGGTTAAACAGGACCACTGCCGGGGAGCAAGCGATAGCCGCACATGGCGATAATCCGCATCACCGACAACGTTACGCTCGACGATAGCGAGCTGCAGGAGCGTTTCGTGCGCTCGTCCGGCCCCGGCGGCCAGAACGTCAACAAGGTGTCGACGGCGGTCGAGCTGCGCCTCGACGTGCGCGGCTCGCCGTCGCTGCCGGCCGAGGTACGCCGTCGCCTCGAGCGTCTCGCCGGACGGCGGCTGACCGATGAGGGCGTGCTCGTCATCCAGGCGCAGAGCTTCCGCACGCAGGAGCGCAACCGGGATGACGCGCGCGAGCGCTTGTTCGATCTCATCCGCCAGGCGGCCATCGTGCCCAAGCGCCGGGTGCGCACGCGGCCGCCGCGCGCCGCCAAGGAGCGCCGGCACGAGGCGAAGGCCAACCGCTCGAACGTCAAGCGGTTGCGCGGCTCGAAGATGGACGCCGACTAGCGCCTAAGGCGCTTCTTCGGCGTCGAGGTAGTCGGCGCCGGCACCGAGCGCCTGCAGGTCGGGGTCGGTCTTGTCGAACGCCATGCGTGGGCCGAACAGCTTGAACAGTGGATTGAACGCGGCGTTGCGATGCTTGCAATAGATCCAGCTGCGCTTGAGCCGGCAACCGAAACGCGCCTTCTGCCGGTAGGCGGTATGGCCCGTCTGTAGCCACGGGATGCCGCGCTCGATGCACAGGCGAACCATCGCCATCCAGTTGACGAAATAGAGGTTGTGCTCGCGCGCCGCCGCATAGCGCATGCCGATGTACTTGCCGATGACGCGGTCGCGCTCGACTAGGTGGATGTTGAAGCTGACGAGCTCGCCGTTGACGCGGCACAGCATCAGGCGCGCGTTGCCGTTCGCATTGTCCAGGACCTCGCGAAAGTACGCTTGCGGGACGTCGTCGAAGGCGCCGTAGTCGGACTTGCGATGGGCGTGCGTTTCGTGGAACAGCGCCGTCACCTCGCTCTCGATGCCGTCGATCGACTGGCGGAACTCGATGTCGATGTCAGCGGCGTGCCGCATCTTCTTTTTGAGGCTCGAGCGCATGTTGGCGGAGAGCGAGGCAAGGTACGCCTCGACGCTGGCGAACGGCAGATGCAGCGTGGCGATGGGCAGCGTCGGGATGGCGGTGAAGCCGGCGGCGGCGAGTGGCTCCGCCGCCCACAGGTTGTCGCGGTGGACGATGTCCTTCAGCGCCATGAGCGGGATGCTCTCCGCGGCCGCATGACGGTCGAGCCCCGCGAGGAGCGCGCCGAATGCTTGCCTGCGCTCGGCGGCCGTCATGCCGGGAGCAAAGCCGAGCGGGCATTCCTCGGTCAGCGGCGAGCCCATGCCCAGCAGCGGTACGGCGACGAGCTTGGGCGCCTTGCGGTGGAGCCATGCGACCGGGCGCCGGAGCCGTCCCTCCAGTGTCATGTCGAGCCGAAAGTCGGTCCGGAATAGTGGCGCGGCGGCCACGAGCTCATCGCCGGCATATGCGGTTAACGCCGACGTTGAAAAGCCCTGAGGGGCGGCCCGTTCGCAAGCGCGAAGGTAGCCCCAATCCTCGGCGCGGCCGGGGAAAAGCCGGTTCCAATCATTACTTGCGATGGCGGCGAGACTGGCGACGTGGTGCGCGCGCACGGGCGCGAGGACGCTCATCGGCCCCATGTCCACGGGGTCGGCGGCGGCCACACTTCGTAAATTGTCACATCTGGCATTCGCCTCCGGCATTGTGCGGCCGGGGATTTTGAACTTAACGTCGCTGAGCGCTGTTCCCTGCGTTACAGCTGCATTGCACTAGGGCGGAGCGACACATTTTACGCGCTATATCCCCGCTACGCTTGATTCGCGCGCGGGGACTATACGCACGGGAGCTGGAAGGGCGAAGGACATGAAGATTCGTATGATGGCTGGCCTTGCCGCCGCCTCCGTAACGGGTGCGATAGCGCTCGGCGCAGCTGCGTTCGCTCAGGAGAGCCCCATCGGCGTGTGGATCGACCACACGGGCCGCGGTGCCGTGGAGATCGTCGACTGCGGCGGCAACCTGTGCGGCAAGGTCGTCTGGATCGCCGATGGGGTCAACCCCAAGGGCTGCGGCCTGCAGATCCTGGGCGACGTCAAGCCGATGGGCGATGGCACGTTCGACGAAGGCTGGATCTACGATCCCGACAAGGACGCCAAGTTCGACGTCGAGATCGTGCCGCAGGGCAACAAGCTGAAGATCGTGGGCTATGCCGGCGTCAAGCTGTTCAGCCAGACGTTTACCTGGACCAAAGCGCCGAACGACCTGGAACGCTGCCAGTCCTAAGCTCGCAATCCCATCGTCAGGGTGCCGGCGCCTTGGCGGCGGCTGCGGCCGTCGCTTCGACGGCGGCGATAAGCGGATGGTGCGCACGTTTCAACCGCTGCACCTCTTCCAGGCCCCACCAATAGGCGTTGCGCACCAGCTCGGCGTGCCGTCCCCAGTCGAGAATGCCCATGTTGGCCGGGATGGGTGGCACGAACAGCACGTCGTCCGGCTTCATCTGTTGGTTGAAGTCGTCGCGGCCGGCCATCAGCGAGCGCATCAGTACGGTGGTGAGGCCGGGAGCCGCCGGCAGCTTGCCGCGCATCATCGGATTGATGCTCATGCCGATCAGCTCGGCGCGTGACGGCAGCTTGCTGTAGTCGACGTCGAAGCGCTCCAGCTCTGGAATATGGAAGCTGACGACGACGTTCGGGCCGCTCTTCAGCTCGTGCATCGTACGGATCGGCACGTTGTCGAGCAGGCAGCCGTCGACCAGCATCTCGCCTTCCGGCGTGTAGACGGGCGGCAGCAGCACGGGGATCGATCCCGACGCGCGGATGGCGTCGAACAGATCTCCGCGATCGTGCCGGTGCAGCTCGTAGCTCGACAGGTTGGTGGAGACGGCGAAGTAGGGGATCCACAGATCCTCGATGTTCATGCCGCCGAAATAGCGCGACAGCTGCGTGTCGTAGTGCCGGTGATCGAGCAGCGAATAGCGCGGCCACGTGTACCGCTGCATAGCCCGGTTGGTGACGAAAATGTCGTGCGTGCCGCGGTCGATGTCGTCGGGGTGCTTGCCGGCGGCGAAGGCGCCGGTCATCGCCGCGCCGGCCGATGTGCCACCGACGATGTCGAACTCGAAGCCGCTCTCGATCAGCGCCTTATAAAGGCCGATGTGGGCTGCGCAGAACGCGCCGCCGCCGCAGGCGACGAGGCCGAGCGCAGTGCCGTTGATGAAGCGGTAGAGGCGCGCAATCGTGCTGCGGTCGTTGAGCGCCACGTGGTGGTGCATGGCGAGGCTGCGGCGGCGCAGCCAGCGCGCTGTCCCCGAGATCGCCTCGCGCCGCTCGTGCACGACGACCAGGCGCCGCGCCTCGGTGTTGACGAATGCAGCGGCGAGTTGCTCGAGCGGATTGGGTGCCGGATCGGCACCGTCCGTCGCCACCGACAATACGAGATCGGCGTGGCGGATCGCCTTTTGCGACCACGGAGTCAGCTCGGCATCGGCGATGAAGAGGAGATAGTCGTAGGAGCTCTCCAGCTGATTGAGCGCTTGCGTCGCTTCCGTGCTGTCGAGCTGCACGCCGCCGGGCAGCAGGTCGGCCGCCCGCGCTGCATCGAGCACCAGCGTGTTGGCGTTGGCCGAGAACACCGACGCCAGCTGGTCGATGAACTCTTCGGGAATCTGCGCGCCGCCGGCGCGAATGATGGCGATGGTGCGCGGGCGCGGATCGGGTGGCGCCGGCTCGGAAGCCGTGGTGGCGGCGAGGCGCTGCGAAAGCGCCGTCGTCAACGTGCGCCAGATGCCCGGGCACTTGGCCGAAATGCGCTCGAACTCGGCGCGGCCGAGCCGCAGGACGAGACTGTCGCGCATGGCCGAGACGGTCGCCGTCCGCGTGCCGCCGGTGAGAAAGGCGATTTCGCCGATCGGCTGCTCGGGGCCGATCTCGGTGAGCACGTCGCGACGCCCGTCGAGAGTGACGGCGAAGCGGCCGGAGATGACGATGTAGAGGGCGTCGGCCGGATCGCCCTGGCGAACGAGGACGTCGCCGCGCTTCAAGGCGCGCGTCTCCAGCTCGGCCATGAGGGCAGCGCGCTCGTCGGGGCCGAGCTCGGAAAAGATTCCCACGGCGGGAAGGCCGGCCTTGGAAAGAAGCGAATGCATCGGTCAGCGCGCTCTAGACTTCTAGGGGCTCAGCATAGTTGACGTACGTCGCGGGCGCCCGCGCAATCGGTGCGATTGGCCAACGAAAACCTGTCGACCTGCGAAGCTACAGCAACTCTGGCCGCCGCCCTATCATCCGCTAAGCGTAGTTATGCTCTCATCGCCATTGCGGCGAGCACGGATGGATTCCACATGTTGACGCGCCACCTCGTCCTTCCGAAGATAGGTGCCCAGCCGGTCGAGAGGTAAGCGTATGCGTCTGATCGTTACGTTGCTGAGCCTGACCGTGACGCTGACTGCGCTGGTCGCCTTCAATGGCGCCATGATCGGCAGCGTCGCCGAGCCGGCGAGCCGCTACGGCATCAGGTGGTCGCGCGTCCAGATCGCCGATGCAGTGGTGATGGTTCTTCTGGGGATCGTGGCGGCGGCGCTGGTGTGGATCCAGCCGGGTGCGGCGGAATTCACCCTATGGGCCGCGGCGGCCGCCGGTGTTTTCGGCATGGTGGTCGAGGGCGGCTTGCTCACCGCGATCTACAACGAGCACATGACGCCGCCCATTTTGGCGGCCTCGGTGCTGTTGAGCGGGGCGGCGCCGGCTGTCGCGGCGGTCGCGGCAGCGTTACTCACTCACCGCTTCGTGCTGCTGGCCATCGCCGGTTAGGCGGCAAGGCGCCCGGCTTCGAGGGCCACGACGGGGCGGGTCTCAAGCGTGACGACGTTGGCGGCGAGGACTTCCTGCAGCGACAAGAGGAAGCGCTGCGGGTTGAAGCCGCGGTTGCCGTTGAGGCGCAGCGAAGCAGCAATGGCGATAGCCGGGGCCATCAGCGCGTAGCCGTTGTCGAGCATCAGATCCTTAAGACGGCGGGCGCCGAACACTTCCACCAGGTGGCGGAAGCGGACGAAGGCGGCCAGCGCGCGCTGCGGCTCGGCGTGATGACGGCTTTGCAGAGCAGCGCGCGCTGTGTCGAGGTCGGCTTCGGTGGCGCCGTTGAGAAGCACCAGCCCGCGGCCGTCCTCGATAAGGGAACGCATGGCGGCGGAGAGGTCGGCCGCGTTTACGGCCGGAATGTCGGTGAGGTCCCAGGTCATGGCCATTGTCGTGTGCTCCCGGTCTGAGGTTAGTGGCTGCCGCCGCCGAAGGCGGTCCAGGGCGAGCCGGTCATGAGAAAGATTTCCTTGGGGCGGCGTGCATTGACGAGGAAGTCGACGGTGTGGCCGACCAGCTTGCCGTTGAGGTTCACGATCTCGTCCTTGGCGAAGCGGTACTTGGCGCCGTCCTCGGCCTCGATGACGCCGAAACCGACTTTGCTGCTGAACTTCGTGATGCGACCGTGCACGACACTCTCCGTTTGACTGTGCGGCCTTGATGGCCGGCTATGGGAGTAGAATGTCCCAGGGCACGGGGCCGCGCTGTTCCGGGAGTGACAGGTTTTGCAGGCTTTTCGGCCGCCGCGGACGGGACGGCGAGAAGGCTCGCCGGGGCCGCATTTGCGGTGTATTGAACTGGTTGCCGGCGGGGACGAGGCCGGCAGACGCGGGCATTCAGTCTGGGTTCATGGCCGCATGCCTAGGGTCGCGCTTGCGATCCAGGAGAGGACCGTTGAGGTGACGACGATGACGACCACTTGGCTGCGCGCTGCACTTCCGGCACTTGCCGTGCTCGGTGCCGTTGGCCTGCACTCGGCGCCCGCCGCGGCCAACTGCGACTGGTACGTGAAGACGTCGCTGGAGCAGCAGCAGCGCAACCTAAAGCTCAAGTGCGGCCTGTCAGGGACGGAATGGTCGGCCGACAAGGGTGGGCACGCGACGTGGTGCGCTTCCGTCAGCCCCGATGCCTCGAAGGCCACCGCGCAAAAGCGTGAGGCCGATCTCGGGAAGTGCGCCGCGAAGTAGCACTTCTTGCGCAGTCGATGCGCGCGATTTTCCACCGTCATGTGCCCGAAGCTTGAGCGGCGTGAAGCCGCAGCGGACTTGATCGCATCGGTAGCGCAGCCGATGCTGCCCGCATGACCGATCCCATTCTCATTGAGGTGACGCGCGGGCCGCTGGTCGAGAGCTGGCACCGCGGGGCGGTAGCGATCGCGGCGCCGTCGGGGGCGTTGGCACTGCGCCTCGGCGACGTCGACCGGCTCGTTTATCCGCGCTCGGCGGTGAAAGCGCTGCAGGCGCTGCCGCTGATCGAGACGGGCACCGCCGATCGCTTCGGCTTTGGGCCGGCGGAGATCGCGCTGGCCTGCGGCTCGCACGCCGGCACAGAGCGGCACACGCATCTCGCCGCCGCCATGCTCGAACGCGCTGGGCTCAATCCCGATGCGCTTGGCTGCGGTGCGCATGCCCCGCTCGGCGTTTCGGCCGCCAACGCGCTCATCGCGGCCGGTGAGACGCCGACGCAACTCCACAACAACTGCTCCGGCAAGCACGCCGGCATGCTGGCAACGGCGGTGCATTTGCGCGAGCCGACGCGCAGCTATTGCGACGTGGGCCATCCCGTGCAGCAGCGCGTCCACCGTGCGCTGGCCGACATCTCCGGGCTGCCACTCGGCGCCGAGGTGCGCGGCATCGACGGCTGCTCGGTGCCGAACTGGGCGATGCCGCTGTCCGCCATGGCGCGCATGTTCGCCAAGCTCGTCACCGGCGACGGCATGACGGCGGAACGGCGAGTGGCGGTCGCACGCATTCTCGATGCCTGCTGGGAATATCCCGACATGGTCGCCGGCAAGAGCCGCGCCGACACGGTCGTGATGCGCGCCTTGCCGCGGCAGGTGTTCATGAAGACCGGCGCCGAGGGCGTCTATTGCGGCGCCTTCCCCGAGCTGGGGCTGGGCTTTGCCATCAAGGTGCAGGACGGCGCCAAGCGCGCAGCTGCCGGCGCGGCGATGGCGCTGGTCGAGCGTCTCTATCCTGCGGCACGCGGGCTGATGCCGGTGGGCGCCATCAAGACCTGGCGTGGGCAGGAAGTGGGGGCGGTTCGCTCCTCGGCGGCCTTCGAGGACGCCCTAGCCGGTCTCAAAGTGTGATCTGACCTAGACCGAAAGGTTGCCGGCAATCGACAGCAGCTTGTCGTTGCTGCCGCCGTGCGTCAGCTCGGGGCCGGTCGGATTGCCTTGCGGGTCCATGGCGCGGATGGCGCCGTCGGTGGCGCCGGAGACCATATTATTGGCAAGCATGCAGGCGCCGGCGCCTTTGTCGGCCGAGACGAGGATCCCGACACGTGAGGCGCGCACCAGGTTGGAGGTGGCGACGACCTCGCGCATGTACTGGCCCCAGCCGATGACGATGCCGGCGGTCGGCGCGCCCTCGATGACGTTCCCGGAGAGAACGGTATCGGCTTCGACGGTGATGCCGTGCCCGCGTTTGTCGACGAGTTCGTGCTCGCGGCGGAACAGGTTGCGCACGAGGTTGCCCTGTACGACGGCAAGACGTCCGCCTTCGTTGAAGTTGGTGACGGTGATGCCGGTCGCTGCCGTATCGACGAGGTTGTTGGCGATGAGCGCGCCTTCGAAGCCGAACTCGGCATAGATGGCGACCTCGCCGAGGCGCGCGCACGAATTGGCGATGATCTGGATGTCGGACGAGGCATTGCCACGCACGGCGCTATAGGCGCAGTCGGTGATGCGGTTGGCGGACACGAGCACGCCGCCGGCGCGGAAAACGTTGGCGCCGTTGCCATTCTCGCCGGTGCCGCCGCCGTCGGCGCGGACGCGCACGATGCGGTTGGCGGTGACAGTGCTGCCGTCCTCGCCCGCTTCCGAACGCCAAATCTGAATGCCGTTGTTGCCGCAGTCGGCGATTTCATTGTGGGCAATCTCGAGACCCGCCCCGTCGACGCTACGGATCGCGGCCTGGATGACGGAATTGATTGTGCAGTCGGTGACACTGCCGGCGCAGGCGTTGAGCGCGATGCCGTTCGACGGGCTGCGCGTAACCGTTAGCCGATGCAGGCGCGCGCCGCGGCAATTGCGCAGCGAGACCAAGCCCTCGGCACGGCCGTCGTCGAGCGCCTGGTAGGCGCCGTCGAGGACGAGACCTTCGAGCAGGATGCCGTCAGCGTGGTCGGCGGTGATGAAGGCGGCGCCGCCGGCGAACTCCAGCGTCGTGGCGCCCGCGGCGCCGATGATGCGGGCGCCCGGACGCAACTCCAGCGCGCCGATGCGGTAGCGGCCGGCGGGCAGCTCGAGCGGCGCGCCGCGCGCGGTGGCGGCGTCGAGTGCGGCTTGCAGCACCGGGCCCTGATCGACCGGGCTGCCGGGGACGAGGTCGGGCGCGGCAGCGGCTGGCGCGCGCGTCCGTGCTGCGGCGGGGCGCGTGCCCGCCGTGGCGACACCGGCCGCCAATCCGGCGGCGAGGCCGGCAGAGAGCACGTTGCGGCGGTCGAGCGTCATTGCTGGGAACCTCGGTTGAGCATGCTTGGCAAGAAGCAAGTCTGAGGCCAGCTGCGGTTAACGGAGCTTTATGCCGTTACAACAGGGTCGCCCTTTCGAGGCAGGCGGCGATGATTTCGATGCTGCCGGCAACGGCTGCGGTCCAGGTGAGGGCGCAATTGCCGACATGTCCGGCCGCCGCCTCGCCGGGCGGGCAATTCCAGCGCTGCAGGCTCGCCGGCACGTGGACAAATCCAGACATGAACGGCGTCTGCTGTACGCGGGCGGCCGCCAGCGAGTGGTACATGAGCGCATTGCACAGGTAGTTGCCGGCGTCGTTCGATGTGCAACACGGATATCCCCCACGTGTCAGCCGCGTGAGGATGCGTTCGGCGGGAAGCGTCGACGCCAGCATGGCGGGGCCTGTGGCGATGACGGTGTCGCCATTGGGCAGCTCGCCGCTCGCGTCGGGGCGGGCGCCGCGCAGATTGCGGCCCACCAACTCGATCTGAAAGCCTTTGGCTCCATCGGACACGCCGAAGTGCAACGCCAGCACGGCCCCGGCCCCGGCCAGCAGGCGCTTCAGCGCCTTCGGCGCCTGCCGCCAATCGACGGGCAGCACCTCGCCGATCACTTCATGCCCGGCAAATCGGGTGCGCGCCGCTTCGGTCAGTTCGAGGATCAGATCGCTCGTCGCATTGCTGTCGACGCCCGGAAAGGGTCCGAAGCCGGTGAGCACGATACTTCCACGCGATGTCGTCAAGGCACGCTCGATCAGTGTTGTCTCAAGCCCGGATGCCGGCGAGGGTCATGATCTCGTCGACGGCCAACGTCGGCAGCAGGCGCCCTTCGCGTACGTCCGTCTCGAGGCTGGGCAGTCGCGCCGCCACCCGCGGATCGGAATGGACGCTCGCCATGATGCGGTCGTTCAACATATCACGCATCCACGCGACCGCCTGACGCTGGCGGCGCTCAGCGAATTCGCCGGAGGCGGTGAGGGCGGTGCGGTGCGCGAGGATCTTTTCCCATAGCACGTCGAGGCTCTTGTTCTGGAGCCCGGAGATGGTGATGACCGGCGGCGCCCACGACGATGACGGGTTGTGCAGGATCTGCAGCGCCGCGCGATACTCGGCCGCCGCGCGCTCGGCGCGCGTGACGTTGTCGCCGTCGGCCTTGTTGATGGCGATCATGTCGGCGATCTCGATGATGCCCTTCTTGATGCCCTGCAGATCGTCGCCGCCGCCGGAAAGCAGCATCACGAGAAAGAAATCGACCATGTCGGCGACGGCGATCTCCGATTGCCCGACGCCGACCGTCTCGACGATGATGACGTCGAAGCCGGCCGCCTCGCACAGCGCCATCGTCTCGCGCGTCTTGCGCGTCACGCCGCCGAGCGTGCCCGACGTCGGTGACGGGCGGATGAAGGCCTTCGGCTCCTGCGCCAGACGGTTCATGCGCGTCTTGTCGCCGAGGATCGAGCCGCCGGTGCGTTTGGAGGTCGGGTCGACGGCCAGCACGGCGACGCGGTGGCCGGCGGCAACGAGGTTCATGCCGAACTCGTCGATGGTGGTCGACTTGCCGACGCCGGGCACGCCGGTGACCCCGAGCCGCAGGGCGCCGCCGGTGGCCGGAAGCAGCGCCTGCAGCAGCTTCTGGGCGATGCCGGAGTGCTCCTGCTTGGTGCTCTCGACCAGCGTGATGGCGCGCGCCAGCATGGCCCGGTCGCCTGAACGCACGCCATCGATATAGGCGTCGAGCGACGGGCCTGCGGTGGCGACAGTCTGCATCGGGTGCTCCTCGAATCCGGCGACACTGTTGATAATCATGGAAAAGCTCTTCGCAAGCCCGTCATGGAGGCGCATGGGCCAAATACCGCGCCTTGCAGGTGCCTTTGGCGGTTCATAATGTGCCGCGCAAGCACAAGGCGTGCGAGGGGAGGGGACGGCGATGTTCGCGCTATCCGGCTTGGCGCTGGCTGCCCTCGGGGTTCTGGCGGCGCTGATCGTCTATGGGTTGGCCTGGCGGGCCACCTCCGGCCGCTCCACCGGCGTTCAGATACTGGTGCGCGGCGGTCTTCTGCTGCTCATTGCGGTTCCTGTGGCCGGCATGCTGCTGCTCAGTCCCGTCATGCGCCACAGCGCCGAGCAGAGCCAGCCGCAGCTCTCATCGCCCCTGCAGGACGAATTGCTGCGCGAGGCGGAGCGCGATGTGCGCGGTCAGACGCGTATGCGCGATCAGGGGCCTTCCGCCGCCGATGCGCAGCGCAATCTCGGCGAGGCTTACAGGACAGAGGCTCCGCCACCGTCCCCGGTTCCTCCGCCGTCAGCCGAGGAGACGACGTGGGACCTGGTTCCGGTATTGTTCGGTACCGACCGGGCGGAGCAGCCCGACCCCAAGCGGTTGCAGTTCAATGCCGAGCGTGCCCGCCGGCTCGAGCTCGGCCGCGCCATGGTGACCGTCCCGAAGAGCCACGAGGTGCCGAACATCGAGCGGCCGTGGGTGGTGAAGATCCCCTACTTCGACCTGACGATCTACGAGGAGACGGAGGATCCAGATAAGCACTTCACCATGCAGGAGATCAAAAAGGTCTCGGAGGCCGACTTCCTAGCGCTCGCGCGCGAGCGCATCGCCACGTCGAACCGCTACAAGGATCACGCGCTGGTTTTCGTGCACGGCTACAACACGTCGTTCGATCACGCGATCTACCGCACGGCGCAGATCGCCTACGACCTGAAATTCGACGGCGCCGTGTTCCTTTACAGCTGGCCGTCGGGCGACGCCGTGGCGAGCTACACCTACGACCGCGAAAGCGCGCAGGCGTCCGAGCCGTATCTGCGCCAGTTCCTCGACCTCGTCGTCAAGCAGTCGGGCGCCAAGTCGGTCAGCATCATCGCCCATTCGATGGGCAACCAGCCGCTGCTCGACGTGCTGAAGGACATGCGCGTGGGGGGCCCGCAAGAGGTGGTGATCAACGAGGTAATCCTGGCGGCGCCGGACGTCGACGCCGACACTTTCACCAACGTCGCGCAACGCATCGAGGGTATCGCCAAGGGCGTGACGCTCTATGCGGCCTCGAACGACCGCGCCTTGATCGTATCGCGCAACTTCTGGCGCAATCCGCGCGCCGGTGACGTGCCCGCCTCCGGACCGCTGATCGTGCCCGGCATCGAGACCATCGACGTAACCGCGGCCAGCACGGACAGCTTCGCGCTCAATCACTCAGGTTACGCGGAGAACAACGATCTGTTGCAGGACATAGGTAAGCTCATTCTGAGCGGTCTACGGCCGCCCGATCAGCGGTTGCCGGCCCTCCAGCGCACGCCGTCACCGAAGGGTGATTTCTGGCGCTATAAGGCGCCCTAAGGGGGCCACAGCCCGGGAGTATTGCGGCGCGTCGAATGCCGCTTATCGAGGAATTACAACCGTGTCTCGCCAGCCGATTGCCTACATTGGCCTTTTTCTGATCATCGCGCTGTTCTCCGTCCTGACGCGCGACATTGCCGGCGCCCAGGAGCGCTGGCCGCCGTGGCAGAGCTACGGTGAAGCCGAGAATGCAGCGCGCAAGAAGGCGGGGCGCCGGCGCCCGGCCACCGCCGATGCGGCCGCGCTGAACAACCAAATCGCCCAGCTCAAGGCTGCGGGGAAGTACGCCGAGGCGGTACCGCTCGCCAGGCAAGCGCTGGCACTGGCCGAAAAGAAGGGCGCCAATAGCCCCGACGTCGCCAATGCGCTCGATACGCTGGCGGGTCTCTACGAAGCGCAAAATAAATTTGCCGAGGCCGAGCCGCTGTTGAAGCGCTCGCTATCCATCCGCGAAAAGGCGCCGGGTCAGCCGGACGTTGCTGCCTCGCGCCAGCGGCTCGCCGTCGCCTACGATAAAATGGGCCGCACCTCGGACGCGCAAGCTTTGCGTGGCCACCGCACGGTTCTCGACGAGAAGAGCGGCGGCGGCGGCGCAGCAGCCAAGAACGGTGCCGAGCAGGCAGATGCCGAGGCCGCCAAAGCGAGAGCGCTGGAAGAACGGCGAGCGGCCGCCAAGGCAGAGGCCGAGCGCGCCCAGCAGGAAAGCGCGCAGGCACAGGCCGGCAAGAAGAGCGCGCAGGCCGAAGAGAAGAAAGACGAGCCCGCGCTAACGCCGTTGCCGCGCTTCAGCGCCCGCCGTATGGCGCGGGCGCCCGAGGCCTCGGAACCATCTGGTGGCGCGCCTCCCCCTGTTGCCCCACCGCCGCCGAGCAGCAACACCGAGGATATGAAGCCCGGCGCTCCGGCTCCGATGGAGGTTCCCGCCGCTGACGGGCTCGCTTCACCGCCGCCGCCCCCCGAGGGTGCGTTTGGCGGCGCGCCTCCGCCTTCGCCGTCGGCCGAAGCCCCGCCTCCGTCGGATGACGCATTAGAGGGAGCACCCCCTCCTCTGGCCAGCGCCGCGCCGCCGGCTGCCGAGTCAGAGGCCGCTCCCGCAGCGCCCGAGCCTGTGCCCCCACCACCGCTGCCCGATGGGGCCGGCGGCGCCAGTCCGGTGCCGCGCTCGGCCGCAAAGGCCGCCCCCAAGCCCGCCGCACCGCCGGCGGAAGTAGTGACCGAAGTGCCGTCAGGTGGCGGCGCAGCGGCGCCCGCGCCCGCAGCGGTCCCGGAGCCCGATTGGCAGACCGTGCCGGTCTACTGGGGCACCGACCGCGCCGTGCAGCCCAACGCCAAGCGCTTGGTGTTCGGCTCCGACAGGGCGCGCAAACTGCAACTGGGCGAGGCGCTGATCACCGTGCCGAAGACGCACGAGGTGCCGAACGTGGAGCGGCCGTGGGTGGTGAAGATCCCCTACTTCGACGTGACCCTCTACGCCGAGAGCGAAGATCCCAAGAAGCACTTCACCGTCAAAGAGATCAAGGCACTGACGAAGGAGGAGCTTCTGGCGCAGGTGAAGTCACGCCTGGGCGCCTCGAAGCTGTTCAAGGATCAGGCGATTGTCTTCGTACACGGCTACAACACGTCGTTCGACAACGCGCTCTACCGGACGGCGCAGATCGCCTACGACATCGACTTCGACGGCGCGACCTTCCTCTACAGCTGGCCGTCGGGCGGCGCCGTGGCGAGCTACACCTACGACCGCGAGAGCGCCCAGGCGTCCGAACCCTACTTGCGCGAATTCCTCGAAATGGTGGTGAAGCAGACGGGCGCCAAATCGGTCAACATCATCGCCCACTCGATGGGCAACCAGCCGCTGATGGACGTGCTGCGCGACATGCGCAATGCGGCGCCGGAGGGTGTCGAGATCGGTCAGGTGTTCCTGGCCGCCCCCGACGTCGATGCCGATAGCTTCTCCAACTTGGCCAAGACGATCCAGGGTCTCGCCAAGAACGTGACGCTGTATGTCGCCTCCAACGACCGCGCGCTGATCGTGTCGCGGAATTTCTGGGGCAGCTATCGCGCCGGCGACGTGCCGCCGGCCGGCCCGCTGATCCTCCCCGGCATCGATACCATCGACGTCACCGCCGCCTCGACGGACACCTTTGCTATCAACCACTCGGGGTATGCCTCGAACAACAAGCTGCTTGAAGACATTGGCGAGCTACTGAGAACCGGTCTGCGGCCGCCGGAGATGCGGATCCTCAAGCCGGGCAAGATCAGCGGGCCGGCCGGCGATTTCTGGCGCTACGCGCCCGCGCCATAGGGCCTCCGCAGAGGTTTTGGCGCCCGCTGCCCCCATTCGGGCGGCGGGCGAAGGGATTATTTACCCTGCCTTGCGAGACTTGCCGCCGTCGGTCGATCCTCGGTCGGCCTCAAAGGGCGCGCGCCGGCTAACCGGCGGGTGGCAGTAGCATATGCGTTGGCAACGTCGTTCGGTCTTTGACACCATCGCCGCGGGCGACTGGGCGCCGGTCTGGCGCCGCGTCCTACCCTCCGTTGCCGTCGGCTCCTTCCTCATGGCGAGCGCCATTTTGATCCTCGCGCCTTCCGCTCCGGCGGCGGGCGATGAGATCGTCGAGGGCGGTGCCGTCGCGGAATTCAGCGAGGCAGATAGCAAGAGCATGCCGGCGAGCGCCCCGCGCGTGAAGTCGCTGCTGACCGCGCACCCGCATGAGTTCGTCACCATCTGCGTCGCCGGCTGCGCCGGCAAACCGGGAATCGTGCAAGTGCTGCCAGCGCCTGTCGAGAAGCGCTCCGGAGAAATGCGCACGACGGCCGGCGCGCCGGTTGGTCCGACCGGAACCGGCCAACCGGCCGGCATAAGTGAAGCGTACACCGACGCCACGACATGCGTTGCCGGCTGCAACGGCGCTCCGGGACAAGTTCTGCAGCGCATGCCGGGATTGCCGCTGCCGGCCAAACCGGCGCCGCGCAGCGAGCCGGCCTTCAGCAACGAGCCGCTCAACGTCGGACGCTGACGCCCTGTGCGCTACTGGATCAGCTTGCGCACGTCGTCGTAGCTGGCGACCTTGTAAACTTGGCCGTTCTTGATGAAGTACAGCCACTCCAGCTTCTCGCTGGCGGCGAGATCTTCCGGCGTTACCGACTGCAGCGCGTCGAAGTTTTGCTTGCGGAACAGCACCGCCGTCGTCTTGGAAGATTCCGCGTCGAGATAGCTCCAGTCCTCGCGTTCGGGCAGCCGCGTCGCCGCCTCGCGTTCGAACACCACCTCGTTGAGCGCGGTCGGCGGTAGCGTTCCCGCCTTGATGTATTCGAGCGCCGCCTCGACGAAACCGATCTGCACGAGACCCGAGCAGATGAACTCTGTCGGGGCATCCCAATTGCGCTCGCGGTAGCGGCGCATGGTCTTCCGGTCTCCGCTGACGCTGCGCTCCACGCCGAACCACAGATTGCGCGCGATGGTGCCGATCGCCCAGTAGTTATAGCTGGCCTTGATCTTGTCGAGCAGCAACCCGCGCACCCGGCTTTGCTTGGCCTCGTCGAACCACGGCTGCTTGAAGCGCTTGATGGCGATGAAGGCGCTCTTGTCGGCGATGTAGTCGCGCAGGTTGGTGAGGTCGACGCCGCTGGTGCCGGACTCGATGACGAACGTGCTGGTGTAGCCGCTTTCGAACTGCGGGCCGGTGAACACCATGGCGGCGTGCGAGAACGGCGAACTCGTCGCCCAGCGGATCGCCCACGAGGAGATATCCCATTCGCGCTGCGTCAGCACGACGTCGGCGCGCTCGAGATACTTGCCGGCGAGGAAGTCCTCGACCGGCATCGGCCATACCTCCTCGACGACGTCGTCGGG
>JBDTOR010000045.1:0-16704 GCA_039933175.1 Hyphomicrobium sp. | reverse complement strand
GCGCGACGGGCGGCACGCTCGTTGAATCGGTCGGCGATTGCGCCAACCCTGACCACTTCCGCTCGGGCGTCATCGCGGCCCAGGATGTCGCCGCCGCCGTAGACTTCATGGTGCGCGAGCCATTCGTCGATCCGGCGCGTGTTCTCATCGTCGGCGTATCGACGGGTGGATGGGCATCGCTGGCGCTAGCTTCGCAGCGTCCCGGCCTGATGGCGGCGGTCGTAAACTTTGCCGGCGGCCGCGGGGGGCATGCATGGGGTCGCAAAAACGCGGTGTGCGGCGCGGGCGAACTCGTCAAGGCCGTGCACGACTTCGCGGTATCGGCACGCGCCCCGACCCTGTGGCTCTATGCCAAGAACGACAGCTACTTCGGTCCGGCGCTGGCCGCCAAGATGGCATCGGCTTGGACGGAGGCCGGCGGCAAAGCCGAATACGATCCGCTCCCGTCCTATGGCGAGGACGGCCACGATATCGTCGATGACCGGGCAGGATGGGACGTGTGGGGCAAGAGCCTCGATCACTTCCTCGCCACCAACTTCGGCGTGGCGCAGGAGCCGCAGGTTGCCCAGGGTCCGTAGCCGGGTCCGAGCCGGCCAGCTCGTTTTCTACAGTTGCGTGTTGGCGCGGCCGGAGGTTGGATCGCGTCCACCGCGATACTCGTACTTCTGCTCAGCGGTCCAGGCCTGCTGGGTGGGTTCCGCCTCATCGGCCTGCGCGTTGCGGCCGACGTAGGAGGGATCATAGGCCGGCGCTACCGAGTAGCTGTAGGTGCCGTCCGGGGTGCCCGAATACATGGGTGATTGACACCCACCCAGGGCGACCGCCGAGATAACGGCCAGAACGAGCGCCGCACGCCTACAAACAAATCCATTGATTCCAATTGCATAAGGCATATCGGTTCTCATGAAAGATCAGCTTTGATCGTCTCATATTGAAACGCGGCATGTTCCCGAACAGTTCCGTAGGAGACCTGTGCAACCC
Organism: Hyphomicrobium sp.; assembly: GCA_039933175.1. Lineage (GTDB taxonomy): Bacteria > Pseudomonadota > Alphaproteobacteria > Rhizobiales > Hyphomicrobiaceae > Hyphomicrobium_A. Next base: position 15,723 of record JBDTOR010000045.1, on the reverse strand, counting down.
GGCGAGGCCTAGCCTACGCGGCTCGCCGCGGCGATGTAATTGACGTCGGTATCGGCGCTGAGGCGCCAGGCGTCGTTCATCACATCATAGACGATGCCGGACAGTTGCGGCGCCCCGAAGCCGGCATCGGCGAGGTAGCGGCCCAATTCGTCGGTGGTGACGAAGCGGTTCCAATCGTGCGTGCCGCGCGGCAGCCAGCCGAGGATGTATTCGGCGGCGACGATGGCGAGCGCATACGACTTCCAGGTGCGATTGAGCGTCGACAGGACCAGCGCTCCGCCGGGGCGGACGAGGGCACCGAGGCTGCGCACGAAGGCGGCCTGGTCGGGGACGTGCTCGATAACCTCCATGCAGACCAGCGCATCGAAGCTTGCGCCGCCGGCCTGCAGTTCTTCCACAGTGGTGGTGCGGTAGTCGATGGCCAGGCCCTGGCCCTCGGCATGGCGGCGCGCCACGGCGAGGGATTCGACCGTCGGGTCGATGCCGGTAACGGTGGCTCCGAGCCGGGCGAGCGGCTCGGAGACGAGGCCGCCGCCGCACCCGACATCGAGTATGGAGAGCCCGCGTAGCGGCTTTAGACCGTTCGCCGGAAGGTCGAAGTGGCGGACCAACGCGTCGCGGATGAAGCCGAGGCGGACGGGCCCTTGCTGATGCAACGGCCGCAGCTTGCCGTTGGCGTCCCACCACTCGTTGGCCAGCTGCTCGAAGCGCTCGACCTCGGCCTGATCGAGGTTTCGGACGGTCGCGACCGGGACGCTTGAGGGTTGCGGGGGGCTCTCCATGGCGCCGATACGGGCGGCCCGACAACAGATTGTCAAGACAGGGCATATTGCGGGAAGGGTGGGATGCCGTTAAGAGAACGCCGCGTAAACGGGATTCCTGATTGCCCCAGGCTGTTTGCGCCGAAGGACGGCCGCGCCACCACGCGTGCCGCGCTGCGAGGGCCAATTCCAAGCAATTGAAGCGAAAGCCGCTAGCGTGATGATCGAGAAATTCGCCTTCATGAACGGCTGGGTCGCGAGCGGATTTGTCGATCTGAATCACACTAGCGAGTCTATGCCTCTAGTGTCCCTTTTGATTCCGAAGTTCGTTCCAGGTCCCGGTGGCAAACTCCGGCGAACTTCGGAATCGGGACACTAGGGCGGGAAACGCGATGGCTGTTGTTGTCATGAAGTTCGGCGGCACGTCCGTCGCCAGCGTCGAGCGCATCCGCAACGTGGCGTGCCACGTCAAGCGCGAGGTGGACGCCGGCAACAAAGTCGCTGTCGTCGTCTCGGCCATGTCCGGCGTCACCAATCAGCTGGTCGCCTGGGTGCGCGAGGCATCCGTCCTGCATGATGCGCGCGAGTACGACGCCGTCGTCGCCACCGGCGAGCAGGTGACTTCGGGTCTCCTCGCGATCGTTCTGCAGTCGATGGGCTTGCAGGCGCGCTCGTGGCAGGGTTGGCAGATTCCGATCACCACCAGCGCCGCGCACGGCTCGGCGCGCATCACCGGCATTGACGGCGCCGAGCTTCGCCGGCGGTTCAACGAGGGCGAGGTAGCGGTCGTCGCCGGCTTCCAGGGCATCGAGCCGGATCGTCGCCGCATCGCAACATTGGGACGCGGCGGCTCCGATACGAGCGCCGTTGCCATGGCCGTCGCACTGGGCGCCGATGTATGCGACATCTATACGGATGTCGATGGTGTCTACACCACCGATCCTCGCATCGTGCCGAAGGCGCGGCGGCTCCCGAAGGTCTCGTACGAAGAGATGCTGGAGATGGCATCTCTGGGTTCCAAGGTGCTGCAGACGCGTTCCGTCGAGCTCGCCATGGTCAACCGGATGCGGGTTCGCGTGCTGTCGAGCTTTGTCGCGCCCGAGGCGATGTCGCCCGTGCGCCTCGACAAGCTTGAAGACATCGGCACTATCGTTTGCGATGAGGATGAGATCGTGGAAAGCCAGGTCGTCAGCGGCATTGCCTACGTCAAGGACGAGGCGAAGGTGACGCTCATAAAGGTCGAGGACAAGCCGGGCGTCGCCGCCCGCATCTTCGGACCGCTCGCCGACGCCAACATCAACGTCGACATGATTGTCCAGAGCGTCACGCCGGACGGCAAGCATACCGACATGACCTTCACCGTGCAGGCGATCGAGCTGCCGCGCACGCTCGAGGCCTTGAAGGCGGCCAAGAAAGACATTGGCGAGTTCGAGGTGCAGAGCTCGGCCGACGTGGCCAAGATTTCCGTCATCGGCATCGGCATGCGCAGTCACGCCGGCGTTGCCGCGATGATGTTCAAGGCCCTGTCGAGCAAGGGCATCAATATTCTGGCCATTACGACTTCCGAGATCAAAATCAGCGTGCTGATCGACGCGGCTTATGCCGAGCTTGCCGTAAGAACGCTGCATTCTATTTATGGTCTCGACGCGGACTGAGCGCGAACGGTGCGCGCACGGACGACCACTGAGCCCGCCATACCGGCGGATCCACCCGGGCGGCACGACCTATGCAGAGGCGAGGCGACGAGCCACGAGTGATGACATCCGAGCCGGCGCTGCGTGTGATCATGCGGCGCCTGCGCGAAATCATGTCCGAACTCGATGACGGCCAGGCGCGCCTCGACAAAATCGTCAAGCAGATCGCCGGCGTCATGGTCACCGAAGTCTGCTCGATCTACCTCAAGAGGCAGGATGGCTCGCTCGAGCTGTTCGCCAGCGAAGGCCTCAACCCGGGCGCCGTGCATGCGACGCGCATGAAGCGCGGCGAGGGCCTCGTCGGCCGATGCGCCGAGCTCAACGTTACCGTCAACGAGCCGGAGGCTTCGAGCCATCCGGCGTTCTCCTACCGGCCGGAGACGGGCGAGGAGATCTATCACTCGCTGCTGGCGGTGCCGATCGGGCGCAGCGGTCAGGTCCTCGGCGTGCTCGTCGTGCAGAACCGCGCCCAGAAGGAATACTCCGACGAGGATGTCGAGGTGCTGCAGGCGACGGCGATGGTCGTCGCCGAGCACCTCGTATCGGGTGCCGTCGCCGGGGCCGGTACGGCTATCGAGCTGGAAAAGTCGCTGTCGGCGGTGATCCAGGGCGAGCAGATGGCCGACGGCATCGCGCTCGGGCACATCGTCCTGCACGAGCCGCGCATCGTCGTCACGCATCTCATGGCCGAGGATCCGGCCGAGGAGCTGATCCGGCTGGAGACGGCGGTCGCATCCCTGCGTTCCGGTATCGATGAAATGTTCGACCACGAGCACCTGTCGGGTGCCGGCGAGCATCGCGACGTGCTCGAGGCCTATCGCATGTTCGCCCACGACAAGGGCTGGGTGCGGCGGTTGCGCGAGGCGGTCGAGGCCGGTTTGACGGCCGAGGCGGCCGTGGAGCGCGTGCAGAACGGCACGCGCGCGCGCATGCTGCGTCAGAACGATGCCTATTGGCGCGAGCGCCAGCGCGATCTCGACGATCTTTCCGATCGCCTGCTGCGCATACTCGCCGGCCGCATCACGAGCGCCGACGCACCCTCGGCCTTGCCGCCAGATACAATCCTCGTCGCCCGCACCATGGGACCGGCGGAGCTGCTCGATTACGACCGCAAGCGCCTACGCGGGTTGATCGTGGAGGACGGCAGCGGGCAGAGCCATGTCGCCATCGTCGCCAAGGCGCTGGGCATCGCCGCCGTGGGCCAGGCGCGCGGCGTCGTCGAGCGCGTTACCGCGGGCGATGCGGCGATTGTCGACGCGACGACCGGCGAGGTGCACCTGCGTCCGTCTACGGATGTGATCGCCGCCTACTCCGACAAGGTGCGCTTCCTCGCCCGCCGGCAGCGCCAGTATCGCGCCCTGAAAGACGTGCCGGCCGTCACGGCGGACGGCGTCAAAGTCGACCTGCATATCAATGCCGGACTCTTGGTCGACATGCCGCACATAAAGGACTCGGGCGCCGACGGCGTCGGTCTGTTCCGCACCGAGCTGCTGTTCATGCTGTCGAACACGTTGCCGAAGGTGGACCGGCAGGCCGACTCCTACCGCGCCATCGTCGCCCGCGCCGACGGCAAGCCGGTGGTCTTCCGCACGCTCGACATCGGCGGCGACAAGGTGCTGCACTACCTGCGCCAGCCGAAGGAAGAAAATCCGGCCATGGGCTGGCGCGCCGTGCGCATGGGCCTCGACCGCCCGGCGCTGTTGCGCACCCAGGTGCGCGCCTTGCTGCGCGCTGCCGCCGGCCAGGAGTTGCGGGTGATGATCCCCATGGTCTCCACGGCCCACGAGATGGATGCCGTCCACGCGATCGTCAAGAAAGAGCATGACTTCGTGCTGTCCAAAGGGCACGACGGGCCCAAAAAAGTGCTCGTCGGCGCCATGATCGAGGTCCCGTGCCTGCTGTTCGAACTCGACGCCCTCATGAAGAAGGTCGATTTCGTTTCGGTGGGCAGCAACGACCTCATGCAGTTCATGTTCGCCGCGGATCGGACCAATGCGAGGGTCGGCAGCCGCTACGATTCACTTACCCCCGCGCCGCTGCGGGCGCTGAAGGCGCTGGTGAAGGCGGCGGAAAAGCACAAGGTGCCGCTGACGCTGTGCGGTGAGATGGCCGGACGGCCGATCGAGGCGTTGGCGCTCATCGCGCTCGGCTTCCGTTCGCTGTCGATGGCGCCCGCGTCAATCGGTCCGGTGAAGACGATGATCCTCTCGCTCGATGCGAGCCGCGCCGCGAAATTTGTGGATGACCTGTTGAAAAAAGGCACCACCAACATTCGCGAACGCCTTGACAGCTTTGCAAAATCGGAAGGCATCGAGGCCTGACGACTGCACGTTCTGTCTTTGACAAGCGCCAACTTTAATCGGACGATGCGTGCGGGGGAACATCCGTTCCGATTGTCATTTGTGGCGTTGGTCATGCGTGAAGGCTATCAGCCGGCAAGACCTAGTTCTGTTGCGCGTCCGCAGGGCGCACGTGCACCCGTTGGACAATCTCCCACAGCAGTCATGGCCGCCGAGGTCGCGCGCTTCTTCCAGGATCTGCGGGGCGCGCTGCGCCTGACACCGGCGCAAACCGCCCAAGCGCTTGCCACCCGCGTCGACATCATCGACGCCTTGGAGGTGGGCCATGTCGGCGCGCTGCCGCCCTGGCCGGAGACGTGCCGCATCGTCCGGACATATGCGGGTTTCGCCGGGCTCGACCCGCGCCCCGTGCTGCATTCGCTGGAGCAGCTCTACGTGGCGGCGCCGCGCGCGCCAGCTCCTAAAGTGAAAGGCCCGCGTCGCCCGATTCTGCCCGCACTGTCCCAGCGGGGCGCGCCGATCATGGCGGCGCTCGGCGATGGCGGGCGGCGGGCTGCCGAGGCCGCGCGCAACGCGCGCCAGGTGGTCAACGACCATGCCGGCCGGCCGGGCATGGCCTTGTTCACCGTGACCATGGGCATCGCGCTGATTCTGCTGGTCACGCAGTCGGCGGTGCTCGAAGCGGCCGTTTCCCAGCTGCCCCCCTCGATGAAGCGCTTTGTCCGCGGCGCCCAAGACTACGTCATCGTGCGCCTCGCCCCCGTCCGCGACGGCCTGCGGTGGATCGATGTCTCCGATCCGCGCACCCGCCGGGGCGACAAATTGCAGTCGACCGCCCAATCGGATTAGATGCGGCGCGCCGCGGCGCGGGTGACCCCATTCGCCCTTACGTCCAGACAATTGAGGCCGCCTGCCGACGCGCGGGCGGCATAGCCATTCGAGATTGCGCAAACCCTAGGCCATGGCCGGTATTCCCAAAGACAAGCTCGAGAAGATGGTCGGCCGCTGGAACGCGATCCAGGCGGAGCTGAACGCCGGCGTCAATCAGGCGGCCTACGCCAAGCTGACGAAGGAATTTTCCACGCTCAGTCCGCTAGTGGCGACCATCGAGGCGCTGAATGCCGCCGACCGGGAGCAGGCCGATCTCAAGGCGCTGATGGGCGATCCCACCTCCGATAAGGAGATGATCGCCATGGCGCGCGCCGATCTGGAGGCGCTGGAGCCACGCCACGAGGAGCTGGAGCAGCAGCTGAGAATTCAGTTGCTGCCCAAGGACGCCGCCGACGAGCGCAGCGCCATTCTGGAAGTTCGCGCCGGCACCGGCGGCGACGAGGCGGCACTGTTCGCCGCCGACCTGTTCCGTATGTACGTCCGCTACGCCGAGCTGCGCGGCTGGAAAGTGGAGATCATCTCGATCTCCGAGAACGACCTCGGCGGCTACAAGGAGATTGTCGCGTCGATCTCCGGCGAAGGCGTGTTCGCGCGTTTGAAGTTCGAATCGGGCGTGCATCGCGTGCAGCGGGTCCCGGCGACCGAGACGGCCGGGCGCATCCACACGTCGGCGGCGACGGTCGCCGTGCTGCCCGAGGCGGAGGAGGTCGACGTCGTCATCCGGCCGGAGGACGTCCGCATCGATACCATGCGTGCCGGGGGGGCTGGCGGCCAGCACGTCAACAAGACGGACTCAGCCGTGCGCATGACGCATTTGCCAACCGGCATCATGGTCGTGTCGGCCGAGAAGTCGCAGCACCAGAACCGGCGCCTCGCCATGCAGGTGCTGCGCTCGCGCATCTATGAAATGGAGCGCGAGCGGGTCGATGCGGCGCGCGCCTCCGCCCGCAAGGGCCAGATCGGCTCGGGCGACCGCTCGCAGCGCATCCGCACCTACAACTTCCCGCAGGGGCGCGTCACCGACCACCGCATCAACATGACGCTGCACAAGCTGGATACCGTGCTGGAGGGCGGGGGGCTCGACGAGCTGGTCGACGCGCTGACGACCGACCACCAGGCGAGCCTACTGGCGGACATGGAAAATGCCTGACGCGCCGGCCGCGCGGGGGCTAGGTACGACGCTCGGCGATGGCGTGCGCGTGGTGCAAAGGGCGCTGGCCGAGGCGGGGGTGGAAGATGCCGGGCGCGATGCGCGTCTTCTCGTCGCCGCCGCCGCCGGCGTCGACACGCAAGAGATCATCATCCGCCCTGAGCGCCAGCTTGCGGCCGAGCAGCAGTCGCGGCTGCAGGCCATGCTGGCGCGGCGTTGCGCCCGCGAGCCCGTGTCGCGCATCCTGGGCGAGCGGGAATTCTACGGGCGCCGCTTCGCCCTCTCGGCGGCGACGCTGGACCCGCGCGCCGATTCCGAAACGTTGATCGAGGCCGTGCTCAGTCTTGCGGCCCGCGAAGGTTGGGCTGAGCGATCGTTGCGCATCCTCGACATTGGTACGGGGACCGGCTGCCTGTTGCTGACGCTGCTCGCCGAGCTGCCGTTGGCCACCGGGGTCGGCACCGACATCAGCGCCGCGGCCTTGGAGACGGCAGCGTCGAACGCCGCTGCGCTCGGCCTTGCAGCACGCGCCGCCTTCACGGAGGCCGACGTTCTCGACGGCGTCGACGGCCGCTTTGATCTCGTCGTCAGCAATCCGCCCTACATCCCGACCGGGGAGATCGCCGGACTTAAGCCGGAAGTGCACAAATACGATCCGCTTGCTGCCCTCGACGGCGGTGCGGACGGTCTTGCCATCTACCGGCGGATCGTTGCCGGGCTGCCGCGCGTGCTACGCGGTTGGATCGTGTTAGAGGTCGGCGCCGGCCAGGCGGATGCTGTGGCTCAGCTGTTGCAGCAAGCGTTCGTTAAGACACGGCATGCAGAAGTGGCCCGGCATAACGACCTTGAAGGCCACACACGCTGTGTGGCGTTCCGGTTACAGTTATAAACGGTCGCAAATAAATGGTTTGCTTTGTGCGGAGGGCCCGCCTAGTCTGAGGGAAGCCGATTGATCGTGCGTCGCGCTTCAGTGGTTGGAGCCTGACCGACAGCACGAGCTGGGATTGCGAAGCACGGGGACACGGCGCGAAAGCGCGAGGCCCTTGCTCCCGCTAAAACGGCAATTCGTTAGCCGCTTGGCGTGCAACGCCCCTTTCCGATCGGAAGTAACGGCTGCCGGTTGGCGTCACGGGATAGAGACACAGTGCGCGCGCATGGGCGCCCGCCAGAAACTGGCCAAGAGATTACGCGTCAGCGCCGGCTTTAAGACATTAGCGGCTTTGCGAACGCTGACGGCGAGCCACGCACGCTTTCATTTCTTCACACGATCGAGAACGGAGCCAATGAGGCAAGGACAGCAGAACCGCCGGGGCCGCGGACGCAGCAACCGCAAGGGGCAGAGCCCGCTTACCCGCAGCTTCGAGAGCACAGGCCCGGAAGTAAAGATCCGCGGCACTCCCTCCCACATCGCCGAGAAGTACATGTCGCTCGCCCGCGATGCGACGTCCTCGGGCGATCCGGTGCTGGCGGAGAATTACCTGCAGCACGCCGAGCACTACAACCGCATCATCATGGCCTTCCGCGACCAGCAGATCGCCCAGGGTGGCGACGGGTTGAACGGCGGTACCATGGCGCGCAATCCGATGGATAGCGACGACTACGGCGATGACGAAGGTGATGACGGCGATATGCAGCCGCAGATGGGCAATGATCATCAGCCGCGCATGGATAACCAGCGGTACGAAGGCAATCGCGGCGGCCAGGATCAAAACCGCCACCGCGGCGATCGCGAGCATCACCGCAACTTCAATAACAACAATAACAATAGCAATAGCAATAACAACAACCGGAACGATCGCGGCGACAACCGCTACGACCGGAATGATCGCAACGATCGCGGTCCCCGTAATGACCGCAACGACCGCGGCCCCGATCAGCAGCATGCGCAGCCGCCGCGTCAGCCGGCCCCCGAGGGCGTCGAAGCGGCAGGTGGGCAGCAGCAGCCTGGTGGCGACTTCCGCCGCCGCGATCGCATCCCGCAGCAGCAGCACGAGCAGCCCGAGTTCCTGCGCCGGCCGGTTCGCCGTCCGCGCCGGGAAGGCACCGCTCCAGAGACCAACGGCGCCGCCACCGACGAGACCGATCGCGACTGAAGTTAGCGCCTTATCTCGTCCACGGCTTTAAAGGCCTCGTGGTTCTGCGCGCGTCGGCGCCGCAAGGATCGTGAGCGCCTTGGCGTCAGCCATTCGTCCAAATAAGTTCATCGGCCTATCCGGCAACCGGGTCGCCGACCGCGATGGTGCCGTCGGCCATGACGCGCGCGTAAATTCCAAAGTCCGTATGGCCGAAGGCGCGCTGCAAAGCGGCCGGAATGGCCATGTCGCGCTTGCCCGTGCCGGGATCGACGTTGGTCGCCGCGCAGCGCTCGGTGCGTTTCAACACCTCGAAAGGCAAGGCCCCCAGCTGCAGAGGCTGGCCGATCCAAGTGAACTCGGCCCACGGCTCCGCCCCATCGATGATCACGTTGGGCCGGAAGCGCAGTGGGCTCACCGTGCGGCCCACGACGCGCTCCAATTCACGAACCGATGCTAGATTGACGATGTGCAGGCACTTGGCTGCGACGTCCGAAAAGCTGTGCCCGGGGGCGAACACCACGCGCGGGGCGCCGCGCAACTCCGCCTCCATGTAGGCGCCCAGAAACTGCTCGATCATCTTGCGGCCGATGGGCGTGCGCAGATCGCCGCGCGCCACCTGCTTGCCGTCGCGCAGGATGGTCAGCGTCTCGGTCGCGTCGTCGAAACGCGTCTCCAGCGTCGCCAGGCGCTCGTTGCGCATGAGCATAAGGAAGTTGATCTTCGGCAGGTGCGCCGGGTGCTCGGGATCGAAGCGTCCGGGACCATTTTCCACGGCGTAGGCGCGGTCGAACGGGGCCGTACCGCCGGCACGCAGCGGCATCTGCGGCATCGCCTCGGGCGACATGCCTTTCATGGGATAGCGGTAGAGACCGCGGACGCTAGGTCCGCTCGCAGCGGGCATTGTCGATGAAACTCAAAGCGGGCCGGATCGGACCGGCGTAAGCTCTTTTGTCCGATTTCGAGCACACTATATCACCTGTTGGAAAGGTTTCCGAACGATGCTGCCGCTACCGGCGAGGTCGGCGGAAGCCACCATAATCCTGACGTAGAAGGTGCCGGGCCGTGCCGTTAGGGCGGATCGGTGCGCCGAGGAGGGACCAATGAATCTTGAACAGTTTACGGACCGCGCTCGCGGTTTCGTGCAGGCGGCGCAGAGCCTTGCGCTGCGCGAGGGCCATCAGCAGTTTTCGCCCGACCACTTGCTGAAAGTGCTGCTCGACGACAACGAGGGCCTCGCCGCCGGGCTGATCCGCAAGGCGGGTGGCGACCCCAAGGCGGCGCTCAACGCCGTCGAGGCGGCACTCGCCAAGCGTCCGAAGGTTTCGGGCGGCGGCTCGGGCCAGCTCTACATGGCCTCCGAACTCGCCCGCGTGTTCGATTCCGCCGAGAAGATCGCCGAGAAGGCCGGCGACAAGTACGTGACGGCGGAGCGCTTGCTGCTGGCGCTGGCGCTCGAGAAGGGCACCGATGCCGCCAAGATCCTCGCCGATGCCGGCGTCACGGCGCAGGGCCTCAACACGGCGATCAACGACATCCGCAAGGGCCGCACCGCCGACACCGCATCGGCCGAGCAGGGCTACGATGCGCTGAAGCGCTATGCGCGCGACCTCACTGAGGCGGCGGCAGCGGGCAAGCTCGACCCGGTCATCGGCCGCGACGAGGAAATCCGCCGTACGATCCAGGTGCTGTCGCGGCGCACGAAGAACAACCCGGTGCTCATCGGCGAGCCGGGCGTCGGCAAGACCGCCATCGCCGAGGGCTTGGCGTTGCGCATCGTTCAGGGCGACGTGCCTGACAGCCTCAAGGACAAGAAGCTGCTGTCGCTCGACATGGGCGCGCTCATCGCCGGGGCAAAGTATCGCGGCGAGTTCGAGGAGCGGCTAAAGTCCGTACTGAATGAGGTGCAGTCCGAAGGCGGCCGCATCATCCTGTTCATCGACGAGCTGCACACCATCGTCGGCGCCGGCAAGACCGAGGGCTCGATGGATGCCGGCAACTTGCTGAAGCCGGCCCTCGCCCGCGGTGAGCTGCACTGCATCGGCGCGACCACGCTCGACGAGTACCGCAAGCACATCGAGAAGGATGCCGCATTGGCGCGGCGCTTCCAGCCGGTGTTCGTCAACGAGCCGAGCGTCGAGGACACGATTTCGATCCTGCGCGGCCTCAAGGAAAAGTACGAGTTGCATCATGGCGTGCGCATCACCGATAGCGCGCTCGTCGCCGCCGCGACGCTGTCGAACCGCTACATCGCCGACCGCTTCCTACCCGACAAGGCGATCGACCTCATGGATGAGGCCGCCTCGCGCCTCAAGATGCAACTCGATTCCAAGCCGGAAGAGCTGGACCGCATCGATCGCGAGCTGATGCAGCTCAAGATCGAGCGCGAGGCACTGCGCAAGGAGAGCGACGTCGCATCGAAGGACCGCCTCACCAACATTGAGAAGGAAATCGCCGACCTCGAGGAGGAGAGCCAGATCCTGACGCAGAACTGGCAGGCCGAGAAAGAGAAGCTCGGGAGCGCCCAGAAGCTGAAGGAGGAGCTCAACCACGCGCGCACCGAGCTGGACAAGGCGCAGCGCCGCGGCGACCTCGCGAAGGCAGGCGAGCTTGCCTATGGCAAGATCCCCGAGTTGGAGAAGAAGCTGCAGGTGATCGAGGCGCAGGAGGCCAAGGGCACCATGGTCGAGGAGGCAGTGACGCCCGACCAGATCGCCGGCGTCGTGTCGCGCTGGACCGGCATTCCAGTAGACCGCATGCTCGAGGGCGAGCGCGAGAAGCTCCTCAACATGGAAGATGCGCTGGCCAAGCGCGTCGTGGGCCAGCGCGAGGCGGTGGATGCCGTCTCGACGGCCGTGCGGCGTGCCCGCGCCGGCCTGCAGGACCCCAACCGGCCGATCGGCTCATTCATGTTTCTCGGGCCGACGGGCGTCGGCAAGACGGAGCTCGCCAAGGCGCTGGCCGCATTCCTGTTCGACGACGAGGCGGCGCTCTTTCGCATCGACATGAGCGAATACATGGAGAAGCATTCGGTGGCGCGCCTCATCGGCGCCCCGCCGGGCTATGTCGGCTACGAGGAGGGCGGCTCGCTCACCGAGGCGGTGCGGCGGCGGCCCTATCAGGTGATCCTGTTCGACGAAATCGAGAAGGCGCACCCCGACGTATTCAATGTGCTGCTGCAGGTGCTCGACGACGGACGCCTGACCGACGGCCAGGGCCGCACGGTCGACTTCCGCAACACCATCATCATCCTGACGTCGAACATCGGGGCCGAGTATCTCGTCAACCAGAAGGAAGGCGAGGACACCGACCTCGTTCGCGATCTGGTGATGGGCGAGGTGCGGCAGAAATTCCGCCCCGAGTTCCTCAACCGTCTGGACGACATCATTCTTTTCCACCGTTTGCAGCGGTCGGAGATGGGCAAGATCGTCGACATCCAGATGAAGCGCCTCGACAAGCTGCTGGCCGATCGCAAGATCATCGTCGAGCTGGACGATGCCGGCCGCACGTGGCTCGCCAACCGCGGCTACGACCCGGCCTACGGTGCGCGCCCCCTGAAGCGCGTCATTCAGCGCCACGTGCAGGATCCGCTCGCCGAGCAGATCCTGGCGGGACGCATCAAGGACGGCGACAAGGTGCGCATCAGTGTTCGCGATGGCGAGCTCGTTCTTAACGGCCAGCCGGTGAAGGCCGCAGCGTAGCGGCCATGGGCGTCAGATCCGGCGAGGGTCTGACGCCGCAACTTTTGTCATCCTCGGGCTTGTCCCGATGACCCAGCTCCTCGCTTGCTGCGTCCTTCGTCATCCCGGGGCTGGTCCCCGGGATCCATCCATCAGCAAGCGCAACGTTCGTGGCTAGATGGATCCCGGCAACAAGGATGACAAGGGGTGCTGGAGGATGACAATACCCGGACGTCCGCCTTACCTGCTCGCGGTCATCACCGGGGCCAGGTGGAGCAGCTCGTCGATGCGCGCGCGCTCCTTCTGGAACTCGGCCAGCTGACGCCCGGTAAGCTCGCGCTCGCGCGGCACTTGGATGGCCAGCGGATCGACGAAGCGCGAGTTGATCAGCACCTCGTAGTGGAGATGCGGTCCGGAGGCGAGGCCGGTCGATCCGACGTAGCCGATGATCTCGCCCTGGCGGACCTTTACGCCCGCCGCCATGCCCTTGCGGAAGCGCAGCATATGGCCGTAGGCGGTGTGATAGCCGTTGGGGTGCCGGATGCGGATGTAGTTGCCGTACTGGCCCTTGCGGCCGGCTTCCTCGACGACGCCGGTGCCGGCGGCGAGAATCGGCGTGCCGGGTGATGTGGCCCAGTCGACGCCGGTATGCATGCGCCGCTCGTTGAGCAGCGGATGGAAGCGCATGCCGAAGCCGGAGGCGAGGCGGACATCGCCGCGTACGGGGCGTCGCATGAGGAACTGCTTCGAGTTGTTACCCTTCTCGTCGTAGTAGTCGACGATGCCGTCGGGCGTGCGATAGCGGTAGAAGCGGTAGGTTTCGCCGCCGCTGGTGATCGAGGTGTAGAGCAGCTCGCCGGGTGGCGTATCGGCCTTCGGATCGTCCTTCATGTCGAAGAAGAACTCCACCGCATCGCCGGGCCGCAGACGCCGCCGGAAGTCGGTTTGCGAGGCGTGGATCTTCATGACCTTCATGATCGAATCGGGCTGCACGTGCTGCAGAAGGCCGGCGTAATAGACGCTGGCATAGACGCTCGACGTCGATGCCCGGTCGTTGTTGTCGAGTGCCGCATTGGCGATCTCTTCGCCGATCGCTGACGTCTTGCTGGCGACAAATTCGCCGGCGGCGCTGCGGTTGACGGTGACGAGATGATCGTGCCCATCGGAGAAGACGCTAAACCGCGCCGGCTCTTTCTTGTCCTTGCGGGTCAGCGACGGCACGAGCGTAATGCGCACCTCCTGTCCGGCTTCGAGGCTGGCCTCGGGGAAGATGTTGCGGGCGGATTCGATCATGCCCTTGGCGGTCCAGGTGTCGGCCCCGGCGCGCTGCAGGATCTTGCGCAAGGTATCGCCGGCCCCGACGCGGAACACTTGCGTCTCGCGCCCCTCGAGGTCGGCGAGCGTGTCCTCTTCCTCCTGGGTCGGCTTGACCAGGACAGTGGTGTTTGGGGCAGCGGCGCCTTCCGCGCCCTCGGCGCCGAGCGGCGTGCCGTCGGCACCCGGAACGCGGTTGCCCTCGGCCTCGGCGCCGGCGCGGATACGCTCCGCCTCGATCTCGGCCTCTTTGGCTTCGGCAACGTGCTGCAGAACCTCGGCATCCTCGAGTTCCTGTCCGTCCTCGTCGGGCAGGATGCCGCCCAACAGCTCGATGACGTTGACGGAAACGTTGCCGTTTTCGGGCGCGTCGGACTCGTTGTCCTCGCCGGGGTTCACCGTCTGTGTCGCGTAGAGGCTGAGCGGATTGAACGGCGGGACCTTTTCCTTAGCGTCGGCCGGCACCGGTACTAGGCGCCCGACGATGCGCACGTAGGGCTTGGCGTGGATGTATTCGCGGCCGAGGCGGCGCTGCTTGACGGACTCGTTGACGAGATAGCGGACCGTGACTGCGCCGCTGGTGATGTTCAGCCGGTCGCTCTTCGGCGCCGCCCACTTGAGGCCTTCGCTGCTACGAGCGAACAGCCCGTCGCGTCCGGTGAGGTTTGCTTCTCCAAGCTCCGTCAGGCCGGGCAGGAAGCCGCCGTGGGTCTCGTGCTTGTCGGCCGAGCCGTAGATGACGACGAGAATGGAAATGGCACCGACCGTGCCGGCAAGGCAGGTGCTGATCAGCCAGCGGAAGCGGCCGCCCTGGCGGCTCTCGGCGTGGTCGGTCTCGTATAGATCCTTGAAAGAACTCGCAGCGCGGCCGCGATAGAGCTGCGGTAGCCCGCTGCTCTCCCGCTTTGCAGCAGCGAGCGCGCCAAAGCGTCCGTGCGGAGAATAGCGGCGCCGGTCGACCACTTGGCTTAGAACCTTCCCCCAGTACGAATAGCCGCGGCGCTGATCCAGCGGGGCGGCGCAAGTCCGCAATCACCCCGGCAACGTCTAAAATCGCGACGCGCGGGCAGACTACAGCAAACTGTTGCCGCCGACGCGTTCGAGTTTTACCATTGGGGACAACGCGAACCGCCGGATCGAGCCGCACAAAGCGGGCAGCGTGATGGCAGTGACTGGCCCCCTAGAACGCCGCCGCCGGGGGCGATCGGCGTTAACGATTTGCCCCCCGCGGCGCGCGAATCAAAAAAATCAGATTTAGGGGCTTGCAAGTTCGGAACAACGGTCATAGATACACCCCGGTCCCGAGACGACAAGCCGGTCGGGCCGGTCAGAAGCGCCCAAACGCTGGATGATCGAAGTGGCCGGGTTGGCGTTCGAAGGAATTTTTAAGCCGGGGAGTTGACAACGCTAACGCGTTGGTATTAATTCACTGGCTGGGCGGGGCACACGATGCTTCGCCGCCCAAATCGTCTCACGACACCTCGGGTTCTCAACCGGGACTAACCGGTAGGGGCCTCGTTGTCTTCGGAGCCTGTCAAGTTTGGCCGGCTCAGGGATACGTGTCGCCGAGTTGCTCTTTGAAAATTGAATTGAAGGAAGGGAAACGCAGGCGGCGGAGTCCTGGCGGATCCGAAGGCGTCACGTAAGTGGCGTTGAGGATCAGAAAGAGACTCTGGCGATACTGCGTTTCTATAGCCATCACCAAGTGCAGTGCATTCGGGGCAACCTGGGTGTGGTGCATGAGTGTGAAGGTGCCCGTTACGCAGTTATCCTTGAAGTTTATCTTCAAGCCAAACCAGTATTAAACTTTCAATCTGAGAGTTTGATCCTGGCTCAGAACGAACGCTGGCGGCAGGCCTAA
>JBDTOR010000044.1:0-16797 GCA_039933175.1 Hyphomicrobium sp. | reverse complement strand
CGTCGCCCAGCGCCAGTGTCACCCATAGGCCGCCGGCCAAGGCCAGGTTGCCGTAGGTGAAGAAGCGGCGGAGCATGTGGAGGCGCTGCGTCATGGCGTTCTTGGCTAAGGTTGCATGGGCTCCGGCGGCCAGTACGAACTGGCGGGCGGCACGCGTTAGCGACGCAACGACTGGCTGGATGGCCAAGCTGTACTTATTCGCGTGAAATGCCAATAGGTTCTGAGCGTATGTTGCCATGGCGTGCTCTTTGCGTGACGGATGTTGCTGCACCTCAATCGTAATCTTTTCAGACAATTGTTAGCGAACCGCTAACCAAACCATAAAAGACGGCGCTTTGCCCGTGGCTTAGCCGCTCCCGCTCCTTCTCGCATCATCAAAGAGGCGCCCAGACTTCTCCCGTCCCGCTTCACCTCTCCCAAGGGGAGAGGTCGGCGCAGCATGCCAAGCATGCGAGCCGGGTGAGGGGCTGATCCGTCTCAGTGCATTTCCGAAATTGACTAACCCCTCACCCGGAAGCTCATCTGCGTCCATGCGGAGCATGGCTTCGCCATGACGAGAGAGGTGAAGGGCCGCGCCCCGCGGCTAGAGGCCGAGCATGCGGCGTACGTCGGCGGGGGAAACGCCGCCGGCGCGCAACTCGGCCAGGCCGGAGGCGCCGTCGCTCTTCGACAGCTTGCGCCCGTCGGCGCCGGCCAGCAGGCGGTGGTGCCGGTAGAGCGGCTGCGGCAGGTCGAGCAGCACCTGCAGCAGTCGGTGCAGGCCGGTCGCCTGGAACAGGTCGCGCCCGCGCGTCACGTGCGTGATGGCTTGCCGTGCATCGTCGACGACGACGGCGAGGTGATAGCTCGTCGGCACGTCCTTGCGCAGGATGACTGCGTCACCCCACTGCTCGGGCCGCGCGTTCAAGACCTGCGGCCGGCCATCCTCGCCGAGCTCGGTGAAGGTGAGCCGATCCCCGCGCAGCCGCTCGCGCGCCAGGTCGCGCGCCCGCTGCATGTCGAGGCGCAGCGCAAAGCGCTCGCCGTTGTGCATGCGCCGGTCGATCTCCGCCCGCGCCATCCCCTTGTGCAAGCCGGGATAGAGCGGCGCCCCGTCGGGATCGAGCGCCCCGGGCACCGCCGCAGCCTCGATCTCGCTACGCGAGGCAAAACACGGGTAGAGCACACATAGCGCCTCGAGCCGCTGTGCGGCATCCGCGTAGTCGGCAAAGTGCTCCGACTGGCGCAGCACTGGCGCCTCCCAATCGAGCCCGAGCCAGGCGAGATCCTCGAAGATGCCGGCCACATACTCCTCGCGGCAGCGGGCGACGTCGATATCCTCGATGCGCACGAGGAAGCGGCCGCCGAGGTCGCGCGCCATGTCGAACCCCGCCAGCGCCGACAGCGCATGGCCGAGGTGCAGCGGCCCGTTGGGGCTCGGCGCAAATCGGAGAACCGGAGCAGTCATAGGGCCCTGGGGCCGAGCCTCAGTCGCATTGGCCGGTACGGCCGGCACCGGGCAGGTAGGTCCGCGCGACCCCCTCGATGACGCGATTGTAGAAGCGGCGCTCGGCCTTTGGGTAGATCATCGCCCAACTATTTATCAGGTGGCCGTTGCAGGTGAAGCTGACGCGCTCGTAGAACTCGCGGTCGCCGATCGTCCCCGAGATGACGAACCATTTGCCGCGCACGGGGGCGTAATCAATGTCGGCGCCGGCGTAGTTCTCCTGCATGAGGAACTGGCGATAGTCGCCCAGCGTCGTCTCGTCCTCGTTGAGGAAGGCGCCGACGAGCAGCTGGGCCTTGCCGTCGCGCGAATACAGCACGCGGCCCTCGTCGGTTCGAGGCTCGCCTGTCTGCTGAAAGACTTCGCTGGGGTAGGCGATGAGAAAGCCGTGGCGCTCGTTGCGCAAGGTCGCCCAATCGCGCCGCCAATCGGCAGCCTCAGCGGCGATGCCGCCGGCGATCGAGACCAAAATCGCAAAGGTCAAAAGTGAAGTTGCCGCCCGTGACAGATGCCACATCGCACAGCACTCCGAGACACGCGCAAAGCCCGCCGCTTTGCGAACGCGCAGTCATGATCCTACTTTGTATGCGACCCTTGGAGAAGCGATCCGCGTAAGCCATGCACATGAAGCGTACACCGACGGCGCCCATCACCCTCAGCGACGACGCGATGCGCCAAGGCATCCGCGCCTTGCGCCGCAAGTGTCCGCACATGCGCCTCGTGCACGACCACGCCGGCGACCCGCCGCTGCGCCAGCACACCGCCGGGTTCGAGGGCCTGGCTCGTATCGTCGTCGGCCAGCAGCTGTCGCTGGCCAGCGCGCAGGCGATCTGGGGACGGCTGCAAACTGCGGTGCGCCCGATGACGCCCAAGGCGTTTCTGAAGCTGAGCGACGGTGAACTGCGCGCCGCCGGTCTGTCGCAAGGCAAGGTGAAGACGCTGCGTGCCGCGAGCGCCGCCATGGTCGGCGGCCTCGACCTCGACAAGCTGGCGAACGCGCCGGAGACCGAGGTGCACGAGGCGCTCACCGCCCTGCCCGGCATCGGCCCATGGAGCGCCGACATCTACCTGCTGTTCTGCCTCGGCCGGGCCGACGCATTCGCCGCCGGCGATTTGGCCCTGCAGATCGCCGCGCGTGCCGCCCTCGGCCTGCCTGAGCGGCCCTCGCGCGATGAGCTTTTTGCCATCGCCGAACGCTGGCGCCCGTGGCGTGGCGTCGCCGCCCACCTTCTGTGGGCGTACTACAAGGTGGCCGACCGCGCCTTGCTGGTCCAAAAAAACGCCTAGTTTGCGTGGCCTTACGTGCCGCAGACACACTCTCCCGGCGGCTGCGGGCCGAGTGCTTCACAGAGTTGATATGCGCCGCTAGTATCCCGGCCGAACGTCGAGGAGAACGCGATTCGCCTGAGTGAACCGAGGACGCCCGTAACGTGGATGCGCATGCGGCCATTCCGGATACCTTTCCGGCACTCGTCCTAAACGCCGACTTCCGGCCCCTGAGCTATTACCCGTTATCGCTCTGGAGCTGGCAGGACTCGGTGAAGGCTGTATTTCTCGAACGCGTCAACATCGTCTCCGAATACGACCGCTTCGTCCGCAGCCCCTCCTTCGAGATGAAGCTGCCGAGCGTCGTCTCGCTCAAGACCTACGTGAAGCCGGCGCTGTATCCCGCGTTCACGCGCTTCAACGTGTTCCTGCGCGACCGCTTCACCTGCCAGTACTGCGGCTCCAAGGAAGACCTGACGTTCGACCATCTGATCCCGCGCTCGCGCGGCGGCCAGACCAGGTGGGATAACGTCGTCGCCGCCTGCGCGCCGTGCAATCTCGACAAGGGCGGCGCCATGCCGGACGAGGCCGGGATGCTGCCGAAGCAGTCGCCCTACCGCCCGACGGTATTCGAGCTGCATCGCAACGGGCGGCTGTTCCCGCCCAACTATCTGCACCAGAGCTGGCTCGACTATCTCTACTGGGATACCGAACTCGAGCCGTAAGCGCCCACGCGTACCGCGATCAAAATAGAAAGGCCCCGGCAATGCGGTTGCCGGGGCCTTCGTCGCTCTGGAAGGACGACGGTAGATGCTTTAGGCGGCGCGACGCATGGGGGCAGCGCACAACGATTCTGCAATCGCCTCGACGGCACGGCTCCAATCGTGCGCACCGCGCTCGTCGGCGCTCAGCCCGAAGGCGTGCAGCGCGTCCACCGGTGCTCCGCCATCGCGGAAGAAGCGAGCGCACGACTGACGGGCGATGCCGACGGCCTGATGCCACTGCAGCGGATTGACGTGATTGAAACTCATCTGACGACCTCCTCATTCTTGCGCCGTTCAAGTGGCCCGGCGCGGGCTCGTGGGTGCGCCGCTTGAGTGCTCCGGCGCGGAGCTTTGGTTGGTTGGCAAGCACACAGAGCGTGTAACACCACAACGCGAGACCAGGTCACGTGGTGTCTCGGTGGAGGCCTGCGGGGACTCCTACGCTCCGCATGCTTGCCAGCTCGTTGGAAGGTCCCTCTTTATCCCCTCCGAAACGAATACGCGGCGAACTACCTTGTCGACGCCGACGCTATGGGAACGACCGTCGCTGGAGACGGACTGCCGATAGCAACGATGACCTCACCGACAACTTCCGAAAGCGAACGCCACGAATGCGACTGAGACGCCACGGCACACCTCACTGACTGATGACTGACTGACTTGACCGACGCATGACGCAACTGACGCTACTCACTGATGACGCAACCAACTCAACTCACTCTATTCAGGTGCAACCGCCCGGAAGTACGCGGAGACCCTTGCCTCCGGGCGGTTCGCCTCGATTTGCAACGCACGCTCGATGGGGGAGGAGCGCGCCTGTAGGGGGAGTGTTGGCTGACGCACACGAACGCAACTGACGGCACGCAACTAAAGACGCAACGGAACGCAACCCGACGCCACAAGACGCAACGGACTCAACGCTTACAAACGCACTACTGAATGGGGACTGACGCTGACGCGACTGACTGGACGAGGACGCTACTAACGCAACCAAGCGGGATGCGGGGTTCCCGAAGTGACTGACGCGGTCGCAACGCAGGACAGGAGAACGCGGCTGACGAAACTCTTACGCGGGACGCTGAACTCTCAAGACGCTGACCGGCTGAACGCTACTCGCCGTACGCAACTGGCCGACTGGCCTTCGAAACTTCGTTCTCGATACGCGAGAGAACTGCTGGGCTCTTGAAGTGTCGGAGGGCTCTTTCGTGTCTTCAACGCGAACTCTTCACTGCGTGTTCCGCGAACGAGACGAATAGACCGTTACATTTTGACCACGGAATGGCGGCGCCGTGTCGGACCCACGGTATTTAGCTTGACAGTTGCTGAACGAAAATCGCCGGCGCCGATATGCGATTGTTCTGTGGATAACTTTTCGCTACGGCGCGGCGTGCGAAAGCTTCAGCGCGCGTGCAGCGCTTCAAACGTGGCGCGGATGCTCAGCCACACGATGAGCAGCGAAGCCACAACATTCCAGCCGGCGAACGAGATGCCCGCCAAGCGCCACGCCGCCACATCGCAGCGCACGACTTTGGTGTTCTGCAGCGCATCGAGCATGCTGCCGGCGTTGGTGGTGATCGCCTGCGATCCCGAGCAGGCGACAGGCCCCGGCCAGAACTGCCACTCGGCGCCCGCGTGATAGACGCCGAGCACGGCGTTGGCGAGAAACGCCAGGGCAACGATGCAAAATACGATCATGGCGGCGCGCGGCTGTCCGGCGCTCAACGCCACGAGTGCCAGAAACAGCAGCGGAACACCCGCATAATAAGCGTAACGCTGCTCCAGGCAGAGTTCGCAGGGGGCGAGGCCGCCGAGATGTTCGAAGCCCAGCGCGATGAGAATCGAGCCGGCGGCAATCAGCAGCGCCAAGGCGCCGAAACGATACGCCGAATGCACGGTCGGGTCGGGAGCGGCCATCGTCATCGGAGCACCTGCGATACGCACGACTAGAAGAGGTATTTAACAGCCACGAACCCGCTGACCAAGACCACGACAAACACCGTCGTCACTAGCGTCAGCCGCCGCTCGATGAACTCGCGGATCGGCTGGCCGAAAAAGTAGAGCAGCGCCGCGACGAGATAGAACCGCATGGCGCGGGCGATGATGCTGGCGCCGATGAAGGCAAGCAGATCCATTTTCGCGACGCCGGCGGCGATCGTCACCACCTTGAACGGGATCGGCGTCATGCCCTTGATGATGACGGCCTCGACCCCGTACTCGTGCACGAACTGGATGAAACTATCGAGCGCGTGCTCCTTGCCGTAGAAATGGAGGATCGGCTTGCCGATCCCCTCGAAGAAAAAATAGCCGATGGCATAGCCGAGCAGGCCGCCGAGCACCGAGGCGACGGTAGCGATGGTCGCGTACCACCACGCCTTCGAGCGATCCCTGAGCACCATCGGGATCAGCATGACGTCGGGCGGGATCGGGAAGAACGAACTCTCGATGAACGAGACGATGGCCAGCGCCCACGGGGCACGCGGGCTACCGGCCATGCCCATCATCCAGTCGTACATGCGTCGCATCATGTCGGGTGCTTACTCGGCGGCTGGTGGGAGTTGATTGAGCGGACGGCTGGCGGCGCTGCTCGTGAAGCTCATGGCGAGACGCAGCACGATCTCGTTGAGGATGAAGCGGCCGTTGCCGGTGGCGCGGATGCGCCGCGTGCCAGGGACCGCTTCAATGAGGCCTTGCTGTGTCAGCGTCGCGATCGTGGCCGGCGACGGCCGCACGCCGCTCACCCGCTCCAGCCGCGCCAGGTCGACGCCCTCGCCGAGGCGCAGCCCCATGAGTAGCATCTCGTCGGCTTCCTCGGCGCACGCCAGCGGCGTTTCCTCGATGAGGCCGTGGCCGTGTGCCTCGACCAGAGACGCCCAGCGCTCCGGGTGACGCTCGGTGCTGGTCGCGTGCCGCACCCCGCCGATGGAGAGGCGCCCGTGCGCGCCCGGCCCGCAGCCGGCGTACTCGCCGTAGCGCCAATAGATGAGGTTGTGGCGGCTCTCCTCGCCGGGCGCCGCGTGGTTGGAAATCTCGTAGGCCGGCAGCCCCGCCGCGGCGGTCAGCGCCTGCGTTGCGTCGTATAGCGCCAGCGAGGCTTCTTCATCGGGGATGACGAGCTTGCCGGCGGCGTGCAGGGCGGCGAACGGAGTCTCCGGCTCGATGGTCAATTGGTACAGCGACAGGTGCTGCTCGGCGATGGCCAGCGCATCGCGCAGCTCTTCCTGCCAATCCGCAACCGTTTGCTTGGGTCGCGCATAGATGAGATCGAAAGAGAAGCGCTCGAACGTCGTGCGGGCGATCTCGATGGCCGCCTTGGCTTCGTCGGCGGAGTGAATGCGGCCCAGCGATTTCAGGATGTCGTCGCGCAGCGACTGCACGCCGAGCGACACGCGATTGACGCCCGCCGTGCGATAGCCGCGAAAGCGGCTCGCCTCGACGCTGCCCGGGTTGGCTTCGAGCGTAATCTCGGCGCCGGGCTCGACGTCCCAGAACGCGGCGATGCGATCGAGGATGGCGCCGACGGTCTCCGGCTGCATCAACGATGGCGTGCCGCCGCCGAAGAAGATGCTCGACACGGTGCGCGGCCCGGTGCGTTGCGCCGTATGCTCCAGCTCGCGCAGGAAGGCGGCGCGAAAACGCGGCTCGTCGATGCCGCCGAAGCGGACATGGCTGTTGAAGTCGCAGTAGGGGCACTTCTGGGCACAGAACGGCCAGTGCACGTAGACGCCGAACCCGGCATCGTCGGCACGCAGCGGATCAGCCGGGTGCATCAAGGACGGCCCGCTTGAAGTGGTCGAAGGCGCGGGTTCGGTGCGAGATGGCATATTTGCTGGCCGGCTCCATTTCGCCGAACGTATGCTCGTGGCCGTCGGCGATGAAGATCGGATCATAGCCGAAACCGTTGCCGCCGCGCGGCGGCCAAACGACATGACCGTAAACTTTGCCCTCGAACAGCTGGGTTTGCCCGTCCGGCCAGGCAAGGCACAGCACCGAGATGAAGTTGGCGCGCAGCGGGGTGCCGCGCCAGGCCTGCCGCTCGACCAGTTCGTCGTGGACGCGCTGCATGGCGATGGAGAAGTCCCGCTTGGGGCCGGCCCAGTCGGCCGTGTAGACCCCCGGCGCCCCGCCCAGCGCGTCGATCTCGATGCCGCTGTCGTCGGCCAGCGCCGGCAGCCCCGAGCCCTCGGCGGCGAACAGCGCCTTTAGCTTGGCGTTGCCTTCGAAGGTCGTCTCGGTCTCGGCCGGCTCGGTCAGCCCAAGCTCGCCCGCGGACACCGCCGCCAGGCCATAGGGCTCGATCAGCTTGTTGATCTCCCACACCTTGCCCGGGTTGTGAGTGGCGACGACGAGGCGGTCGCCGCGCTGCAGCCGTCGAGTCATTTCCGAACCTTCACGAGAGACCCCAGATGCGCGGCTCGGCGAATTCCAGGCAATTGCCGGCAGGGTCGCGGAAATAAATCGAGCGTCCGCCTTCGGGCCACTCGAAGTCGGCCTCGATGACGACGCCTTCCTTCTCGAGGTGCGCGCGCCAGGCGGTGACCTCCTCGGCACTTGCCCGGAAGCACACGTGGCCCTCCCCATCCGCGCCATGTGGCGGCAAGGGAAGCGCGGCGTCGTCGGCCGGTGGCTTCGTCGTCGTCAGCGGATTGAAGATGAGCAGCATCTGATCGCCGAGCCGAAAGAACACGTGGCGGCCGTCAACCTTGGCGAACGGCTCCAACTCCAGCGTGCGGCGATAGAAGTCCTCGATGGCGCTCAGGTCGCGCGCATAGAGAACGGTCTCGAGGATGCCTGAAGGGGTCATGTTCACTCGGGCAGTAGGCAGGAGGCAGTAGGCAGCAAGAGGCGCGAACGTACTGCCCACTGCCTATTGCCCACTGCCCGCATTAGGACACCGTCAGCTTCTGCAACGCCACGAGCTCGCCGATGCCCTTCTTGGCCAGCGCCATCAGCTGATCGAAGCTTTCCTGGCTGAAGGCGACCGTCTCGGCCGTGCCCTGCACTTCGACGATACCACCCGAGCCGGTCATGACGAAGTTGGAGTCCGCCTCGGCCGCGGAGTCTTCGGCATAGTCGAGATCGAGCACCGCGGTGCCCTTGTAGAGGCCGCAGCTCACCGCCGCGATGTGATCGCGCAGCACGTCGTCCTTCACCATGTCGCGCAGCTTCATCCACTGGATGCAGTCGTACAGCGCCACCCAGGCGCCGGTGATGGCCGCCGTGCGCGTGCCGCCGTCCGCCTGGATCACGTCGCAGTCGACGCTGATCTGGCGCTCGCCCAGCTTCGGCAGGTCGACGATGGCGCGCAGGGCGCGACCGATCAAACGTTGTATCTCCTGCGTACGGCCCGAAGCGTGCCCGACCGTCACTTCGCGGCGCATGCGATCGTTGGTGGCGCGCGGCAGCATGCCGTACTCGGCCGTCACCCAGCCGCGGCCCTGGCCCTTGAGCCACGGGGGCACCCGCTCTTCGAGGCTCGCCGTGCATAAGACGTGGGTATCCCCGAACTTAATCAGGCAAGAACCCTCGGCGTGCTTTGACACAGCGCGCTCGATGGAGACGCGGCGTAGCTCGTCGGGGCTGCGTTTCGAAGGGCGCATTGCGGGGTGCCGACCTGATCGTTGCGGGGTTGAATTTGCGCCGAACCTACGGGACGGCCCGCCGCGCTTCAACCAAAACCACCGCCTAATTTGACGAAGACGGTCCCGCATCTCTAATCTTGAGCAGCTGCAGGCGAGGTTCGAACATAACCCGATCGATGACCGAAGGCGTGAGCGAGCTCACCAAGCTGAGCGAGCGCTCCCGCACAATCTTAAGGCAGATCGTCGAGTCCTACCTCGAAACCGGTGAGCCGGTCGGGTCGCGCAACCTGTCGCGCGTGCTGCCGATGGCGCTTTCGCCCGCCTCGATCCGCAACGTAATGTCGGACCTGGAGCAGCTGGGGCTGATCGTGGCGCCGCATACTTCCGCCGGTCGCCTGCCGACGCAGCTCGGGTTGCGGCTGTTCGTCGACGGCCTGCTCGAGGTCGGCGATCTCACCAGCAAGGACCGCCGGCAGATCGAGGCGCACATCGCCGGCAAGCGCACCACCACCGTCGACGACGTGCTGCGCGAGGTCGGCGAGATGATCTCCGGCCTGTCGCACTGTGCGGGCGTCGTGCTCGCCGACAAGCAGGTGACGCGCCTTAAGCACATCGAGTTCGTGCAGCTGGAGCCCGGTAAGGCGCTGGTCGTTCTCGTCGGCGACGATCAGACGGTCGAGAACCGCATCATCAACCTGCCGCAGGGGCTGCCGCCGTCGGCGCTCATCGAGGCGGCGAACTATCTCAACGCTCACGTGCGCGGCTTCACCATGGGCGAGGCGCGCGCCCGCATCGAGCAGCAGCTGCAGACGGCGCGGCAGGAACTCGACGAGTTGACCAAGCGCGTCATCCAGGCAGGTCTGGCCGAATGGTCCGGCTCGCTCGACGACCGCAAGAGCCTCATCGTGCGCGGGCAGGCCAACCTATTGAAGGACCTCAACGCCCAGGAGGATCTGGAGCGCATCCGCCTGCTGTTCGACGATTTGGAGCGCCAGCGCGACCTCGTGCAGCTGCTCGGCCTCTCGGAAAGTGCCGACGGGGTGCGCATTTTTATCGGCTCGGAGAACAAATTGTTCTCCTTGTCGGGCTCCTCGCTGATCGTTGCCCCGTTCCACGACGAGCGCCGCAAGGTCGTCGGCGTGCTGGGCGTGATAGGCCCGACGCGCATCAATTACGCTCGGATCATTCCTATGGTGGACTACACGGCCAAGCTCGTTAGCCGACTGTTGACTTGATTTTTGCAGAACATCGCCTGATATCGGGCTCGCGATCTTTGCGAATTTGACCCCGGCCTCCCCCCGGAGAGCCACCAGCACAGGATCCGCCCCCGCGCGGAGAGACAATGGCTGACGAAAACCAAAAGCCGGACCCCAACGACGAAGCCGCGGCCACCGATCCCGGGGCCGAAGAGGCGAACGCGCAGCTCGCCACGCTGGAAGGCCGCATCGCCGACCTGACCGACCGGCTGCTACGCGCTCATGCCGAGATGGACAATCTGCGCAAGCGCACCGAGCGCGACAAAGAAGACACGGCCAAGTACGCCATCTCCAAGTTCGCGCGCGACATTCTCGGGGTGGGCGACAACCTGCAGCGTGCCACGGCCGCGGTCCCCCCCGGCGCCGCTGACGCCGACCCGGCGCTGAAGGCGCTGGTCGAAGGCGTCTCCATGACCGAGCGCGAATTCGTCAACGTCCTGGAGCGCAACGGCGTCAAGCGGCTCGACCCGGAAGGACAGCCGTTCAACCCGCACCAGCACCAGGCGATGATCGAGATCGATCAGGCCGACGTTGCCCCCGGAACCATCGTTCAGGTGTATGCGCCAGGGTACGTGCTAGAGGATCGCGTCCTTCGCCCGGCCATGGTCGTCGTCGCCAAGGGCGGTGAGAAGCCGGGCTCCGGCGAGCGGCCGGGTGTGCGCAAAGCATCGGACGACGCAGCCTAATTTGCGTCGCGCCAAGGTTTGAACGTGATGATAAGTGCCATTAGGTGGGGAAAATTGAAGGTTGCCGCACGAGGCGCGCCCGTTGCGCCCCAAAAACGGCACCTTATATAACCGGCGTTTACCGTTTGGATGCTCCATAGGGGACCGCTCGAGCGCGCGCTGTCGCGCCGCCGGATTTACTGGACGCCGAAACCTCGGGTCCGGACGGTCTGCCGCAGAAGGATGAGGATAGGCACATGGCTAAAGTAATCGGCATCGACCTCGGAACCACGAACTCGTGCGTGGCAGTCATGGAGGGCGGCAAGCCGAGGGTTCTGGAAAACGCCGAAGGCATGAACACCACGCCTTCGATCGTCGCTTTCACGGCCGACGATGAGAAGCTCGTCGGACTTCCCGCCAAGCGACAGGCGGTGACCAACCCGTTCAACACGTTCTTCGCCATCAAGCGCCTCATCGGCCGCCGCTACGACGACCCGATGGTCGAGAAGGACAAGAACCTCGTCCCCTACAAGATCGTCAAAGGTCCCAGCGGCGACGCCTGGGTCGAAGCCCACGGCAAGCAGTATTCGCCGCAACAGATCTCGGCCTTCATTCTGCAGAAGATGAAGGAAACCGCCGAAGCCAAGCTCGGCGAGAAGGTCACGCAAGCGGTCATCACCGTTCCCGCCTACTTCAATGACGCCCAGCGCCAAGCCACCAAGGACGCCGGCAGGATCGCCGGCCTCGAAGTGCTGCGCATCATCAACGAGCCGACGGCAGCAGCCCTCGCCTACGGCCTCGAGAAGAAGAAAGATTCGCAGACCATCGCCGTATACGACCTCGGCGGCGGCACGTTCGACATCTCGATCCTGGAAATCGGCGACGGCGTGTTCGAGGTGAAGTCGACGAACGGCGACACGTTCCTCGGCGGCGAAGACTTCGACATGAAGCTCGTTTCCTACCTCGCCGATGAGTTCAAGAAGGAGCAGGGCATCGACCTGCGCAGCGACAAGCTCGCCCTGCAGCGGCTGAAGGAAGCCGCCGAGAAGGCCAAGATCGAGCTGTCGAGCGCCACGCAGACCGAGGTCAACCTGCCGTTCATCACCGCCGATGCCTCGGGTCCGAAGCATCTGACGATGAAGCTCACCCGCGCCAAGCTGGAGAGCCTCGTCGACGACCTCATCGCGCGCACCAAGGGTCCGTGCGAGAAGGCCATCAAGGACGCCGGCCTCAAGGCAGCCGACATCGACGAAGTCGTTCTCGTCGGCGGCATGACGCGCATGCCGAAGGTGCAGGAAGTCGTCAAGCAGCTGTTCGGCAAGGAGCCGCACAAGGGCGTCAACCCGGATGAGGTCGTCGCCGTCGGCGCCGCCATTCAGGCCGGCGTGCTGCAGGGCGAGGTCAAGGACGTCCTGTTGCTCGACGTGACCCCGCTGTCGCTCGGCATCGAGACGCTGGGCGGCGTGTTCACGCGCCTCATCGAGCGCAACACGACGATCCCGACCAAGAAGAGCCAGACGTTCTCCACGGCCGAAGACAGCCAGAACGCCGTCACCATCCGCGTCAGCCAGGGCGAGCGCGAGATGGCGGCCGACAACAAGCTGCTCGGCCAGTTCGACCTCGTCGGCATCCCGCCGGCGCCGCGCGGCGTGCCGCAGATCGAGGTCACGTTCGATATCGACGCCAACGGCATCGTGCACGTCTCGGCCAAGGACAAGGCGACCGCCAAGGAGCAGTCGGTCCGCATCCAGGCTTCCGGCGGCCTGTCGGACGCCGAGGTCGAGCGGATGGTCAAGGACGCGGAATCGCACGCGGCTGAGGACAAGCAGAAGCGCGAGCTGATCGAAGCGAAGAACCACGCCGAGGCGCTGGTCCACGCTACCGAGAAGCAGCTGAAGGAAAACGAGGCCAATGCGGCCGTCGCGGCGGCCAAGCCCGACGTCGAGAAGGCCATCGCCGACCTCAAGGAGACCCTGTCTTCCGAGGACGCCGAGCGCATCAAGACAGCCACCACCAACCTCGCCCAGGCGGCCATGAAGATCGGCGAAGCGATCTACGCGGCCCAGCAGGGTGCGAGCGGTGATGGCGAAAGCGGCGGGGCCGAGGGTGCCTCGACCGCCGGCGACGAGAACGTCGTCGACGCCGACTTCGAGGAAGTTAAGGACGACAAGAAGAAGTCGGCCTAGTCCTCGCGCCTCTACTAGCCTCTGAAACGAACCGAGCCCGGCCTTTTGGCCGGGCTCGTTGTTAAGCGCGGCGCCCCGACGCCCCCTGTTGCGGCAACAGTGCAGGCGCGCCACATACTCTCCGGACGGGCTGACCCTTCCCCCGCACCCAAAACATCGCTATCTCCAATTTACAGGGCAATCGCCAGTGGACGAGACCGAAGGACCCGCGCTGAACATGGCCAAGCGCGACTACTATGAAACGCTCGGGCTTGCCCGTGGCGCCGGCGAGCAAGAGCTGAAGTCCGCGTACCGGCGGCTCGCCAAGGAACTCCATCCTGACCGCAATCCCGGCGACACGCACGCCGAGGTGCGCTTCAAGGAGCTGAACGAGGCCTACGAGGTCTTGAAGGATCCGCAGAAGCGCGCCGCCTACGATCACTTCGGCCACGCCGCCTTCGAGCATGGCGGCGGCGGCGGCCGGGGCTTCGGTCCCGACTTCGCTTCGTCGATGTCGGACATCTTCGATGACCTGTTCGGCGAGTTCATGGGCGGCCGTCGCGGCGGCGGGGCGCGCTCCCGCACCGGCCGCGAACGCGGCGCCGACCTGCGCTACAATCTCGAGATCACCCTGTCGGAAGCCTATGTCGGCAAGACCGCGCAGATCCGCGTGCCGACCTCCGTTTCCTGTGAAACATGTTCCGGCTCGGGCGCGCGCGCCGGCACCAAGCCGACGACCTGCCCGACCTGCGCCGGCCATGGCAAGGTGCGGGCGAGCCAGGGCTTCTTCACCATCGAGCGCACCTGCCCCAACTGCCAGGGCCGCGGCGAGACCATCGAAGACCCGTGCGGTAACTGCCACGGTTCGGGCCGCGTCACCAAGGAGCGCACGCTCTCGGTCAACATTCCGCCCGGCGTCGAGGACGGCACGCGCATCCGCCTCGCGGGCGAAGGCGAAGCCGGACTACGCGGCGGCCCGGCCGGCGATCTCTACATTTTCCTGTCGATCAAGCCGCACGAGTTCTTCCAGCGCGACGGCGCCGACATCTTCTGCAAGGTGCCGATCGCCATGACGACGGCGGCGCTCGGCGGCAACGTCGAGGTGCCGACGGTCGAAGGCGCTGCAACGCGCATCAAGATCCCCGAGGGCTCGGAAAGCGGCAAGCAGTTCCGCCTCAAGGGCAAGGGCATGCCGGTACTCCGCTCCAAGGTGAACGGCGACATGTACATCCAGGTCGAGGTGGAAACGCCCAAGAGCCTGACCAAGCGCCAGCGCGAGCTGCTGGAAGAATTCGAGAGCGAGAGCCACAAAGAGACGAGCCCGGAAAGCGCCGGCTTCTTCGCTCGCGTCAAAGACTTTTTCGAAGGCAAGGGAAGCTAGATGACGACACCGGTGCGGCTGCTCTTCTTCGCCGGCTCATCGCGCACCGGCTCGTTCAACAAGAAACTGGCGCGGCTCGGCACCATGATCGCCGAGGCCAACGGCATCCCGTCCACCTTCGCCGACCTCGGCGACTACCCCATGCCGATCTACAACGCCGACCTCGAGGCCGCCGAGGGTCAGCCGGAAAATGCCCACAAGTTCAAGGAGCTAATGGCTGCGCACAGCGGCATTTTCATCGCCAGCCCCGAGTATAATGCGTCGATCACACCGCTGCTCAAGAACACGCTCGACTGGGTGAGCCACGTGCGCGAGCCCATCCCCAGTGGTCCCGAAGTCTACAAGACCCGCGTGTTCGCGCTCGGCTCCTCATCCAACGGCGGCATGGGCGGGCTGCGCAGCCTGACGACCGTCCGTCAGGTGCTGGAGCTCGGGCTCGGCGCGCTGGTGCTGCCCGACCAGTTCGCCGTGCCCCGCGCCAAGGACGCCTACGGCGAGGACGGGCACCTCGTGAACAAGGACAGCCAAGAGAACTTCAAGGCGCTTATTCAGAAGCTTGCGCGCGCCGCGCATGTGCTGCATGGGTAGCGGTCCAAGGTCCGACTTCGGTCGTAACCCCTCACCCGGCTGTCGCGCTGCGCGCGTCCAGCCGACCTCTCCCTCTGGGAGAGGTGAAAGACTCTCGCATCCCGCACCTCTCCCATGGGGAGAGGTCGAAAGCGATTGCCAATGAGCTTTCGGGTGAGGGGATGCTTCGGCCAATGTCGGAATGACACACCGGCAGCACTCCGCTCATGAACCGCATAGCCGCCAAAGACCGCCTTATCGTCGCCCTCGACATGCCGACGATCGAGGAGGCGCAGCGACTCGTCGCCAAGCTCGGCGACGCGGTCAGCTTCTACAAGGTCGGGCTCGAATTGCTGTTCGCCGGCGGCTTGGAGCTGGCCCGCGCGCTGAAGGGCCAGCGCAAGCATGTCTTCCTCGACATGAAGCTGCTAGACATCGGCAACACCGTCGAGCGCGCCGTTGCCAACGCGACCGAGTTCGGCGTCGACTTCCTCACCGTGCACGGCCACGACCTCAAGACCATGCGCGCCGCCGTGGCGGGCCGTGGCGCCGCCAAGACCAAGCTGCTCGCCGTCACCGTGCTGACCAGCCTTACCGCCGAGGACCTGCAGCAGCAGGGCACATCGCTCAGCCCCGCCGACCTGGTGCTGCGCCGTGCCAAGCTGGCGCGCGAATCCGGCTTCGACGGCGTCATCGCCTCGGGCCAGGAGGCCGGCCGCATCCGCGAGGCCATCGGCCCCGGCTTCCTCATCGTGACACCCGGCATCCGCCTCACCGGCAGCGCCACCGACGACCAGGAGCGCGTCACCACGCCGGGCCGCGCCATCGCCGCCGGCGCCGACTACATCGTCGTCGGCCGGCCGATCACGCAGGCCGACGATCCCAGGATGATCGCTGAGAACTTTATCAACCACATCCGCGAAGCGGAGACGCCGGCCGGTAAGCCGAGCTGATAGAAACGACGGGAGGAGTAAGCCCATGCCGAAAGGGTACGTGATCGTCCGCGCCGAGGTGACCAACCCGGAGAAGTGGGCCGAGTACGTGACAAAGTCGAAGGTCGCGCTCGAAAAGTTTGGCGGCAAGCCAATCGTGCGTGGCGGCAAGGCCGAGATCATCGAAGGCGACGGGCTCGCACGCAACGTGGTGCTGGAGTTCGACAGCTTCGAGAAGGCCGAGGGGTACGCGAAATCCACCGAGTACAGCGAGGCCAAGAAGGCGCGCCAGGGCGCCGGCACATTGCACATGGTCATCGTCGAGGGCGTCTGACCTGAAATCGCGGGCCGCTACCGAGTTTCTCCCTCCCCCTTGACGGGGGAGGGTCGGGGTGGGGGTGGTGCATCTACCGACGTCGTGGACACCCCCCTCCCTGCCCCTCCCCCACAAGGGGGGAGGGAAAGTTCTGCTGAGGAGCAATGCCTCACATTCCCACAAGCGACGGCAGACCGCCCTGGCGGGCGACCGTGCTGACGCTGTTCCCGGAGATGTTCCCGGGTCCGCTCGGCATCTCGCTCGTCGGCGGGGCGCTGGAGGCCGGCCTGTGGTCGCTGCGCACCGTCCCCATCCGCGAGTTCGGCATCGGCCGGCATCGCGCCGTCGACGATACGCCGGCCGGCGGCGGGGCCGGCATGGTGATGCGCGCCGACGTGCTGGCCGCCGCCATCGATTCCG
>JBDTOR010000043.1:0-16882 GCA_039933175.1 Hyphomicrobium sp. | reverse complement strand
GCATCGGCGGCGCGCGCCTGCATCTCGCCGACGGCGCGGCAGATGCGCTGGTCGATTTGCCGGCGCGCCTTGCGCTGCGAGAAATCGATGACGTCGAGCATGCCGGCGCGCATGGACGCGACGTCCGACCGCCGCTCGTAGTGCGCGCGCATTGGCGAGCCATCGCCGCTGCCGACTAGCGCACCGTTCACCTCCTCGCCGCCTCCGACGAGCGGCGCCAGCGCATCGGCACTGTCGATGCTTGGCTCCAGATAAAAGACGCCGAGCGGATCGCCGCCGACGTCGAACTCGTACGGTGTTCCGGCGCGTATGACGGCGCTGCGGCACGACACCCAGCCGCCGCCGGCAACGCGCAGACGAAACGTACCGTAGAGACCGGCGAGATAGACGGCCGTGCTGTGGGCGTGGCTGTCGTTGTGCCCGAGAGGGCCGGCGAAGAATGCCCAGCCGGAATCGACGTGCCACAGCGCACTGGCGCCACGGCGCCCTTTGACAGCACGTTCGTTCAAGCGGGCCGGGTCGGACATCCACTACCTCTGGGGCAAGCGCGTGCGGGCAAGGTTGCAGAGGATAGGCGACGTGGCAACGGGTCGGAACGGCAATACCCAATCGGGATCGATGGACGGCCCGGCGCTGACGCGGCGGCGCATGTTAGGCGCGGGTGCGGCGCTGGCGGCAGCTCCGCTGGCGTCGGGAATTCCCGCCCTGCTGCTGCCAACGGCGGCGAGCGCCACCGGGGGCATACTGGGCGCCAAGCAGCCAACCTGGTGCCGCTTCAAGCTCGGCGCGTTCGAATTGACCATGACGTCGGATTCCGACGCCTTCATTCCCGGGCCTTTCCCGATCGTCGGCGGCAATGCCTCGCAAGGCGAGGTCGAGCAGCTGATGCGTGACAACCTGCTGCCGCCGGACAAGTACCAGCCCGGCTTCACCCCGATGATCGTCAACACCGGCAAGCAGCTGGTGATTTTCGACACCGGCAACGGCGCCAAGGGCTTCGTGCCGCGCCCCGCGGGTGGCTGGCTGGCAACGCAGCTTGCCGATTCAGGCATCACGCCCGAGCAGATCGATGTCGTGGTGCTGTCGCACGGCCATCCCGACCACGTCGGCGGGGTGATGGAGAACGACAAGCCGCTGTTCCCCAACGCGCGTTACGTGATTGGCGCCACTGAATACGACTTCTGGTCGCCGGAAGGAAAATTCACCGGCGAGCCTGAAAAGCTCGCGTCCCTGTTCCGCGCCAACGTCGTGCCGCTAGCCGAGAAGATCACTTTCCTCAAGCCGGGCGACGACGTGGTGCCGGGCATCCGCGCGCGCGAAGCGTACGGCCACACGCCGGGGCACCTCGCCTTCGACATCGAGAGCGACGGCAAGCGCATGCTGTTCTGGGGCGACTGCGCGCATCACCAGGTGGCCTCGCTGGCGCGGCCTGAATGGCATTGCTCGTTCGACGTCGACAAGGAGCAGGGGGCCAAGACGCGGCGGCGCATCTACGAGCTGGCGGCAGCAGAGCGCATTCCGGTCAGCGGCTATCACATGCCGTTCCCGTCGATCGGCTACGTCGAGCGCTTGGACGGCGGCGGCTATCGCTGGCTGGCGCACACCTACCAGCTCAACCTGCCTTAAGCCGGCGCGGTCAGGTGAACGTCCTGCGATAGTCGGAGGGCGACACGCCCGTCCAGCGCTTGAAGGCACGGCTGAAGTGCGCCGGATCCGAATAGCCGAGCGATAGGGCGATCTCGATGAGCGGGGTGCGCGTCGATCCGATGAGGCTACGCGCGCGCTCACACAGGAGACGTTCGAGCAGCTCCAGGTAGGTCGTTCCCGAGTTCGCCAGCTTGCGCTGCAGAGAGCGCGGCGACATGCCGAGTTTGGCGGCGATCCACTCGAGCCGCGGCGGGCCTTCCTGCAGCGCCAGCGACACGACGGCGGCAATCGCGCCAGCAAGGTCCGCATCGGACGGCATCGGTGGCTCGCCTGCGTCGCTGCGCATTACGGAGCCGGCCACGGCGCGGGGGTTGCGCGCGTCGAGTAGCCGCGCGTCGAATTCAATCGTCGTCACGCGGTGGCCGGTCGACACCTCGGCGCGGAAGATTTCCTCCAGGCCGGACTTCGTGGTGCCGCGCGGCGCCGTCGTCAACACGAGATTTGGCGACCAACGCGGGCCGGCGAAGGCGCGCACGCAATCGATCAGGTAGCTGATGCCGAGCAGCTCGTTCTGATAGCGGCCGTCACATTCTGGATCGAGAAACTCGATCGACCAGTACGCTAGCGGACCACGACGCACGAGTTGCAGATCCGTTGCGGTCTGCAGCATCGCGTTGAGACCCTGCTCGGAACGCCGGATGGCGTCACCCAGCGTCGGCGCGTCGCTGACCCACTTACCGAAGGCGCTGAGCCGGCTCACCTGCACGTGCCGGCCGAGCCGCGCGCCAAAGTGGGCATCGCCCGTGGCGCGTGCACCGCGGTCAAGCAGCCGGAACTGTTCGCGCAGCGGCAGCAGCATGTCGGGGCGGTCGAGCAGAGCGGGCGGCAGATCGACGTCCTGCAACAGGCGCATGATCGAAGCACCGTGCCCCCCGATGAAATGGGCGATGGGGCCGAGCGAACTGGCGCGGGTGAAACCTGATTGGCGGACGGCCATGCTTGACGAGCCATGCTGCGAAGGCGAGCGATTGGCGCAAAATGGCAAGCCAGGAGCGACCAAAGCCACTCACATTGCAGTGACTTGCGCGAGGTCGGCGGATATTGCCGCCGAGCCCGAAGCCGCTAGGGAGAAAGAACCGTGCCCAACCGCCATTTCGACGACAGCCACATCCGCTGGTACACACTGGAAGGCTTCGACCACCTCGCCTACCACATCTGCGAGGTTGACGAGCGCCTGCGCACGGTCGACATCCTCTTCAAGTTCGCCGCCAACCAGAAGATCGCGCTGCACCGTCACAAGGCGCCCTACCGCACGCTCGTTCTGCAGGGCGAGTTGCGCATCTACCGCGCCAACGGCGAGTTGAAGGAAGTGCGCCCGATCGGCAGCTACGTCAGTGCTGCTTCCGACGGCGAGCCGCACACCGAAGGCGGCGGCGACATCGACGTCATCGCGTTCTTCAGCAATCGCGGTGTCGACGGTCCGGTCTACGAGATTCTCGACGCTGACCTCAACGTGGTCGCGACGCTGGGCATGCCGGAATTCAAGGCGCTGTTCAACGCGCAGGCGCAGAGCGCGGTTGCCGCCTGACGGGCCTTCGGCTACTTGGCGAGCTTGTCGCGCTCGGCGAGGAGCGCGTCGAGCTTGGCCTGCTGATCGGCGATCCGGTCGGCGTTGCGGCTTTCATCGGCTGCGCCCGAGTAGGCGGCTGCCTGTTCGACAAGCTCGCGAAGATTGTCGCGCAGGATCGAGATGCGAGTGTCGAGCTCGGCAAGCGCAGTGGGATCGGCAGCCATGGATGTCCTCTTGGGGCAGTCGCTTGGGTGTAATCATCGAAGTGAGAACGAGAGGCGGGCTCAGCCGTTCCGCCGGTCGCCGGGGCGATAGACGCCGGCGTCGGCGTCCCACTCGAGCTTGCCTAGGTCCTTGGGCGCGTTGAGCGGATCGGCGCGTGACATATGCTCGTGCGCCATGCGCGCAGTATCCGCCGCGCGCGTCATTTCACGTGCGAGCCATTTCACGCCGGCGCCGATGCCGGCTCCGATGAGAACCGCGGCGATGACATGGGGCATCGGCGACACTCCCTCTGCAACGGGGCCCCTTCGGCCCGCAGGTCACAACCCGAAACGCGACCATAGCGCCCTGGCCTCGACAGCGGATATCAGATCCTCGCCGAAGGCAAGACGCCCGGGCCTTAATTCCTCGTAACCAGCGGACGAAGAACGGCGAAGGCGCCCCAGAAGTCCGCCTTTTTCCAGCGGGACGACCTTCAGGCGGACCTTGTCGCCGTACAGCTCGCGCATCTTCGTACGCACATCCGAAATGCCGTCGATCAGTCCCAGCTCGAGCGCCTTGGGACCGGACCAGAAAGCGCCGGAGAACAATTCTCCGTCCTGTCCGGTGAGTCGTCCGGCGCGGCGCTCCTTGACGATGCCGATGAACACGTCGTGCACGTCGCGCTGTACGCTCTTGATGCGCTCGATGTCCTCGGGGTTCTCGGGTCGGAACGGGTCGAGCGCGTCCTTGCTCTCGCCGGCCGTATAGACGCGCCGCTCGATGCCGAGCTTGGCTATCGCCTTATCGAAGCCGAAGCCGGCGAAGATGACGCCGATGGAGCCGATGATCGAGGACGGGTCGGCGTAGATCTCGTCGCCGGCTACGGCGAGGTAGTAGCCGCCGGATGCGGCAACGTCCTCGCAAAACACGTAGACGGTTTTTTTCTTTTCCTCGGCCAGCTGGCGGATGCGGCGGAAGATGAGGCTCGACTGCACCGGCGAGCCGCCGGGCGAATTGATAACGACGGCCACGGCAGGGGTCTTCGACAGCTCGAACGCCTTCTCGATGGCGCTTGCAGCTAGTCCAATCGACAGGCCGGGACGCAGCGGCGTCGCCATGCCGATGGGGCCGGAGAAGCGCAGCACCGGAATGACGGGACCTTGGCCAAAGAACCACATGCGGAAGGCCTC
Organism: Hyphomicrobium sp.; assembly: GCA_039933175.1. Classification (GTDB taxonomy): domain Bacteria; phylum Pseudomonadota; class Alphaproteobacteria; order Rhizobiales; family Hyphomicrobiaceae; genus Hyphomicrobium_A. The sequence continues at coordinate 12,271 of JBDTOR010000043.1, read as the reverse complement.
GCTGAAGGCTTGCTAATCGGGGTGAGCCGCACTTCTAGGCCATCACGGCCGCCGCGGCTAGGGCGGGTCTGATTGGTTGATCAAGCGCCAGCCGGCACAGAAACGTCATGGCCGCGCAGGCGGCCATCCATGCAAGCCTCCTTGAGTTCCACTGCATGATCGGTCCAGCGGCAACCTGGAATGCAAATTTGCCAAAAGGAGATGCTCAAGTTGGCGTGGATGGCCGCCTGCGCGGCCATGACGAAATAAGGAGGCGAGTTGGTTAGCCGGCCATGGGCAAGGGCGCAGCGGCGCGCAGGATTTCCTGCGCGGCCGGGGTGAAAGCATTGCCCTCCCCGTGCAGCACGAAGCCCGGCAAAAGCTGCAGCGGGCCGCGACTGCCCTTCACGCCTTGCACCAGCACACGATGCGCCGGCGTGCCCTGACGCGAATGCAGGGGAAGGATTTTCAGCGCGCCAAAACGCGCTTCGAACACCGCCAGCACGCGAGCCAGCGCGTCGGCCTTGTGGATCATTGTCGCTTCGCCGCCGGGCGCCGTCATGCGCGCCATAAAGCGCGCCCAGGCCTCCAGCTCGCCGTCGAGCATGGCGTGCGCGCCGGCCTTCAGCGCGTCGGGCGGCGGCGTACCGGCGTCGATGTCGTGAAATGGCGGATTGGCGATGACATGACCGAAGCTTTCCTCGACGAGACCCAAAGCACGCCAATCCATCGCCCCGGCGCCGACAACGCCCATGACGACGCGCACGCGCGCCGCAAGGTCGTTGCGTGCGATGTTCTCGGCCGCGAGTTCGGCCAGTAGCAGCTCCTTCTCGAGCAGCACCACCTCGGCGAAGGGCGCGCGGTGGGCGAGGCACAACCCCGCCGTTCCGACCCCGGCACCGACATCGAGCACGCGCAGCGGCCGGCTCGCATCGGCCGGCACCGCCGCCGCCAGCATTACCGCGTCGAGGCCGGCGCGGTACCCGTTGCGCAACTGCAGGATGTTGAGCGCGCCGCCGAGAAAGGCGTCTTCGGTCACTTCGCTCCGGCTATGGGTTGCAGCGGCCGCGCTCATGACTTTACTATCCACTGGCCGAGATCGGCATCGGACAGCAGCCGGCGGGCCGCGTCCCAGCTCTCGGTGGGGACGGCGAGCCGCTGGACCACGGCGCCAAGCGTGCCCTGCACGGCGCTCATGTTGCCGTCGAACACCACGGCTTCGATGCCCGCGCCTTCCAGCAGCACCAAAAGATAGCTCAGGAGGACGGGGTCGTTGGTGGTCACGAGGTCACGCATGGGCACGTACTACGGGGGTGCTGAGGCCAAAAAATCAAGGGTCTAGGGCTTGCGGCAAAGTTTGCTTGGAAATCGCCACCGCCACAACGCTATATACCAATCAAAACAACCATGAGCTCGGGAAGATGCCCTTGGGACAAGTCATAGCTTTCGACGCCGCCCGCGGCGCGCCAGAAAGTCTGCAGCCGCTGCTCGACATCGTGTCGGCAGACATGGATGCGATCAACCGCATCATCCTCGACAAGGCCGTCTCCGACGTCGAGCTCATTCCCGAGCTGGCGCATCATCTGATCGATTCAGGCGGCAAGCGCCTGCGGCCGATGCTGGCGATCGCGGCCTCGAAGCTGTGCAACTTCGCCGGCCAGGGACATATACGCGTCGCCTCGGCGATCGAGTTCATGCACACGGCAACGCTGCTGCACGACGACGTCGTCGATGAGAGCGGATTGCGGCGTGGCAAGCAGACGGCCCGCATGCTTTGGGGCAACCAGGCGAGCGTGCTGGTCGGCGACTTCCTGCTCGGCCAGGCGTTCCGCATGTTGGTCGACGTCGGCTCGCTGCCGGTTCTCAAGATATTGTCGAACGCCGCCGCGGTGATCGCCGAGGGCGAGGTGATGCAGCTCGCCGCCGCCAACAACACGACGACGACCGAGGACGAGTATCTCGCCATCATCAACGCCAAGACGGCGGCGCTGTTCTCCGCCGCGGCCGAAGTGGGCGCCGCCATCGCCAACCGTCCGGCAGCCGAGCAGACGGCGCTGAAGTCCTACGGCCGCAATCTCGGACTCGCCTTCCAGCTGGTCGACGACGCGCTCGACTATGCCGGCGACAGCGCTAATCTGGGCAAGGCGGTCGGCGACGATTTCCGCGAGGGCAAGATCACGCTGCCGGTGATTCTATCGTTCCGCCGCGGCTCTGAGGACGAGCGCGCGTTCTGGACGCGCACCATCGCCGAGGGGCAGATCGAGGACGGCGACCTCGAACGCGCTGTGGCGCTGATGAAACAGCACAAGGCCCTTGAGGCAACGATGGAGCGGGCGCGTTCCTACGGCGCCATCGCCCACGACGCCCTAGCCATATTCCCCGACCGGCCGGAAAAAGCGGCCATGTTGGACGTGATCGGGTTCTGCGTGCATCGCTCGCACTGAAAATACTTTCCACCCCTCAGGCCATATTGCCCGGCAGCGGCCGGCAGCCTAGGTTCGCGCTTCGTGAGACCAGAATAGGGGTGCGTCCGTGCGTTCGCAGCATCACATCTTTGGACGGTTCATCGGTAAGGCCGGATGGCTCATTGCCGTTGCCTCCATGCTCGCCGGCGCCGCGGCTGCCGCACAATCGGCGCCCCCCGAGCATTCGGGCATTCAGCTCGTCAAGCTGGGTATCACCGACATGAGCAAGGCCGAGCAGACGAACCTGTGGAAGCTGGTCGACGAATACGCGACGGTCGATGCGCTGCAGGAATTCTGCGGCACCAAGCTCAACCTGCAGCGGCGTGCCTGGCGCGCGGTCGCAACGTGCGTCGAGCCGACGTCGCTGAGGAAGGTGTTCGGCTCGTTCAAGACCAAGAAGGACGGCTACCTGAAGCAGTGGGAGACGCTGCACGGCCAGCCGGAGGCGAAGAAAGCCGTGTGCGATCGCTTCAAGAGCAAGCTCGCCGAATACTCCAAGATCATGAGCGGGCAGATCAACGAGGCAGCCACCGCCTGCCGCAACTGCTTCTTCTGCTGATCCCAGAACCGGGCCGTCAATCGCCGAGGGTGGTGGCGACGATCCACCAGCCTGGGTGCTGTGCGCGCAATTGCGCGGCGGCGGCAGCGGCACCCCCCGCATCGGGGAAAATCCCGTAGCTCGTCGGACCGGCGCCGGACAAGCTGACGTACAGGCAGCCATCTATGGCGGCGAGAGCGGCTTCCGCCGCCGCGCTGTCGGGCAGTACGGCATGGGCGGGCGCGCGCAGGTCATTGCCGACGCTGCGCATATAGTCGATCAGGGCCGCGGCATCCGGGAACACGGGCAACGGTTTGGGCGGCGGCCCCTCGGCGAGCGCGCCCACAGCCAGCCGGCTGAATACGGACTTTGTCTTGCCGAACGGGGCGGCGCTTTGCGGACAGACGAGCACGGCGTCGAGCCGCGGCAGCGCATCCACCGGCGCGACGTGCTCGCCGACGCCCCAAATGAAGGACGCGCGATTGGCGAGGCAAACCGATACATCGGCGCCCAGCCCGGCGGCCAGAGAATTCCACTCGACGCCGCAGGCCGGATTGATGCGGCGCACCACGCGCAGCACGGCTGCGGCGTCGGAGGAGCCGCCGCCGATGCCGGCGGCGATGGGCAGCCGCTTGTCGATGGAAACGCCGCCGAGCGTCAGGTCCGGATCGGCGGCAGCGAGGGCTTCGAGAGCCGTCTCGGCGAGATTGTCCCCGGCAATGGCCGACGCGTACGGGCCCGTCATGGTGACGCTTGGTGCGCCGCCCGGCTCGAACACCACTTCATCACCGACGCCGGCGAAGACGACGAGGCTTTCCAGCAGGTGATAGCCGTCAGCGCGGCGGCCGAGCACGCGGAGCGTAAGGTTGACCTTGGCGCGGGCGCGCTCTGCGATTGCCGACATCGTCCCCAGCTCAATTGCAAACGGCCCCGAAGAGAGACTCGTCGAGACCGCATGCTAGACGATTGAACGCAGCTTGGCGCTACTCGCCGGCGCCGTCTTCAAGGATCCCGGTGCGTCCCGCACCGAGGCCGCCGTCGCCGACGTAAATGCCGGGAGCGCCGTAGTACCCGTAGTCAGGTGAAGGGGCGGCAGAGGCCTGGTCGCCGCTCTCATTGAGGTAGTAAGTGCGGCAGAGGCGATAGCCGTCCGCCCAGTAGCAACGGCGGTAATCGACCGGCCGCGTCATCGCATCCATCTCATCGAGCGAGGCAATGGGCGATGTCGTGGCCGATGCGGGGGCCGTGGCGCCGAAAACCGCTGCGGCAAGCAGGGTGGCGAACAGGGCCGCTCCGGCGACAGGAACATTTGCTCGTAGCATTGTGAACTCCAGACGGCGCCTCGCAACGAGGAATGCTGTCAGTGGAATTCAGATCGCGCGCGCTTGTTCCGCACAAAAACGGCGCAGCAGGCGGCCGCGCCGCGCATGACGGCTCCGGACACGCCGCTTTGCCATTTCATTCCAGAGCCTTCGCTGGCCGCAGCGTTACTCGACGAGCGCCGGATTGAGCTTCGTCTCTTTGCGCTTCTTTTGCTGCACGCGGCGCATGGTTTCGCGCAGGGTGGCACGGGCCTCGACTGCCGGCGGCATGCCGTCCGACAGCTTCTTCTTGATCTTCTCGAGCTCTTCCGGCTCGGGATCGAGCGTCAGCGACTGGTCCCACTGGAACTTGGCCTCGCGCTCGCGGCCGACGCGCCAGAGGGCGTCACCGAGGTGGTCGTTGAGGACCGGATCCTGCGGCTTCAGCTCGACGGCGCGTTCCAAGAAGCGCACCGACTCGGCGTAGTTGCCGAGCTTGTAGTGCGCCCACCCGAGGCTATCGACGATGTACCCGTCGTCCGGCTTCAGCGCGACGGCCTTCTCGATCAGCGACATGCCCTGCTTGAGGTTGCGGTTCTGATCGACCCAGCTGTAGCCGAGGTAGTTCAGGGCTAGTGGCTGATCGGGGTAAAGCTCCAACGCCTTCTGCAGATCGGCTTCGGCGGCCGGCCAGTTCTTCAGGCGCTCGTAGCAGGTGCCGCGCGAGTAGAAGATGCTCCAGTGCCGCTTGTCGGGCTGTGGGATGAGCTTCAGGGCCGCGGTGTAGATGTCGACCGCCTCGCCGTAGCGCTTGCGCGCCCGCAGGATATTGCCCAGCGCGTCGAGCGGCTTCAGGTCGGTCGGATTTTCCTTCACCAGCCGGTCGAGGATCACCTTCGCCTCGTCGGCCTTCTCGAGCGAGTTCAGATCGAACGCCTTGCGGATGTCGATGGCGCCCTGCAACGCCGTGCCCGGGGGAATGCGATTGTATGCGTCGATCGCCGCCTGGTAACGCTGGCCGCTCTCGTAAGCGCTGGCGAGGGCCGCGAGCGCGAAGGCGTGATCGGGCTTGGCGTAAAGGGCAAGCTGCAGATAGAGGACGCCCATGCTGAGGCCGCCCTCGCTCGTCAGGGCCTCGCCGAGGCCGTAGAACACCTCGGCCATGCCTTCGGCCGGCGTGGTGATCAGCAGATCTGTTTTCTTGCCCGGGCCGATGGCCTGCTGCAGCTCGCGCACCAGCACGTGCGGCTCGCCCTGCGAGCGCTCGGTCTGGCCGTCGAGAATTTCCTTGGCGAGCTTGTCGTTGCCGTTGCGAGCCGCGTGACGGGCGTAGGCGAGCGCGATACGCAGCGTTGTCGCGTCCTGCCGCATCGAGTGCTCGTACGCCGCCTGCGCGTCCTGCGGCTTGTTCAGCACGTCGGCGATCAGCGCCTTGTGATAGTTGAGATAGAACTGCGCCCATTCGGCCTGCTTGGGCATGTCGAGAAGCTTCATGGCGCGTTGCGCGTTGCCGGCCGCTGCGGCGGCCCAGGCGCGGGCCAGCGCGGCGGTCAACTCGCCGATCGGTCCGTCGCTCGCCTTCTGGAACTCCTCGTCGGCCTTCTGGTAGTTGCCGGACTTGAAGCTGTTGAGGCCGAGCAGCAGATAGGCCATCCGGTTCTCGGACTTCTTGGCAATCAGCTCGCGCGCCAGGGGAACGGCCCGCTCCCAGTTGGCTTCGGCAGCCTCCGTCTGGAAGGCCTGCTCGAGGAGCACGACGTTGTCGGGGTCGAGCGCCAGGGCGCTGCGATAGAAGGTCGAGGCGCTGTTGTTGTCGTTGGCGCCCTTGGCCAAGTTGGCGGCCATGTAGCTGCCCGGCAGCGAATGGGAATCGATCTCCGTCTTGAAATCGTTGGCAGCTTGTGCGGCACACAGGCTGGCGGTGAACATGCCGATGGCGGTTGCCGTGGAAAGCAACACGTTGCGAAGGCTGACCCGCATTCAGACTGATCCTTCTGGAGGCACGGGGCTGATTCCCGGAGCGCCTTAGCGTAGCAAACAACGCGGCCATTTGGCGACACGCGCTCGGTGGGTAACGTTTAATCCGCATATCCTTGCGATGTCATATTGACCCCGCCTTCAGCCGCTAGGCGGCTCACATCCCGGCGTAATTTGGTCCACCGCCCCCCTCGGGGCAAACCCAGGTAATGTTCTGGCTCGGATCCTTGATATCGCAGGTTTTGCAGTGGACGCAGTTCTGCGCGTTTATCTGGAAGCGCGGATCCCCATCCGGTTCGGCGACGATCTCGTAGACGGCCGCCGGGCAGTAGCGCTGAGCAGGCTCTGCAAATTCGGGCAGGTTGATGGCAACCGGCACGGCAGGGTCGGTAAGCTTAAGGTGAACAGGCTGATTTTCCTCGTGGTTGGTACCCGAGAACGACACGCTCGTGAGGCGGTCGAAGGTCAGCACCCCGTCCGGCCTGGGGTAGGCGATGGGCTGCGTGTTCTGTGCGCGATTTAGTGTCGCGTAATCCGGCTTGTGGTGCTTGAGCGTAAACCGCAAGCCCCCCGCGATGATGGTGTTGATCCACATATCGATGCCGGCGAGCGCAAAGCCGATGAAGGTACCGAAGCGTGACCACAGCGGCTTGGTATTGCGCACCGGCTTTAGGTCGGCAGCAATGTCACCCGCATAGACGTCTTCCTCATATGCGGTCAGCTCATCACGGGCACGGCCCTCGGCGAGCGCCGCGAAGGCGGCCTCGGCTGCGGCGATGCCCGACAGCATGGCGTTGTGACTGCCTTTGATGCGCGGCAGGTTCATGAAGCCGGCGGCGCAGCCGAGCAGCGCTCCGCCGGGAAACGTGAGCTTGGGGATCGATTGCCAGCCGCCCTCGGTGATGGCGCGCGCGCCATAGCCGATGCGCTTACCGCCGGCGAAGGTGGCGCGGATGACCGGATGCGTCTTGAAGCGCTGGAACTCCTCGAACGGGGCGATATATGGATTCTCGTAGTTGAGGTGCAGCACGAAGCCCACCGAAACGAGATTGTCGCCGTAGTGGTAGAGGAACGAGCCGCCGCCGGTGCGGTTATCGAGCGGCCAGCCGAAGGTATGCTGCACCAGGCCCGGCTTGTGGTTCTCCGGCTTGATTTGCCACAGCTCCTTGAGGCCGATGCCGTACTTCTGCGGATCGCGCCCCTCACTGAGCTTGAACTCCTCGACCAGCTGCTTGGTGAGCGAGCCGCGCGCACCCTCGGCGAAGAACGTGTACTTGCCGCGCAGCTCCATGCCGCGCACGAAGTTCTCGGTCGGCTGCCGATCGCGGCCGACACCCATATCGCCGGTGGCGATGCCAACGACGGCGTTGTTCTCGTCGTAAAGGACCTCGCTCGCGGCAAAGCCCGGATACACCTCGACGCCGAGCTCCGCGGCCTGCTCGCCGAGCCAGATGCACAGCGCGCCGAGGCTGACGATGTAGTTGCCGTGATTGCTCATCAGCGGCGGCATGAGGAAATTCGGCAGGCGCAGCGAGCCTGACTTGGTGAGGTACAGGAATTTGTCGTCCTTCACCGCCGTCTCGACGGGAGCGCCTTTTTCCTTCCAATCGGGAATGAGGCGGTTGAGGCCCTTCGGGTCGATGACCGCGCCGGAAAGTATGTGGGCGCCGACCGCCGAGCCTTTCTCGACGACGACGACCGACAACTCACCACCTGCCTCGTTGGCAAGTTGCTTCAGCCGGATGGCGGCGGCTAGACCTGCAGGGCCCGCCCCGACGATGACGACGTCGAACTCCATCGCCTCTCTGGGCGGCAGCTCGCCAATGGTCCCGCTCTCGGCCTCGGCCATCCTTGTCGAACCTCTTCTCGGTCGCGCGAGTTTCTCCATTGGTCCTAGGTCTCCTGGGGCCGTAGCGTCAAGCGCCGCAGGGCCGCAAGCTCTTCGTCACCGTGGGTGCAAAGCCGGTCCGCTTCCCATGCTATGAGCCGGCCGCCTCCCGCTATATGGTGCGCGCCATGAGCGTCGACGAGACAACGCGCAAGGCGGCCGGCCGCATCCTCGCCTGGTACGATGCCATGGGCGTCGACGCTGCATTGGAAGAGCAGCCGCTCGATTGGCTGGCGCACGGGAGCGCGGCGCCCGGCGCTCAATTCTCGTTGCCGGCTGGCAGTTCCCCGCCGCCGGGAACCGCAGCACGCCCACCGCAGCCAGCACCGGCCGCACCGCCGCGGCAGACCTATGCTCCGCCCACACCACCTGCTCAGCCGGCCCGGCAGTTCCCGGCGCGCGCACCCGCCGCGCCGGAGGCGAACACGGGCATCGATCTCAAGGGAGCGCGCACGCTCGCCGAGCTGGGCGCCATGCTCGGCCGGTTCGAGGGCTGCGGCCTCAAGTCAACGGCGAAGAACCTGTGCTTCTATCGCGGCGCCGAGCGCGCATCCCTGATGATTGTCGGCGAGGCGCCGGGACGCGAGGAGGATATCGAGGGCAAGCCCTTCGTCGGGCGCGCCGGCCAATTGCTCGACAAGATGCTCGCCGCCGCCTGCATGAGCGAAGCCGACTTGCACATCACCAACATCGTTTACTGGCGTCCTCCCGGCAACCGCACGCCGACGCCACAGGAGGCGCTCGCCTGCCGGCCATTCCTGGAGCGGCAGATCGCCCTCGTCGGGCCCAAGGTGGTGCTGGCGCTCGGCGGTGCGGCCGCGAAACAATTGTTTGACGTTGCCGACGGCATCATGCGCATCCGCGGCAAGTGGCGTGAGCTCGACGTGGGCGGCCACAAGGCGCAGGCCATGGCGTCGCTGCACCCCGCTTACCTCTTGCGCACACCGGCGGCCAAGGGCATGGCGTGGCGCGACCTGCTGGCCGTTAAGGCGGCGCTGAAATAACGAAGAGCCCCATGGCGAAAATCGACGAGAGTTTCGAGTTCAAACCGCTGCGTATCGCGACGCTTACGGTGTCCGACACGCGCGCGAAGGCGACGGACAAGTCGGGCGACGTGCTGCAGGCGATGATCGAAGAATCCGGTCACATGCTGACCAAGCGCGAGATCGTCACCGACGATAAGGCACTGATCCGCGCCAAGGTGGAGAGCTGGATCGCCGACCCCGGCATCGACGTCGTGATCACCACGGGCGGCACTGGCTTTACCGGGCGCGACGTGACGCCGGACGCCGTGAAGCCGCTGTTCGAGAAGGAGATCGAGGGGTTCTCGGTTATCTTCCACATGCTGTCGTTTCAGAGCGTCGCGACGTCGACCATTCAGTCGCGCGCCTGCGGCGGCACCGCCAACGGCACCTACATTTTCTGCCTGCCGGGCTCGCCGGGGGCCTGCAAGGACGCGTGGAACGGCATCCTCAAGTGGCAGCTCGACAGCCGCCACCGGCCCTGCAATCTCGTCGATATAATGCCGCGTCTCAAAGAGGCGCGCTGAGGCCGGCGGCTCAGAAGCTCGTACGGCCGCGCTCGATGGCCACCATCTCCAATTGCGCGTTAGCGCTCTGAAACACAGCGGACGCCAACTGACCGGCGACGACCAGTACCAGGCCGATCACCGCCACCGGCACGCCCAGCATCACGCCGAACGGAATGCCGAGAGGGCCGATCGCCGATAGCGCGCCGATGAAACCGCCCAATCCGGCAACGGCGGCGCCGGCACCCGCCAGCAGCGTCATCCAGCCCAAGCCGCTGAGCGCATTGGCGCAGAACTTGGCGACCGAGAAGCTTGCGCGGAACGGCGGAAGATCCTCATCGCCCTGCCCCGGCTCGCGCGATAGGACCTGCGGCAGCTTCGTCGGGTTCGCGGCCGCTGCCGGCTGTTGATCGGCGGGATATCCGGGCTGCGGAGGCGGGGTGTTGTTGGCGACATTGTAGACGCGCTGGCCGGCGGTCGTGGCGCCCGGCGTCGCCGGTGGCGTCGGGGAGTTGTGGCCTGCCGGAGCGGCGGCGCCGCCGGCTTCACGGCCGCGCGCGACGCGCGCCTCGCCCCAGCGCCATTCGGCGATGCGGAACAGACCCTCGCGGGCTTCCTGGGCTTCCGGCGTCGTGCCGTGCTGTTCGACAAGATGGCGGTAGAATTGGAGGGCATAGTCCATTTTGCCCTCAGCTTCCGCCCGGCGGGCTGCCTGCAGCACCTGCACGGGCGTGAACTGCACCGATGTTTGCACCATAACGCAACCCCCTACGCATCTTGCGGCGATGCAAGGCTACCACTGTCAAGAACCGATGTCCGCATTGCGGCGATTGGATTTAACCGAAACCCCCAAACTTTACTAATGCCGGGCGTCGTCCATACCAGCCGCCCTGCAACGCGTCTTAGAGATCGCTCGGCGAGCCGATGCGCTCGATGTGCAGACCCGGAAAACCCACGAGCGCCTCGGCAAGCGCACCGCTGCCCGCAGCGGCCGGCCGCTTCTGTACTTCGACCAGCCAATAACCGGTGGCGCCCCGCGCTTGCAGAGCGGCGACGATGTGCTCCGCCTTGAAGCTCGGCACGCCGGCGCCGACGACGAGGACCGGGCAATCGAGCGGCATGGCACTGATGCGTGGCAGACGATCGCTGCCACCCGCGACCCTGCCGGCGGTCTCCCGGTCGATGACGATGGGGCGGATGGCGCCGCCGTGTCCGACCGGTTTGCGGCGGTGGACAGGCGATGGCCGTGGCGGAAGCGGAAGAGATGCAAGACGAACTGAAGTGACGGCCACAGCTTTTTACCCCCGTAAAAGCGCTGATCCAGAACTAAGCCATAGAAGTCTAACGGCGAAATTACGACAGCGCGAGAGGCCTAGCGTAATTTCACGGCTTCGGGCCGGGCAGCGGCGCTGCGCGCGCGGGCGTCAGGCCCAGGCAATAGAGGATGCGCTGCGCCTGATTGGACAGGGTGGCGCGCAGGTAACCCTCGCGGCGATAGTATGAGGCGTTGCTGATGGCCCGTGCTCGCAGCATCTTCATTCGCCGCTCGCCGACGCGGCGCACGAGGTCGAGATCCTCCATGAGCGGCACGGTCCGATGGCCGCCGACCTTGTCGTAGGCGGCGCGCGAGATCAGCAGTCCCTGCGCGCCGTAGGGCCAGCGCAGCACGGCGCAGCGCAGCCGCACCAGAGCTTCCAGTGCCCGCGGGGCGACGCCGTCGTCGTCGAGCGCGAAGCGGAAGGCCGCGGCCGCATGGCGGGAGGCGCCGGAATCGACGCGCTCCATGAAGTGATCCGCCTCGCGTTCCCAGGCGGCGTCGAGCACCGTGTCGGCATTGAGGAACAGCAGCCAGGGGTGTCGCGCGGCGTTGGCCCCGGCGCGCATCTGGGTACCGCGATTGGGCGGCGCGGTCAGCAGTTCGGCACCGGCCTGATCGGCGACCTCCCGGGTGCGGTCGGTGGAGCCGCCGTCGACGACGATCACTTCGCGCACCAGCCCTTCGAGCGCCGCCGGCACGAGCGCGGTGAGCGTCGCCGGCAGCGTCGCCTCGGCATTGAGGGCGGGAATGACAACAGTGATCATGGTTTTCTGTGGCACGCCACGGCGGCCGCCAACAACCGCAATCGCCGAAGGTGCCCGATGCGCGGGCAATTGTTCTTGCTTCGTTCTCAACGTCCCGATAGGCTGCGCCGAACTCCAGCGGAGCGAACGGTTGCGCCAAAAGCAGCGAGACAAGCCGACAGTCGAAGCCACTCCCGGCGGCGTGGTAGAGGCCGAGCGGCGGCGCGGGCGCGGGGCGCGTTCGAACCATACCGGCCGCTTCGAGGGCGAGCGGCGCGAGACGTTCGACGACGGCTGGGAAGGGCTCGGCGACCTCGACACCTTCAAAACGACGGTGTTCGACGACCCGGCGCGCACCATCATCACGCGCAACGATAGCCCGGACATTTCCTTCGACCGCTCGATCAATCCCTACCGCGGCTGCGAGCACGGCTGCATCTACTGCTTCGCCCGGCCGACGCACTGCTTCTTAGGTCATTCGGCCGGCCTCGACTTCGAGACCAAGCTCTACGCGCGCACCAACGCCGCGGAGCT
>JBDTOR010000042.1:0-17007 GCA_039933175.1 Hyphomicrobium sp. | reverse complement strand
CGACGCCGCCAAAGCCCTAAGCGAGCAGCTTGCGTACACTGGCGCGAACGTCTTCGAGAGAAAACGGCTTCGACAGCACCGCCACTTGTGAGCTTTTCAACGCCTTGGCGCGGTCTAGCTGTTCGGCAAAGCCCGACATCAGCAGCACGCGAAGGTTTGGCTGCTTCAGCGCGCGCTGCGCCAGGGCGACTCCGTCGAGCAGCGGCATCTCAACGTCGCTCACCAGCACGTCGAACTTCTGCGCGCCCGCCCCTTCGACGCAGTCGAGCGCTTCGCTGCCATCCTGCGTGACGTGCACGCTATGGCCGTCCGCCTCCAGCGCGCGTCTGACGAGATCGCGGGTCGCCGCGTCGTCATCGGCGAGCAGTATCCTGGCCATGTCGCCCCCTTTTTGGTTACTGCCGCACCACGCGCCCGACGAACGGCAACTCGCGGTAGCGGTGCGCCACGTCCATACCGTAGCCGACGACGAACTCGTTGGGACAGAGGAAGGCATAGTAGTCGGGCTCGAGATTAACTGCCCGCGGGAGCTGCTTATCGAGCAGCACGCAGGTGCGGATGCTGGCCGCCCCGCGCGCCGCGATGAGATCCTTGGCGAAGGCCAGCGTGCGGCCCGAATCCAACACGTCGTCGATGATGAGGATGTTGCGGCCGCGCACGTCGAGGTCCATGTCGCGCAGGATCGACACCTGCCCCGACGAGATGCGAGCTTTTTTGTAGCTCGATAGCGTCATGAAATCGACTTCCGGGGTCAGGCCGACCCTATGCAGGGCACGGATGAGATCGGCGGCAAAAACGAAGCTGCCTTTCAGGATGGCGACCACGAGGAGGTTCTCCAGGTGCGCCTCCGCAATCTCGCCGGCGAGCTCGTCGAGACGCCCGGCGATTGCCTCCGGCGTAAAAATGACCTCGAGCTCGGGGTCCACTATCGTCCTCGTGTCGTTCATGACCACTGTTCCAAACCGCTTTGGCCTCGGGTTACGAGAGGATAGCAGGACATTGCATCCCCGCGGCAATCCCGCCATAACGTGCTTAGCCGGTATGCACGGCCATCTGCACACGAACCCGCCACATTCGTACCCGATTGATCGCCGGTTCTTGCGAAATCCGTGAACCTGGGAGCACTGCGCCCCATGCTGCAACCCGCTGGCTGATATCTGTGATTCGTCTGTCCAACATCGCGCTCGCTTACGAGCAGGGGCCGAACATTCTGTCGGACGTGAACTTCCATCTGCGTCCCGGTTCGTTTCACTTCCTCACCGGCCCCTCGGGCGCCGGTAAAACCTCGCTGCTTCGCCTGCTGTTCATGTCGCGGCATCCCACCAGCGGACATATCCAGCTGTTTAACCAAGACGTCAGCCGGATCTCGACGTCGAAGCGCGCGCAGCTGCGCCGCCGCATCGGCATCGTGTTCCAGGACTTCCGTCTCCTCGACCACTTGACCACTTGGGAGAACGTGGCCCTGCCGTTGCGCGTCGTCGGCAAGCGGCTCTCCGACTACCGCGAGGATGTCACCGATTTGTTGCAGTGGGTTGGCTTGGGCGATCGAATGCACGCTTATCCCTCCATCCTTTCGGGCGGCGAGAAGCAACGCGCCGCCATCGCGCGCGCCGTGATCGGCAAACCAGAGCTGTTGCTGGCCGACGAGCCGACCGGCAACGTCGACCCGCAGATGGCGCGCCGCCTGCTGCGCCTCTTCATCGAGCTCAATCGCCTCGGCACCTCGGTGCTTATCGCCACGCACGATCATCAATTGATGCGGCAGTTCAAGGCGCCGCGGCTGGAGCTGCACGACGGTCATGTCCGGATCGTATGACAGGCCGCCCGGCCGCCGGGATCAAGCGACGTCGCAAACTGCGACCAACTTCGATCTCTACGACACCGTGCTGACAGGCCCGACAGGGGCCAGTCAGCGCCATACCTATGATGCGCCGCCGATGGGCGACGACGATGCGCCACCGCTGCGCAAGATGGCCACCGGCCGCAGCCGCAAGCCAAAGAACGAGCCGTCGAGCACCCCGGTGGTGCCCCCCGATACCGTCACCGGGCGCTCGCTGACTCTCGTTATCTCCATCATGTGCTTTCTCGCCTGCCTGACCGCCGGCGCCGTCTACATGATCAACGAATCCGCTAACGCCTGGCTCAAGGACATCGCTAGCGAAGTCACGGCGCAGATCGAACCGCGTGATGGGATGGATGTCGACAAGACGGTGCGCGATGCCGAGGCATTCCTGCGCGGTCACCCGGGCATCTCGCGCGCCAATGCGCTGAGCCTCGATGAATCTTCAAAGCTGCTCGAGCCCTGGCTGGGCCAGTCGGATGTTCTTGCAGCCCTGCCGGTGCCGCGGCTCATCGCCATCGAGATCGACCGTAACTCTCCCCCGAACATTGAGGAGCTGCGCGCCGAGCTGACGAAGCAGTTTCCTTCCGCCTCGCTCGACGACCATCGACGCTGGCAGCAGCAGATCCGCACCGTGACGCGATCCTTCGCGCTCGGCGGTCTCGCCATCCTGTTGCTCGTCGGTGCCGCCACCACGGCGATCATCGTTTCGGCGACGCGCTCGGCCCTCGCCTCGAACCGCGAGATCGTCGAGGTGCTGCACTTCGTCGGTGCCACCGACCGCTACATCGCGCGGGAATTTGAACGTCACTTCCTGCGGTTGGGCATTCGCGCCGGGCTGGTAGGGGCCGTGTGCGCCATGGCCGTGTTTCTCGGCATGCCGACCGTGATGCAAGTGCTGGGCGGCGGCAGCACGACGACAGCCGAAATGCATCGCCTGATCGGCACGGGGGGCCTCGATATGGCCGGTTACCTGATGCTCGGCGGCGTCGTCATCACCATCTCGGCGTTGTGTATGCTTACGTCGCGATTCGGCGTTTTTCGCATCCTCAATTCGAAGCCCTAGCATTTGCGCAGTGCGGTAAAGTCACCTCACGGATGCCTATTTCCCTCTGCGCAAAGGACCTGTCGCAAACCGGATCAAATCGGTTAGTCTGCGCCGACGCTCCATTGCTTCTGGGCGTATCGAGACACGAAACGTAGGCAGCAGCCTCCGCGATGAGCAGCTTGCGGCGAGCCATGATCATCGGAGTGGGCGCGACGGTGTCGCTGCTCGCCCTCGGCTTCGTGCTATTCGCCAGCGTGGTCACGCGCCTGCCGGCCGATACCAATCCGCATGCCGACGGTATCGTCGTGTTGACGGGAGAGGGGCGCCGGATTGCCGAAGGCGCCCGTTTGCTCGACGAAGGGCGTGCGCAGCGCATGCTGATCTCCGGTGTTTTCCGCCGCACCGGCAAAAAGGCGCTGCTGGATATCTCGGGATTGCCGGAGGACAAGTTCGACTGCTGCGTCGACGTCGGGTACGCGGCGCTCGACACCGCCGGCAACGCCAACGAAACACGCGCCTGGGCAGCCTCGCACGGCTACGACAGCCTTATCGTGGTTACCGCCAGCTATCACATGCCCCGCAGCCTCGCCGAGCTTTCCCTGGCCCTGCCTGCGACGCGGCTCGTTCCGCACCCGGTGGTGCCGAACAACTTCCCGCCGACGCGCTGGTGGCTGCACGCCTCGGTTACGCGCACCCTGATCGCGGAATACTTCAAGTTCCTGCCCACGGCAGTCCATCTGACCGTGGCGAAGTTGTTCCGCTCGTCGCAGCAGAGTTCCGTTGCCGAGGGCCCACCCGGCCATTCCGCAGGGATTTTCTAGCTCTTGCCCTTCGCCCTCCTACGCTCGCTCGTATTTGCGCTGCTGTTCTATGTGAGCACGGCGATATTCGTCATCGGCGGCTCCTTCTTGCTGTTTGGGCCGCGCCGCTACGCGATGGCCGGCCTCAAGACCCACGCCATCGTTTCGCTCTGGCTGCTGCGCACGGTCGTCGGGCTGCGTATGGAAGTGCGCGGCCGCGAGAAACTGCCAAAGCCGCCGTATCTCGTCGCCTCCAAGCATCAATCCGCATGGGACACCTTCGCGCTCATCCCGATCTTCACCGACCCGGCGCTGGTGATGAAATGGGAGCTGACGCTGATCCCGTTCTACGGCTGGTTCTCGCGCAAGTTCGAGCACGTGTTCGTCAAGCGCGGCCGCGGACCGGCGGCTTTGCGCCAGCTCGTTCGCGATGCGCAGGAGAGGGCGCAGGCCGGCCGCGAGGTGCTCATTTTCCCCGAGGGCACGCGCCGCGCCCCGGGCGCCGCGCCCGACTACAAGCCAGGCTCGGTCGCGCTCTATGAGGGCTTGGGATTGCCGTGCGTACCGATGGCGCTCAATTCCGGGCTCTACTGGCCGCGGCGGCAGCTCATCCGCTACCCGGGCACGATCATCGTGGAGATCCTCGACCCGCTACCGGCCGGCTTGCCGCGCGCGGAGTTCCGCGCCCAGTTGCAACGGGCCATCGAGACGGCTTCGAACCGACTGATTGTCGAAGCGGCGCGCTCGCCCGAACCACCGCCGATTGCGCCCGAAGTTCTAATGAAAGCTGAACAATCGTCCGCAACGATCTGAATTTTAACGGATTAATCTACAAATTTTGCGGATCGAGTAGGTTGTCCCGGCGCGGCGCGGATAACTTCGCATGTGGCCGTCGCTACAAAAGTAAAAGCGCCGCCCGGGGGGCGACGCATTCACTTCCGATATCGCAATAATCAGCCGATTGCGGAAAACTGAACCTAATTCCACAACTACTTTTTCTTCGCGGCCACCTTAGGCTTTGCCGCAGCTGCACTCGGCTTCCGCTGAATGACAGCGGTCTTCGCCTTGGCGGAGGCCGGAGCAACGTATTTACCGGTGGGGCGCGCCTTTCCGGCGGCCTTGGTGGAAGCTTTAGCCATGTCGAACCTCATCGATTTGGATTTCGAGCGTAAGCGTCGCAACCACGCGCATTATACTGAGCAGCACGAACCTGAAATGTGGTGCTGCGAATGCGGCTGTATCACATTCTATCAATGGTCAAGCGGGGCCATTCAGTGCGCCGCCTGCAAAGTTGTGCAGAACGGGATCGAGGCACCATCGCTGCCTTCGGGCTGACGCGCTTTTTTGCCGGTCGACGCAGGTTCTATCTGCAAGAACATAAAAAGAATATAGCGGGAACAAAATATTGACTTGCGGCGGGTTCGCACCCATATTGGTGGGCCGAGCAGCAGGACGCGCCGATGCGTGACGAGGCCGAATTCTTCGCCCCTATTTCCCGGGAAATCTGGGATCTGAAATACCGCCTGAAGGGCCCTGAAGGCGGCGCCATCGATGCGACGCTGGACGACACCTTCTGGCGCGTGGCGCGCGCTGCCGCGTCGGTCGAGAACGGCGGCAAGAAGGCGCGCGAGAAATGGGCCAAGCGCTTCCACGCCGCCATCGCCGATCTCGGCTTTCTGCCGGCCGGCCGCATCCTCGCCGGCGCCGGCACCGGTCGCAACGTCACCTTGTTCAACTGCTTCGTGCTCGGCGAGATCGAGGATGACCTGAGCGCCATTTTCGAGGGTGTGAAGGATGCCGCGCTGACCATGCAGCAGGGCGGCGGGATCGGGAACGACTTCTCGACGCTGCGCCCCAAAGGTGCGCGCGTCGTTTCGATCGGCGCTGACGCCTCCGGCCCGGTCAGCTTCATGGAGGTGTGGGACGCCATGTGCCGCACCATCATGTCGGCAGGCAGCCGGCGCGGCGCCATGATGGCCACCCTGCGCTGCGACCACCCCGATATCGAGGCGTTCATCGATGCTAAGTCCGAACCGGGGCGCCTGCGCAACTTCAATTTGTCGGTGCTGGTCACCGACGATTTCCTCGCTGCCGTGCGCGCCGACGGGCCGTGGGACCTGAAGTTCGGCGGCAAGGTCTACCGCACGCTCCCGGCGCGCGCCCTGTGGGAGCGCATCATGCGCTCGACCTACGACTACGCCGAGCCGGGCGTCGTGTTCATCGATCGCGTCAACGCACGCAACAACCTCAACTACTGCGAGACGATCCACGCCACGAATCCTTGCGTGCCGGCCGATACCTGGGTGCACACGTCGGAGGGCCCGCGCCTGGTAGGCAATCTTATTGGCCGTCCCTTCGCAGCACGCGTAGACGGAACCGAGCATGCGTCAAGCAGCGCCGGTTTCTTTAAGACAGGCAGCAAGGAACTCGTGCGGCTGCATACCCGAGAAGGCTATGCCCTAAGGCTGACGGCCGACCATGCGGTGCGCCGGGTGAAGCGCTTTACCCGGTACGCTATGGAGGCGGACTGGTGTCCTGCTGGCGAACTGAAGCCAGGGGAGCGCATTGTACTCAACGATCACCGCGCGAGCCCGGCGTGGTCCGGGCGGTTTAGCTCGCACGACGGCTATCTGCTCGGCCTCCTCGTCGGTGATGGCACGTTGAAGTCGGACAAAGCGGTGCTGTCGGTTTGGCAACCGGCTGCGGTGGTGAACGGGGAAGCCGACGCCGCGCCAGGTGCGCGTGCCGTCATGGACGCCGCCCTCCGGGCGGTGAGCCACCTGCCGCATCGGAGCGATTTCGCCGGCTGGCATCACGTTGGCGGGCGCAATGAATGGCGTCTATCGAGTGCTGCCGTGAAGGCGCTGGCCGCGGAGGTCGGCATGGAGCCCGCCAACAAGGCGATTACTCCGCTATTGGAGGCAGCCTCGAGTGACTGTTACCGTGGCTTCTTGCGGGGCTTTTTCGACGCCGACGGCAGCGTGCAAGGCGATCAGCGCAAGGGCGTGAGCGTCCGGCTCGCACAATCCGATTTGCCGCGCCTGGAAGCAGTACAGCGCATGCTGCTGCGTCTTGGCATTGCGAGCGTACTCTACCGCGAGCGACGCAAAGCCCAGACGTCGCTGCTGCCGGATGGGAAAGGCGGCAAGCGCCTCTACGAGGTCAGGGCCCAGCACGAGCTTGTTATCGCCGGTGCAAACCTTGCCGGCTTTCGTGAGATCGTGGGCTTCGCCGATACCGGCAAGGCGGCAACGCTGGATCGCCTGATGGAGCGCTACCAGCGCAACCTCAATCGCGAGAGGTTCACCGCTGTTGTCGCGAGTGTAGTGCCCGACGGAACTGAGGACGTTTATGACGTCCACATTCCCGGACTGAACGCATTCGACGCGAACGGGCTCTACGTGCACAATTGCGGAGAGCAGCCGTTGCCGCCGTTCGGGGCGTGCCTCTTGGGCTCGATCAATCTCGCGCGCCTGATCGATCATCCGTTCACCGGCAAAGCTGCGCTCGACCGCGCCAAGCTGGAAGAGCGGGTGGCCGTGGCCGTGCGCTTCCTCGACAACGTCATCGACATCTCGAATTACCCGCTCGAGGCGCAGCGCCGCGAGGCCATGGCGAAACGGCGTATCGGCCTCGGCATAACCGGTCTCGCCGACGCGCTCATCTTCGCCGGCGTGCGCTACGGCACCCCGGAGGCGGCGCGTCTTGCCGGCTCGTGGATGGCGATCATCCAGAACGCCGCCTATGCCGCCAGCGCCGAGCTCGCCGCCGAGAAGGGCGCCTTCCCGCTGTATGACGCCAAACGCTTCGCCAAGAGTACCAATGTGGCCGCGCTCGACGCACCGGTGCGCGAGGCGGTCCACCGCCACGGCGTGCGCAACGGCTGCCTCACCTCGATCGCGCCGACGGGGACCATCTCGCTGCTGGCCGGCAACGTGTCGAGCGGCATCGAACCGGTATTCGACTACCGCTATCAGCGCCGCCTGCTCGCCCGCGATGGCACCACGCACGAGCAGATCGTCGAGGACTACGCCCACGCCCAGTTCCAGCGCCAGTTCGGCGCCGCGGGGGCGCTGCCCGGGACGTTCGTGCGCGCCGGCGATCTTGCCCCGGCCGAGCACCTCGCCATGCAGGCGGCGATGCAGCCGTACGTCGACAGCGCCATTTCAAAGACCATCAACTGCCCGGAGAACATCTCCTTCGAGGCCTTCAAGGACGTCTACCTCGAGGCGTACGCGCTCGGGCTCAAGGGTTGCACCACCTACCGGCCGAATGCCGTCACGGGCGCCGTGCTGCAGCCGGTGGCCGAGCCAGCCAAGGCTGCCAAGCCGACGCTTGTCGAGATCGTGCCGGCAGCGGAGCGGGCCGGGGTCGTCTACATGGCGCCGCCCCTGGAGCGCGAGGGCGTGCTGGCCGGCTACACCTACAAGCTCAAATGGCCGGGCAGCGACCACGCCATCTACGTGACCATCAACGACATCGAGCAGAATGGAAGACGGCGGCCGTTCGAGATCTTCATCAATACGCGCAACCTCGAGCACTACGCCTGGACCGTGGCGCTCACGCGCATGATCAGCGCCGTGTTCCGCCGCGGCGGCGACGTCACCTTCGTGGCCGACGAGCTGAAGGCCGTGTTCGATCCGCAGGGCGGCCACTGGGTTTCCGGCCGCTACGTGCCGAGCCTGCTGGCCGCGATCGGCGAGGTCATCGAGACGCATATGCGGCGCACCGGCTTCCTGCCGGCGGCCGAAGCGCGCGTCATTGGTGAGGTGGAACGCCAGGAAGCGGCGGCGCAGGCGGGCGGCGCTGCTCAACGCCCAGCGCGAATTAAGCTTTGTCCACGTTGCTCATCGGCCGATTACGTACAGCGCGAGGGTTGCTGGGTGTGCGACGCGTGCGGTTTTTCGCGCTGCGGCTGAGGTTTACGCGGCGGCAACGTTGCAGTTCACGTGCGTTTACGGGCTTCGCAACAGCTCGCAAGTTTGCGTTCACTCTGCCCAAAAATCACTGACATGGAGCCACAATTCGGCTCGAAACCAAGGTCATCGTTAAGCAATGAACCATAGGCTGGCACGAAAGAATAACAGCGTCGAACAGAGCGTGGACCGCAAGGCCGCGAAGGGATCTGCAGTAATGGTTGCGCGTATCATCGAGCTCGCCGTGTACAGGGCGCAGCGCACTCTCGCCCTCGAAGCGTCGGCCGAGCGGATGTCCCGAGCCAACGACAGCACCCGCTTCCACTTCTGGACCGGCGCATCGGGCAAGCGCTACGTCCACACCGTCTACGATTTGCTCGACTGCCCGCCGATGCCGGCTGTCAACTACGTGCTCGTGCGGCGCACCGCCAACGGCCGCGCTGAGGCGCTGTCGATCGGTCGCGTCAACCACGGCGCTCCCTCGCTCAATCTCGCCGAGATCCGCCAGCGTGGCGCCGAGCTCGGTGCCCACGAGGTGCACGTGCACATGCTCGCCGACAACGCCAAGCTCGGTAAGCTCGTCGAGTTCGATCTGCGCACCGGCCAGGTCGAGGCCGACTTCGCCCGCATCGCCGGCGGTCGCGCCCACTAAGCGCGGCCCCGACCCAACCTTTCTTGCATTTCAGTTCTCATCAGTCGTCGCGCGTCGTCAGCACCGTGCGATAGCAGAAGCGCCGCGCATCCTCGGCCTTTAGCCGCCGCGCCCGCGCCGGCTGCCTTCCGAAAACCCGCACCATCGCCGCCGCGCTCGCCCGGGCGTGGCCGTCATCAGCGCCGCGCGCCGCGTGCGTGCCGACAAGCGTCTGCAGCCGCTCCAGCTCCCGCTCGCGGATGCCGAGCTGGTTGAGATGGGCAAGCGTGCTCGCCAGATAGTCGATGTTGTTGCCCGAGCGCCCGACGGCACCGCGGATGAAATGCGCCTGCTCGGCGAGCGGCAGCTGACCCGCGTAGCTCGGGTGCGCGCGTTCGACGAGGAACGTCAACGCCATCACCTCGGGCCGTCCGCCCGACATCAGCGTCACCGGCACCAGCGCCTCGCGGTAGACGCTGGCGACCTGCTCGCGGTCGCGCAAATAGCGTAGCGTCTCGCGCGCGTTCCTGGCGGCAACGCGAAACGCCAGCCCCTCGCAGACGCCGCCGCGGTCGAGCCCCAGTACCAGGCCGGGGCGCCGCGCGGAGCCACGGTGAAAGCGCGAGTAGATGCAGAAGCTGCGCCGCCAACCGGTCAGCCGCGCGTGGACGATCTCCTCGCTGGCAAAGCCCGGACGCCACATCAGCGAGCCGTAGGCGAAGATCCAGAGATCGTGCGGTTCTGCCATCGCTATTTGCGGGTGCCGCTTTTGCCTGCCGCCGGATCAGGCTGCCCCGCCGCCGCGCGGCCGAAGTCGGGCGCCGAGGTATCCTGGCCGGCCGCGATGATGCCCCGGCGGATGGTGCGCGCCTCCGAGAACCTCCGGAACAGCGTGTCGCCGTCGGCGCCTTCGATAGCACTGCGCAGCTCGGCGAGATCGTCGGAGAAGCGGCGCAGCATCTCCATGACCGCTTCCTTGTTGTTGAGGAACACGTCGCGCCACATGGTCGGGTCGGACGCGGCGATGCGCGTGAAGTCGCGGAAACCACCGGCGGAGAACTTGATAACCTCCTTGTCGGTGACGCGTTCCAGATGCTCGGCCGTATTGACGATGTTGTAGGCGATGAGGTGCGGCAAGTGGCTGGTGATCGCCAGCACCATGTCGTGGTGTGGGGCGCTCATGATCTCGACCTTGGAGCCCAGCGCCATCCAGAATGCCTTGAGCTTGTCGACAGCCGCCGCATCCGTGCCCGGCTCGGGCGTCAGAATGGTCCAGCGCCCTTCGAACAACTCGGCAAAGCCCGCCTCCGGCCCCGACTGCTCGGTGCCGGCGATCGGATGGCCGGGGACGAAGTGCACGCCGGCCGGCACGTGCGGGGCCATGTCGCGCACCACGGCAGCCTTCACCGAGCCGACGTCGGTGAGAATGGCGCCGGGTTGCAGATGCGGCGCGATTTCAGCGGCCAGCGGCCCGCAGGCCCCCACCGGCACGCTGAGAATGACGAGATCGGCGCCAGCCACCGCCTCGGCCGCGCTGTCGTAGCCTTTTTGGATCAGGCCGAGCTTGAGCGCCGTATCGAGCGTCTGCCGCGTGCGCGCGCTGCCGACAATCTCCTTGGCAAGACGCTTGCGCTGCATGGCATGGCTGATCGATGAGCCGATCAGGCCGATGCCGATCAGCGCCACGCGTTGGAACATCGGTTGGCTCATGCCGGCACTCCCGCGAGAAAGTCGGCGAGCGCCTTCACCACCGCGCGGTTGTCCGCTTCGGTGCCGATGGTGATGCGCAGGCAATCAGGGAGGCCATAGCCGGCCACCTTGCGCACGATGATGCCGCGCGCCTTGAGGAACTTGTCCGCGGCCTCGGCGCCCTTGGCATCGCCCTTGGCGAAGTGCACGAGGATGAAGTTGGCAACGCTCGGCGTCACGGGGAGGCCAAGCTTGGCGACCTCCGCGGATAGCCACGGCATCCACTGCTCGTTGTGAGCAGTGGCGGTGTCCTCGTGCGCCTTGTCGGCGATTGCCGCGGCACCCGCCGCCAGCGCCGGGACCGACACATTGAACGGACCACGAATGCGGTTGAGCACGTCGGCCACCGCCTCCGGGCAGTACGCCCAGCCCAGCCGCAGGCCCGCAAGCCCGTGGATCTTGGAGAACGTGCGCGTCATCACCGTGTTTTGCGTCGTCGCTACGAGCTCGATGCCGGCCTCGTAGTCGTTGCGCTTCACGTATTCGGCGTAGGCGGCGTCGAGCACCAGCAGCACGTTGGACGGCAGCTGGGCACGCAACGAGCGCACCTCGTCGAACGAGACGTAGGTCCCGGTCGGATTGTTGGGGTTGGCGAGGAAAACGACCTTGGTGCGCTCCGTCACCCGCGAAAGAATCGCGCCGATGTCGGTGCGGTGGTTGGTCTCCGGCGCGACGACGGGCGTCGCGCCGTTCGCCAGCACGATGATGCGGTAGAGGAGAAACCCGTGCTCGGTAAAAATCGCCTCATCGCCCGCGCCGAGATAGGCGTGCGCCAGCAGCGTCAGAATTTCATCGGAACCCGCGCCGCACACAATGCGCGACGGGTTGAGGCCGTAGCGCGCCCCGATGGCGGCGCGCAGCAGGGTCGCCGGTCCATCGGGATAGCGTTCGAGCGCGCCGGCAGCCTCGCGAAAGGCGGCGACGGCGTTGGGGCTCGGCCCCAGTGGCGTCTCGTTCGACGACAGCTTGATCGGCTTGATCCCGGCCGGGAGCTTGCTTTCGCCCGGCACGTACACGTCGATTTCAAGAATGCCCGGCTTGGGCTGGGGAATGGCGGTAGCCATAAGTGCGGTCCGGATTGCTTAAGGGCTGGGGTTTCCCAGGCGGGGCAATTGATACAGACGCCGGCACGGGAAGGCAAAGGCTTGAACGTGCAAAGCAAGCCAGTAACCGGGTCGTGTGCGAGCCACCACTTGACGACGACGGGCCCGTACCGATATTTCGTTGCTGATGTCGTGGTGATTTGGCCGGCCGGCTTGCAACCACGTTAAATAAGTCGCTAAAAAGGGCCGCGCGCACCCGGTTAGTGGATGAGCGGCCTGAGGGCCTGCAATCCCGGCCGGGTTTTTGTTTGCCCCCGCATGTGCGCGGGCAGGGAGCGCGCAGCACCGATGGCAGTGCATCCGACCGTAGCGAACGTCGAAGCTGACGGGGGACCGACCCTCCGCCTGGCCGAGGCGAACAATCCCTCGAGCAAGGTATTGCACCTGCCCGAGAGCGAGCCGTTACGGCTCGCCTGCGATCAGCTGCTGGCGCCGATCACCATCGCCTACGAGACATACGGCACGCTCAACGCGGCCAAGTCGAACGCCATCCTCATCTGCCACGCGCTGACCCTCGACCAGTATGTCGCCTCGGAAAATCCGGTGACCAAGAAGCCGGGCTGGTGGTCGACGATGGTCGGCCCAGGCAAGCCGATCGACACGGATCGCTACTTCGTGATCTGCCCCAATATCCTTGGCGGCTGCATGGGTTCGACCGGGCCGGCCTCCATCGATCCGAAAACCGGCAAGCCGTATGGGCTGAGCTTCCCCGTCATCACCATCGGCGACATGGTGAATGCGCAGGTGCGCCTGATCGACCACCTCGGCATCGGCCAGCTGTTCTGCGTCGTGGGCGGCTCGATGGGCGGCATGCAGGTGCTGGAGTGGGCGGCCAGCCATTCGGAGCGCGTGTTCACCGCCGTGCCTATCGCCACGGCTGCCTGGCATTCCTCGCAGAACATCGCCTTCCATGAGGTCGGCCGCCAGGCCGTGATGGCCGACCCGGACTGGTGCGGCGGAGATTATCATTCGTTCGGCAAGGTGCCGCGCAACGGGCTGTCCGTGGCGCGCATGGCCGCGCACATCACGTACCTTTCGGAAGACGCGCTGCACAGCAAGTTCGGCCGCAACCTGCAGGAGGGCTCGAAGGTGACGTTCTCCTTCAGCGCCGACTTCCAGGTGGAGAGCTACCTGCGCCACCAGGGATCGACGTTCGTCGACCGGTTCGACGCCAACAGCTATCTCTATATCACCCGGGCGATGGACTATTTCGACCTCGCCGCCGAGCGGGGTGACGTGCTGGCCAATGCTTTCCGCGGCACTCAGACGCGCTTTTGCATCGTCTCCTTCACCAGCGATTGGCTGTATCCGACCCGCGAAAGCCGGGAGATCGTGCACGCCCTCAACGCGGTTGCAGCCAACGTCTCGTTCGTCGAGATCGACACCAATAGCGGGCACGACGCCTTCCTCCTCGAAGAGCCGGAGTTTTTCGCCACCATTCGCGGCTTCCTCAGCGCAGCCGGTGTCAAGCGCGGGCTCAAGGTGTAAAGGCGCTGGCGATGCAGAAAAACTTTCCCCAAGGACCCGGCTCTCACCGCGTCGACCACCTGCTCATCGCCGAGATGGTTGAGCCGGGCTCGCGCGTGCTCGACGTTGGCTGCGGCGACGGCGCCCTGCTGCAGCTGCTGACGGAAACCAAATCGATTGACGGGCGCGGCGTGGAGCTATCGCGCGAGCGCGTCAACGCCTGCGTGACGCGCGGGCTGTCCGTGATCCAGGGCGACGCCGACCGCGACCTCACCGACTACCCGGATCAGGCGTTCGATTACGCCATCCTCAGCCTGACCATCCAGGCGACCCGATACCCCAAGACTGTGTTGGAGAACCTCCTGCGCATCGGCCGGCGCGCGATCGTGTCGTTTCCGAACTTTGGTCACTGGCGCATCCGCACCGAGCTTTTGCTCTCCGGACGCATGCCGCAGACCCGCAACCTGCCGGAGCCCTGGTACACCAGCCCCGACGCCCACCTGTGCACGATCAGGGATTTCGCCGATCTCGTCGCCTCGGTAGACGCCAAGGTTGAGGAGGCCGTGGCGTTCAATACCTCCGGGCAACGGCTGCCGATCCGGCATTCCATCGCGCTACAAAACCTTCTCGGGGAGAAGGCCGTGTTCCTGCTGCGCAAACCCGGCGCCGCCTAGAGGCGTGAGGCCACGATACTGCGCGCTTTCGCCATACCCCCAATGTTTCCGGCGATTTCTTGACACCCTCAGGGGCCGTCACTATGGTGCGCCGCGTTGATAAAACCCGCCGCTAAGGTAGCCTCGAACCCGCAATCGGGCCGGAAAAAGCCATGTCATCCGAAGGGAAGGGCCCCGGCCCGGGACGTGGCGACATCAGCCCCGAGCAGGCCGAGGCATTTCGCAAACGCTCCGAAGCGATTGGCAAGCGGCTCGATCAGGTAAAGGCGCGGCGCGCCCCACCCCAATCGATCGATGCGCGGGCTCGTGGCGAGGCGTTCGCGCGGGCCTTTCGCTTCGTCGGCGAGCTTCTGGTCGGCGTCGGCGTGGGCGGTTTTATCGGTTGGCTTCTCGACCGGCAATTCGGCACGCGGCCGTGGTTGCTGGTCTTGTTTGTCATCATGGGATTTGTCGCCGGACTTATGAACGTGGTCCGCGCGGCACAGAAAGCACAAGCTGACATGGCCGCGTCGCTAGCTGCGATGCCGTCTGTTGCGGACGATGACGAAGACGACAGGTAGGGGATTTGACCTTGGCGGCTGAAGGCGCAAATGGGGTGGCACACCACAGCCCCATGGAACAGTTCCAGATCAAGCGGCTTGTCCCGATCGATCTGTTCGGGGTCGACGCGTCGTTCACCAACGCGTCCCTGTTCATGGTGATCGCGGTGGGACTGATCTCCGCCTTCCTGATCCTCGCCATGGGCCGCCGCCAGCTCGTGCCGGGTCGCCTGCAATCGATGGCCGAGCTCAGCTACGAGTACGTCGCCAATATGGTTCGCGAGAACCTGGGCGAGGAAGGCATGAAGTACTTCCCGTGGGTGTTCACGATCTTCATGTTCATCCTGACGCTCAATTTGCTGGGCATGATTCCGCACTCGTTCACGGTGACCAGCCACATCATCGTGACCTTCGCCTTCGCGTTGATGGTGTGGGTCGTCGTCACCATCATCGGCTTCTGGAAACATGGGGCAGGCTTCTTGCGCCTGTTCGTGCCGTCCGGCGTGCCGTGGTGGTTGCTGCCGATCATCGTGCCGATCGAGCTCATCTCCTATTTCATCCGCCCCATCAGCCACTCGGTGCGTCTGTTCGCCAACATGATGGCCGGACATACGATGCTGAAGGTGTTTGCCGGTTTCGTCGTTGGCCTCGGCGTGCTCGGCGGCTGGGCGCCCTTCGCGTTCGTCGTCGCCTTCACCGGCCTGGAGGTCGTGGTGGCCGTCCTGCAGGCACTGATCTTCACGGTGCTGACCTGCATCTATCTCAACGACGCGCTTAACATGCATCACTAGCTGATGCGTGACGAAGCGATCGCCTGAACAAGTCAAATACGCATTCCAACAAGGAGATACGACGATGGAAGTGGAAGCTGCAAAGATGATCGGCGCCGGCCTTGCCTGCAGCGCTCTGATCGGCGCCGGTATCGGCATCGGCAATATTTTCGGCAACTACGTTTCGGGCGCCCTGCGCAATCCGTCCGCCGCCCCGGCCCAGTTCACCAACGTTCTGATCGGCTTCGCCCTTGCCGAGGCGACCGGCCTGTTCGGCCTGCTCATCGCGCTGATCATCCTGTTCGGCTGATCGGCAACGGCCCGATAGAATGGCCCGGTAGGAGGTGACCATGTTTGCAGCCATCCCCGCGTTCGTCTTGGCGGCAGCCGCCGTAGAGACGCACGAGAAAAAGACGGGGCTGCCGCAGCTCAATCCGGCCGACTTCTCGCCCCAGCTCATCTGGTTGGCGCTGACCTTTGTCGTTCTCTACCTGATCCTCGCCCGCGTGGCCCTGCCGCGCATCGGCGAGGTTCTCGATGAGCGGCGCGATCGGGTGCAGCGCGATCTCGACGCTGCCGAGCGCTTCAAGACCGACACGGATGCGGCACTCGCCGCCTACGAGAAGGCGTTGAGCGACGCGCGCGGCAAGGCGTCGTCGATGGCCAAGGACATGCGCGACAAGCTCACTGCCGAGTCCAACAAGGAGCGTGCGCAGTTGGAAGGCGAGCTTGCCGCGAAGCTAACCGAGGCCGAGGGGCGCATCGCCAGCACCAAGGCCAAGGCGCTGCAGAGCGTCAACGACATCGCCGCCGAGACGGCCAGCGCCGTCGTCGGCAAGCTGCTCGGCGAGGATGTCAGCCCCGCCGAGGTGAAGAAGATGTTGCAGCCCGCGGCCGAGTGAGGACATCGATGCTTTTCAATCTGGCCGATCCCGTTTTTTGGGTGATGATCGCCTTCTTCGTGTTCATCGGCGCGCTCGTCTATTACCAAGTCCCCGGAATGATCGGGAAGGCTCTCGACGCTCGCGCCGATGCCATCCGCAAGGAACTGGACGAGGCACGCCGCCTGCGCGACGAGGCGCAGGCCCTGCTCGCCGACTACCAGCGCAAGAGCCGTGAGGCCGAGACCGAGGCGAAGGAGATTCTCGATCAGGCCAAGCGCGAGGCCGAGGCCCTGACCTCGCAGACGCGCAAGGCGCTGACGGAATCGGTCGAGCGGCGCACCAAGTCGGCTGAGGAGAAGATCGCTCGCGCCGAAGCGCAAGCGGTCGCCGAGGTTCGCGCCTCGGCCGTCGACAGTGCCATCGCGGCAGCCGAGAAGATCCTCAAGTCGCGCGCCGCGGCGACGCAGACGGCCACCAAGCTGGTCGAGCAAGGCATCCGCGATCTCAGCGGCAAGCTGAACTAAGCGAACCGACAGGTCCGACACTATCCAACGCCCCGGCCTCACCGGGGCGTTTTGCTTTGCGC
>JBDTOR010000041.1:0-17132 GCA_039933175.1 Hyphomicrobium sp. | reverse complement strand
GCAAAGACCTCGGCGATATCGTGGGTCACAGCTTCGCCGAGCGACTCGACCTTGATGCAATCAGCCTGAGCCGTCGCCGAAAGTGCGCAGATCACCACCGCGGCGGCTAAGCCCAGTTTCAAAGAACGCATTTGCCCCTCCAAGAAACGATTTATCCTGGTATGGAAACTAGTTGGGCGCATGGCTGTCGACAACCGAATCGGCCTGCTCCGAGCCGGATTCTCCCGCAAGGAGCCGAAAAGCGTGTCGCATTTGCCACCCATCCTGCGGCCGGTAGTGCCCGGCACGGCCCATGCGGATAAAACCTCATGCCTCCGGCTCCTGACCCGCAGCGGATGTCGACGGCCGTCTTGATCGTGTCACGGATCGGCTTCCAAAATCGATAGGTGTCAGGGCCAAAACACCGCGTCCGCATCGGTCGTCGGGTAAGGCGAGAACTCGCGAAGCGATTTGCCGAGGGTCGGCCCGCTCGTTGCCAAAGTGTCAGCGCTTGGCGGTGCGGCGGTGGCGCGTACGGCGGCGCGGCTCGGCCGCAGCGGCGGGCTCGGCCATCGCCACGGTTTCGATGCGCGTCTTCGGCACGATATGCACGACCTTGTAGCCACGCTTCTTCAGCTCGGCGAGAACCGCCGGGATGGACTTGGCCGTATTGCCGTGGATGTCGTGGAACAGGATGATACCGCCGCCCGTCTTGTCGAGCATCGTAAAGACGTTGTGCATCACCTTCTCGGGCGTGCGCACGCGCCAATCGAAGCTGTCGACGTCGATGCCGAAGACGGCGACGTTGCGCTTGGCGAGATATTCGCGCACGCGCTTGGGATCGGAGAGATAAGGAAAGCGGAAGAATGGGGCGACGCCGTTGGGCAACGTCGCCTGAGCGATGTTGATGGTGCTCTCGATCTGCTGCTCGGCACGGTCGAGCGAGGTGCCGCCCAGATTGCGGTGCGTGTAGGTGTGCGTGCCGACGGTATGGCCCGCGGCCTGAACTTGGCGAGCCACGTCGGGGAAATTCTTGATCATCTCGCCGACGTTGAAGAACGTCGCCTTGGTGCACTGGGCGGCGAGCGCATCAAGAATCTCGCGCGTGAAGACGGGGTGCGGGCCGTCGTCGAAGGTGAGGACCACCTCGCCCTTCTGCAACAGTTGCGTCGGCGGATACTGCTCGCCGTATTCGCCGCCGCCCGTGGTGTCGACCTCGGCGACGCGCGAGACGCCCAGCTTGTCGGTGCAGTCGGCCGGAGCGAGCCCCTGCGCATAGTCGGGCACGGTAACGGCGGCGTCGGTCGCGGCGTTGACCTGGTGGATGTTGTCTTCGGCGCGGGCGCCGTCGATCAGCGCAGTGGCAGCCGGCAGCACAAGAGCGGCAACGAGCAGCAGCTTTCTCATTTCAGGATTCCCTGGCCCCACGGCGATACCTATCGAGCTGCCCGTGCAAGGCAAGCCGGAAAACATTGCGCCACCCCGCCTTAATCGCCAGTGAACCGCGAGTGTGGCCGGCGCGATACGCAATGCTCGCCGGGAACCATAGCGGCTGGCGAACGTTTCATAAGCGCCCGCGCCGCAAGCGGGTTTTTTATCAGGAGGCCCCAATGGGCAGCGCAACCGATAAGATCAAGGGCTATGCCAACCAGGCCGCCGGCAACGTCAAGCAGGGCGTCGGCAAAGTGGTCGGATCGGAAGAGATGCAGGTCAAGGGCGGCGCCCAAGAGCTCAAAGGTAAGGCGCAGGTCGCTGTCGGCGACGTCAAGGAATCCATCAAGGACGGCGCCAACAAGGCTGCCGCAGAGATCAACCGCAAGCTCTGATCTCCCAGTTCAGGGCACTGCGAAGAGGGCCGGCTTCCAAGCTGGCCCTTTTTTGCGCCGTAGCGCAGAGTGCTCAGCCGCGAACCGCTTTCAGCGCCGCCCGCCGGTCGCTGTTGACCTCGTCGACGACCGCGGCAAGCTGCGCGGCAGACTGATGGGCGCCGCCAACGACGCAATTGCGGCCGGCGCGCTTGGCCATGTACATCGTCGCATCCGCATGAGCGATGGCATCGCGCATGGACGTGATGACCTCGGCGGCGCCGATCGACACCGTGACTGTCGGGAAACCGAGATCCGAGAAGTCGATCGCTTCAATGGCCTTGCACAACTGCTCGCCGATCATCACCGCCGCGTCGAGTTCGGCGTCGAGCAGCACGACAAGCAGCTCCTCGCCCCCGTAGCGCACGGCAATGTCCGCGCGGCGCAGACGCACCCTAAGGGCCGCCGCGACGCGCTTGATGACGCTGTCGCCGGCCTGATGGCCATAAAGATCGTTGATCGCCTTGAAGCGATCGAGGTCGAGCATCAGCACCGAGATGCGGAAGTTCTGCCGCTTGGCGAAGGAGACGAGAGCGTCCTCCTGCTCGGCGAGGAAGCGGCGATTGTAAAGTCCCGACAGCGGATCGTGCAGCACAAGGTGCGCGACGGTGCGCTCGGCGCGGCGGCGGCGGTAGTCGTTGCGCTCGATGAGCACCGAACAGGAGGCTATGGTCGTCGAGACCGTCAGAATGGAAATCACGACGAATATCGGGATCATCGCCGAGGCGTCCGCGATGTGCAGGCGTTGCAGCATGAAGCCGCAGACGAATATCACCGAGCAGATGACCAGGATCTGCAGTCTCGCAAAGCGCCCACCATCCCACGGGCTCACCAAGGCCCGAACGATACCGGTGCGAGCGCCAAGCAAAAGCGGCGTGGCGGCGAGCATCGATCCGATGGCCATCGTAGTCATGGACATGGCGCCATAGAACTTCGGGATCCCGTAGATGTATCCGGTGATGGAGACGAGCGGCGGCGCCAGGGCCAGGGCGGCCGCGACTTGGCTTGCCTTCGGATGGCACAGATAGCGGAGCATGAAAGCCGCGGCGACGAACGTGAACATGGCCGAGGTCTGCCACGACATGACGACCGGGCGCCCGGCGGCGCCTTCGCGCGCCAATGTCTCGCCGAATGGAGCGACATTGCTCAGCGTATCGACGCCCAAGGCGATCTCGACAAGACGAACGAGACCAAACAGGCCGACCGCCGCGAACAGGACGATGGCGGGCGCCGGGGCGCGAAAAGCGCGCATCGACGCCACGGCGATGCCGCTGAGCACGAATAGCGATGCGGTGACGGTGCTGCAGGCCGGCCCCCCGGGGATGGGGCGCCAGATGCGCTCGATGTCGAGGCCGTAGGCCACAAGGACGACGGCGCCGCCGAGGGCGGTTGCGATGCCGAGCCAGTGGCCGAGCGTGATGAGTGCCGACACGGTCTTTTCGCCCCGCAGGCGGGTGACGTCGAAAGCGTGCCTTTCGTCACCCGGCGAGCGGTGGCTCATTGGGATCAAACGCCCTTATATGCGGCCGTGGAAAGCTTATCCGGCGTTGAATATGACGTGGGCGGCCTAAACATCTCTCTTCCTTCCCGCGCGATACGACAGGAAGTTCCAGCCGGCGGGGCGTTTTGCGCCGCATAGGTAATTTTCGATGAAGCCGCGCGCGCGGCCCGCGATTTTAGTCAGGCGGCTCGCGCGGATCCTCGTCACTGGGCTGAGACGCACGCAAGGCCGGCGTCGTGCCGGCCCATCGCAAACGTCGTCGGACCGCGGGGGAGCAGTGGCACAGCGAGGGGCGCCCCAGGTGGCGCCCCTCGCGTCGGCGGTGGCATTCGAATACTGCGCGGCGCGATCAGCCGCCGGCGCCGTCGCAGGAGATCTTCGCGCTCGGGCAGCTGCACTGATAGTTCACGTCATCGCAGGCCATGGACACCGGCTGCGCGCCGTCGCAATTGCACGTCACGCTCACCGACTTGGCGCTGCCGCGCTGGCGGTAGTGATAGACGGAAAAGCCTTTACCCTCGCTGGCCGGCTGAGCGCCGACGGTCACTGGGGCGCCCGAGATCATGAACTGCGTCGTCTGGGCGAGGGCCGGTATGGCCAACGCCGCGATCACGGCGGCGGCCACGGCCAAACCCCTAAAGCGTTGCTGCATGAGATGCTCCTCGGTTGCGTTTCCTGGCGCGATGCGGTCCCCCTTCCGCTGATCTCGCACGGCGCAATTGCATCCACGAAGTCTGAAAGGGCGGTTGGGGAGGTGCCGAGAATACCGCGCGTAATTTCACTAAATAACGGGACGCCGCCAACGCTAGCGGGCAATGACGATGTCGAACGTGCCCATGAGGGCCGACGGCTCGAGGCTGTCGCCCGGCTGCAGGCTGACGATGACGCTGTCGCGCTGGCGTGCGTCGCGGATGCCGTTGAGGATACCGTCGCGCTCGTTCTGCGCCTCGCCGGCGACGTACATCTGCGTGATCAGCGGCTCTCGCCCAGGCGCGGTGATGGCAAAGTGGATGTGAGGAGTACGCCCCGGATAGGCGACCGGCTTGATGGTGCGGAAGCTGTAGGCGCCCTTGGCATCGGCGGTGGCGCGGCCACGCCCCTGGAAGCTCCCGTCGCGTTTGCGGAACCAGTGCGTGTCGCGCGGATGGCGATAGATGCCGGTCGCGTCGCACTGCCAGATTTCGATGGCCGCGCCCGGGATCGGCGCACCGGAGGGGTCGAGGACACGGCCGAGGATATGCGTCAGCTGTCCTTGCGCCTGCGCCGCCTCGCCGATGACGCGAACGAGATCGTTGTCGGCGTCGCCGCTCCAATCGGTCGGGTAGAACGGCCCTTCGGTCTGCGACGGGGTGGCGATGAGCTGCTGCTGGGCGGCGCGAGCGGCGCCGATATTCGGCAACAGCGCCGCTGTAGTGACCGCCACGAGGCCGCGCACCACGTGGCGGCGTCCAAGCTGCGGCGTCAGGATTTTGCTCATCGGATCCTCGTGCTCGTCGTTGCGGGTGGGCACGCCCCCGCGCCCCTAGAACCAACGCGCCTTTCACGATATTCCGTCGCCGACACATCCTGTGGCCTCGACAGGGGCGGATGGCTGCCGCTTAACTCGCAGCCCGAGCCACCGGAGCCCAAACGCGATGAGCCTTCCGACCATTCCGCCGCAAATCCTGCCGATCGTGCTCCTGTCCATCTCCAACGTCTTCATGACTTTCGCCTGGTACGGGCATCTTCGTTTCAAAGAGCAGCCGTTGCTGCTCGTCATCGTCGTCGCCTGGCTCATTGCGTTCTTTGAATACTGTCTCGCCGTGCCGGCCAACCGCTGGGGGAACGCCGTCTACTCAGCGGCCGAGCTCAAGACCATCCAGGAGGTTCTGTCGCTGTCGGTGTTCGCGATCTTCTCTGTCTTGTACCTGAAGGAGCCGATCACCTTCAGCCAGGTGATAGGCTTCGGTTTCATTGCGCTCGGCGCATTCTTTGTCTTCTCGGGCAAGGCCTGAAGCGGGTAAGGTCGCGCCCATCACAAAAGCGTCGCGCGGCAGCTCCGAGGAGACCCCATGGCCGAAACCCGCATCGCTCTGGTCACGGGTGCCAACCGCGGCATCGGATTGGAGATCGTCAAGCAGCTGTCGCGCGGCGGGCTGATGGCCGTGCTGGCATCGCGCGACGTCGCCAAGGGCCGCGAGGCGGCGGCCAAGCTGGCCTCTGAAGGTCTCGAGCCGCCGGCGGTCGAACTCGATGTGACGAGCGAGGAGAGCATCCGCGCCGCCGTCGAGGAGGTCATGCGCCTGTTTGGCCGCATCGACGTGCTCGTCAACAACGCCGGCATCCTCAAAGAGGGCTTCACCGCCGAGGAATCGAGCGTGCTGCAAGTGCCTCCCGCGCTCGCCATCGAAACGTACGTCACCAACACCGTGGGTCCGCTGCGGCTGATCCAAGCTGTCGTGCCGATCATGCAGAAGGGCGGGTACGGCCGCGTCGTCAACATATCGTCGGGCGCCGGTCAGCTGTCCGACATGGGCTCCGGGTTTCCGGCCTACCGCATGTCCAAGGCGGCACTCAACGCGCTGACGCGCGTGACGGCAGCCGAACTCGGACCGGCACCCATCAAGGTCAACGCCATGTGTCCGGGGTGGGTGCGCACCGACATGGGTGGCCCCAATGCGACGCGCACAGTCGACAAGGGTGCCGAAACCGCGGTGTGGCTGGCCACGCTGCCCGATACGGGTCCGACGGGCGGCTTCTTCCGCGACAAGGCGCCGATCCCGTGGTGATACGCCTGCAGGTGATTGGCCCGACGCTCGGCCCGTGTGTCAGACGCCGCGCACCAGGTTGCCGACCATCAGCGTGATGTAGGCGGTGATCGCCAGCCAGAATTCCTGATGTGGCAGGTAGCGCGGAATTCCGACGAACCCGAGCTTGGTAATCAGTGCCAGCAGGGCGAGGGTCAGCGAAATGAGGAAGATGGCAATCGTCGGCGGGTTGAGACGCATGGCTAGTACTTCCCCCAGTTGGCAGTCGTGACGCCCGGCAATGCGCCGGGGCCCTCATCCCCTTCGCGGGGCCGACCATATCATGGGGAAGCGGCGTGAAGGCAATACGTCAACCCGTCTGGGGCATCACCAGCCGCGTATGCGGTCGTGTGGCCTGGGCGCTTAGAGCGTGCGCGCCGACTTGGCCGACGACAGCGCCGGAAGCTCATCGCCCGCCTCGATCAGGAAGCGCACCGGCCGGGCCTCGCGATTCGTTTCGTCACGGCAGGTCACCAGCAGAAGCGGCGTCGGACGCTCCGACGAGATCGGCAGCACTTGGCTGTCCAGCTTGTCGACGGTGACGACGCTCAGGATGCGGTCGCGTCCGCCCGAATTGATCGTGATGCGGTCGCCAACGGCCACTGGCTTGGTGATCATGGCGCCGGTGTCATGGACGAGGTGCGTCAGCCAGAAGTCCTCGCTGCCGGCCACGACCGGCAGGAGCTTTGCGGGGGCGGCCGTCTTGTCGAGGTCGGCGAGGGCACGCTGGAAGCCGCGCTCGACAACGGCGTCGCCGTTGCCAACCATCATGGCGGCAGCGCCCAGACCGGCAGCGGCCAGACCCAATACGGCGACCGGGACGTTCTTGCGAATGGCGCTTGTGCCCATAATCAGCTCCCGCTTGCTACCCGTTCCCGGCCGGTCCGGGCCCCACTTTAACGCATAAGGCCAAGTACAACAGCCGCATTACCCAAATGTTAGGAGTGGAGGAGGAACCGTCAAGGGCTCCCAGCAGAGCCGGGCCCCCCCTCCACGCACCTCACCGCGGGGAGGCGTACTCGCGGCGAAGGTGTCTGAAAAACGCAAGGTTGAACGCCACAATCAGCGAAAAGACGCTCGCCAGCAGTAGGATAGCGCTGTCGGTGGCGGGCGAGTGGGATGCGCCGAAAACGCTCGACTGCGGCACCGGCACGGCCGTGGCCACGACCGCGGCAGCGATCAAGGGGCTGTCGTCGAGCGAGAATTTAAGCAGTTCACCGGCGCTGGAGCTGATCGACAGCAGCCCGCTCAGGCGGTGCGTGGCGGCTGACGTGCGCTCGTGCGCGCTGACTGCGAGTAGGAAGGTGGTGAAGAGGATCAGCCCGATGAGCACATCGGCCGTGGTCCGTAAGACCAACCTCAGGGGTCCCGCTTTGGACATTCCGTGAGATCCTTTTGGCTAGCGTCGGCGTTATGTCCGACGGTATTCCGTCATGTGAGGATGGTCATCCCTGTTCATGGCGGGTGTGGGGACACAATGTGGCGATTGCGGCGTATTCTTTTGATTAATGCAGGTCGCGCGTCGGCTGTGGCGCCGAGGTCACGCGACGGCTAGCAAGCCCGCCAAATCGAGCCGTCTGACATGCGCCCGAATCGCAACGCGCGATGTATTGAAGTCACCGCGCACTGCAGATAGTGTCCGCGCCGCTCGCACAGCGCGAATGATCTTCCGAAAGGTTCAGACCGATGGGCTTCATCGCCGACAGCTTGAATCGAATTCAGCCCTCCGCGACCATCGCGGCGTCGATGAAAGCGCGCCAACTCAAGGCCACCGGGCGCGATATCATTTCGCTGTCGGCGGGCGAGCCCGACTTCGACACGCCCGACAACATCAAGCAGGCGGCGGTCAAAGCGCTGGCCGAGGGCAAGACCAAATACACCGACGTCGACGGCACGCCCGAGCTCAAGGCGGCGATCGTGCGCAAGTTCAAGCGCGAGAACAATCTCGACTACAAGCCGAATCAGATCTCGGTCGGCACCGGCGGCAAGCAGGTCATCTACAATGCGCTGCTAGCGACGCTGAACCCGGGCGATGAAGTGATCATCCCGGCCCCCTGTTGGGTGTCGTACGCCGACATCGTCATGCTGGCCGATGCCAAGCCGGTGTTCGTCGAGACCACGCTGGAGGACGGCTACCGCCTCAAGCCGGCGGCATTGGAAGCGGCCATCACGCCGAAGACCAAGTGGCTGATCTTCAACTCACCGTCCAACCCGACCGGCGCCGCCTACTCGAAGGCCGAGATCAAGGCGCTGACCGACGTGCTGCTGAAGCACCCGCACGTTTGGATCATGACCGACGACATCTACGAGCACCTGCTTTACGACGGGCTGGAGTTCGCCACCGTCGCCGAGGTCGAGCCGGCGCTGTTCGATCGCACGCTGACCATCAACGGCCTGTCGAAGGCGTACTGCATGACCGGCTGGCGCCTCGGCTATGCCGGCGGCCCGGTGGCGCTCATCGACGCCATGCGCAAGCTGCAGTCGCAGTCGACGTCGAACCCGTCCTCGATCACGCAGGCGGCGGCGGTCGAGGCGCTCGACGGCCCGCAGGACTTCATCGCCAAGAACAACGCCGAGTTCGTAGAGCGGCGCGATCTTGTCGTGTCGATGCTTAACCAGGCGAACGGCCTACGCTGCCCCAAGCCGGAGGGCGCCTTCTACGTCTATCCGAGCTGCGCCGGGACGATCGGCAAGACCAGCGCCTCGGGCAAGAAGATCGCCAACGACGAGGACTTCGCCACGGCTCTGCTCGAGGAAGAGGGGGTCGCCGTCGTGCACGGCGCGGCGTTCGCCTCCTCACCGGCATTCCGCGTGTCGTACGCCACGTCGAAGGAGGTCCTCGAAGACGCCTGCCGCCGCATCCAGCGCTTCTGCGGCAACCTCCGCTGAACCGCTGCCGCGCGGCTATACGCCTGCTAAACTCACCTTGATGGAAGAGCAACCAAAGCAGGCATGCGGATCGTGCTTGGCGTGGCGCGTGGCACTGGGCGCGACGGCGATCGTGCTGCTGGTCAGCTGGTTGGCTGCAACGCTGTAAATGACCGAGGAAGCTGCAAAAACAAAGGGCGCGCCAAGGCGCGCCCGAACGTCGGCAATATGGAGCCTCTTTAGGCCGCGGCGCGGTGGCCCCAATGATCGGCGGACCACGCCCGGAGCCACAACCGCCTCAGCGACCGTTGCGCATTGGCGATGACGCCGCGCTGCGCAGTCGGACGCAAGATGATGGCATTCGAGGGCGCACGTACGAGTTCGGCACGCGTGTCCGCAGTGTCCTCGGCAGCCATGGCGTAACCTGCTGCATGAGCAGCCGACATCAGCCTGTTCATACTCATCGGACGTCTCTTCCTTTCGGATCGATGCCTCTAGCGACCCTTCCGGTGCGCCTATTTGCTGGAACGAACCGGTAAAAATCATCATGCGTCAAAAAGGTTCCAAAGCAAGTATTTTCGATTGTGCTACTGCGAATTGGAAAGGCGAATTCTTGCCGCGCGTTGTGCGTCGCAATATTCATTCTGAAACGACTTAGACCAGCAACTTAGCCCAAGCACTCGCTGAAGATTTCGCATGTCGGGGCTTGCGCCGATTTCGGCGCGGCGCGAACATGATGAAAGTCGCGCTCTCCCAGAGGCGCGAGGCGCGCGACGGTCGCGAGCGCGCGCCTCCAAACCAGTCAGTGGGAGGAAGTTATGGCGCAGTCGGATGGATCTAAAGCAGGAGTCAGTGGGAGCGCCCGCTCCCGCTGCATCGCACTCGTCGGACCCTACCTCAGCGGCAAGACAACACTTCTGGAAGCCATTCTGGCGCGCACGGGCGCCATTCAGCGGGCCGGCAGCGTGGCCGACAAGTCCAGCGTCGGCGACGCCAGCCCCGAAGCCCGCGATCACGGCATGAGCGTGCAGCTCAACGTCGCCGACGTCTCCTTCCTCGGTGACAACTTCACCTTCGTCGATTGCCCCGGCTCGATCGAATTCCAGCACGAGGGCGCGCTCGTCGTCACGGCCTGCGATGCGGCCGTCGTCGTCTGCGAAGCAGACGCCAAGCGGATCCCGGCGCTGCAGATCATCCTGAAGCAGCTGGAAGATCGCGGCATTCCCCACTTTCTCTTCCTCAACAAGATCGATGAATCCGAAATTCCGCTGCGCGAATTGATTCCCGTACTGCAGCCGGCGAGCACCAAACCGCTGGTGCTGCGGCAGATCCCGATCTGGGAGAATGGCGTCGCCACCGGCTTCGTCGACCTCGCCTCGGAACGCGCCTTCATCTACCGCACCAACGCGCCGTCTGAGATCGTCGAACTCCCCGAAACCGTGTCTGAGCGGGAGAAGGAAGCGCGCTTCCATATGCTGGAGCAGCTCGCCGACCATGACGACGAGCTGATGGAGCAGCTGCTGTCCGACATCCCCGCCTCGCGCGACAAGATATTCCAGGATTTGACGCAGGAGTTCCGCGACGGCCTCATCTGTCCGGTGCTGCTCGGCTCCGCGCGGGACAACCACGGCGTCTTTCGGCTGTTGAAGGCGCTGCGCCACGAGGCGCCGACCGTTGAAGTGACGGCGCGACGGCTGAAGCTGGAGAACGCCAAGTCGGCGGCGTACGTGATGAAGTCGCTGCACACGGCGCACGGAGGCAAGCTATCGCTCGTCCGCGTGCTCACCGGCGAGTTCGGCGAGGGTACGGTCATCACTGGTGCGGCGGGTCGTGATGAGCGCGCAGCAGGCGTGTTCGCGCTGCGCGGCGAGGAACCGGTGAAGCGCGCGACCGGCAAAGCCGGCGACACGGTTGCGCTGGGCCGCCTCGAAGGCATCAAGTCGGGCGAGACGATCAGCGCCGAGAAGGGCGGCGCCGTGCAGGTTAAGGGGCCGGTTGCCCCGCCTCCGGTGTTCGCCACCGGGCTTGGCCTCAAGGATCGCAAGGATGAGGTGAAGCTTACCGCCGCGCTCGCCAAGCTGGTCGAGGACGATCCTTCGCTGCGGGTCGAGATGAACGCCGACACGCATCAGATGCTGCTGCTCGGCCAGGGCGAGATGCATTTGCGCGTGTCGACCGAGCGCTTGCAGCGCAAATACGGCGTCGCCGTCGAGCGGCAGGCACGGCTGGTGCCATATAAGGAAACGATCCGGGCTGGCACGCAGGTGCGCGGCCGGCACAAGAAGCAGTCGGGCGGCCATGGCCAATTCGGCGACGTGGTACTCGACATCCAGCCGCGCCCGCGCGGCGCCGGCTTCGAGTTTGTCGAGAAAATCTCCGGTGGCGTCGTTCCACGCCAGTTCTTTCAGTCGGTCGAAATCGGCGTGAAGGACTACCTGCAGCACGGGCCGCTCGGTTTTCCTGTCGTCGACGTGGCGGTGACCCTGCTCGACGGCTCCTACCACACGGTCGACTCGTCCGACATGGCGTTCCGCCAGGCGGCGCGTATAGGAATGACGGACGGCCTGCCGAAGTGCGCGCCCGTGCTGCTCGAGCCGGTGATGGCGGTGGAGATCGCCGTGCCGAGCGAGGCGACGGCGCGCATCAACGCCATGATCGCGCAGCGCCGCGGACAGATCCTCGGCTTTGACTCGCGCGACGGCTGGAGCGGCTGGGACGTGGTGCAGGCGCAGATGCCGGCCTCCGAGATGGAGAACCTCATCGTCGACCTGCGCTCGGCAACATCGGGCGTCGGGACGTATACATCGCGCTTCGACCACCTTGCCGAACTCACCGGGCGACTGGCGGACCAAGTGCTTGCCGCGCACCGGCAGGCTGCCGAGTAAGGGCCGCGCACCCCGACCTCGCGACGCCGCCGGTCAATTCCCCGGCGGCGTTCGCATGCTAAGCTGGCGCCGACGATTTGCAGCCATCTGAGGGGGTAAGGCGTGCAGGCCTATTTCTGGATCGCCGTGGGAAGCGCGCTTGGCGGCATGGCGCGCTACTGGTGCACCGGCGCGGCGGCGCGCGTCTTCGGCGAGACGTTCCCTTGGGGCACGCTATTCGTCAATATTCTAGGATCGTTCATTATTGGGCTCTTCGTGGCCCTCACGGGTCCTGAGGGCCGCTACGTCGTCGACCCCAACATCCGCGCCCTCGTCGCCGTCGGACTTTGCGGCGGCTACACGACGTTCTCGGCATTCAGCCTGCAGTCGATGGTGCTCATGCAGGAAGGCGAATGGCTCCAAGCCAGCGCCTATATCGGTGGCTCAGTTGTTGTCTGCCTGCTGGCCGTTTATCTCGGGCATGTGATCGCTACCCAGTTGAGCGCCTTGTAAGGTCGATCTTGAGGCTTCGTTTGCGCTTGCGCGTGCAGGGTGGCTCCGATGACAGGGTCCGACCGGGTCTCGTACGCAGGTGGGTTTGCCGATCTCGACGACGAGATCGGCCCGTTGCAGTTGCCCCTGCAGGGGGAGTTTCCCGCCTGGCTTGCGGGCGCGCTGCTACGCACCGGTCCCGCCAAGTTCAATGTCGGCAGCTCGACGGTGAACCACTGGTTCGACGGCCTGGCGATGCTTCATCGGTTCAGTTTCGCCGACGGAGCGGTGAGCTACACCAACCGCTTCCTGCGCGCCGACAGCTACTGCGAGGCGGCGGTCAAAGGCTCGCTGGCGCGCGGTGAATTCGCGACCGATCCGTGCCGCACGCTGTTTCAGCGCATCGCCGCCGTTTTTACCCCGCACCTCACCGACAACTGCAACGTCAACGTCGATGTGTTCGGTGGGCAGACGGTGGCGTTGACCGAAACGACGCTGCCGGTACGGTTCGACGCCGAGACGCTGCAGACGCTCGGCCACTATGCGGCGAGCGCCGAGGTTGGCGGGATGGTGTCGATCGCGCACCCGCACCACGACGCCGCGCGTGGCTGCCGCTTCAGCTACGTCGTCACCTTCGGCCGCAAGTCGCACTACCGGCTATTCGCCATTCCCGACGATGGATCGCCCGAGCGCGTCGTCGCCGAGATGCCGGTCGACAAGCCGGCCTACATGCATTCGTTCGCCATGACCGAGCGCTATCTCGTGCTGACGGAGTTCCCGCTCGTCGTCGATCCGCTGCGGCTGATGCTGGCGGCCGCGCCGTTCATCCGCAACTACCGCTGGGCCCCCGAGCGCGGCCTGCGCTTTCATGTGTTCGACAAGGACAGCGGCGCCCTCGTGGCGTCCAAGACGGCCGACGCGGCGTTCGCCTTCCACCACGTCAACGCCTACGAAGAGGGCAGCGATCTCCTCATCGACCTCATCACGTACGATGATGCCGGCATCATCGATCAGCTTTATCTGTCGCACCTGCGTGCCGGCGAAACCGTCAACGCCACCGGCCGCCTGACGCGCTGCATCGTGCCGCTCGGCGACGAGGAGCCCATCGAGATGGTGCCGCTGGCCGAAGAGATGATCGAGCTGCCGCGCATCGACTACCACCGTTGCGCCGGGCGCCCATATCGCATCGTGTGGGGCGCGGGGCGAACGCCGGGCGGCGACTTCCTCGACAGTATCGTGCGCATCGACGTGGCAAGCCGCGTGGCGCGCACGTGGTCCACGGACGGCTGCTACCCCGGGGAGCCGGTATTTGTTGCAGAACCAGGCGCTGCCGAGGAAGGCGAGGGCGTGCTGCTCTCGGTGGTCCTCGACGCGCGTCGTGGCACCTCGTTCCTGCTGGTTCTGGATGCACATTCGCTTGCCGAAATCGCCCGCGCCGAGTGCCCGCACCACATTCCCTTCAGCTTCCACGGCAACTTCTTCGCCACGCCGTAGGCGCTGCGACATCCGGGCACGCTCGGCATTGACACGAACACGTCGGGAGCGACGAATAGGCTCCGTGGTTGGCGTCCGAGAGGCGTCCGGCAGGGAAGAGGGAGACGTCGATGCGATCATTTCGACTGCTGGGGTGCGGTGTGCTTGCGCTTGGACTTGCCTGTGTGCCGGCGATGGCGCAGGAGGCCCAACCGGAGGATCTCGTCAATGCGTTGAACGGGGTCTTCGGCGCCCACGCCAAGATGCGCGCCGCTCACACGAAGGGCATCTGCGTCAAAGGTAATTTCGCGCCGACGGCCGAGGCGGCCGCCTTGAGCAAGTCGCCGGTGTTCGCGGCGCCGGTGCCGCTGGTCGGACGCTTCTCGCTCGGCGGCGGCAACCCGATGGCCTCAGACGGCCAGAAGGACAATGTGCGCGGCATTGCCATGCACTTCCAGCTGCCCGACGGCGGCACGTCGGACCTGCTGTTGATCTCAGCGCCGGTTTTTGTCGCCAAGACCCCCGAGGAATTCGTCGAACTGTTGAAGACCGTTGCCACCAAGGACAAAGAAAAGATCGGCGCCTTCTTCGCGGCGCATCCGGGCTCGACGCGTCAGGGCGCCTGGCTGAACGCGCGGCCGACGCCGGCGAGCTACGCCACCGCCGATTATTTCGGCGTGCACACATTTACGCTGATCAATGCCAAGGGCGACCGCCAGCCGATCAAGTGGAAAGCGGAACCGGCCGGTGGTTTCGTCGGCCTTTCTGACGCCGAGGCCGAAGGCAAGGGTACGGACTTCTACGCCGGCGAGTTGAACGAACGCTTCGCCAAAGGCCCAGTCGACTACAATCTGTTCGCCGTGCTCGGCCAGACGGGCGACCAGGACGACGACCCGACCTCCGAATGGCCGGCTGACCGCAAGTCGGTGAAGATGGGGGTCATCTCGATTACGGGGCTGGAGCCGGCCGAGTCCTGCGACGTCGGCATCTTCGATCCCAACAACCTCGCTGACGGTGTCGAGCCCTCGGTGAACGACAAGATCCTGCCGATGCGTTCGCAGGACTACGCGGTCTCCTTCGGCCGCCGCACTCAGTGAGCCATTGCGGCGCGGCGGCGCCTCAGTGCGCCGCCGTGTCCGCTTCCGAGCCCCAGATCTCCTGCAGGCGCGCATCGCGGCCGCATCCGACGCG
The DNA here is from genome assembly GCA_039933175.1 of Hyphomicrobium sp. Taxonomy (GTDB): domain Bacteria; phylum Pseudomonadota; class Alphaproteobacteria; order Rhizobiales; family Hyphomicrobiaceae; genus Hyphomicrobium_A. The sequence continues at coordinate 2,113 of JBDTOR010000041.1, read as the reverse complement.
GTAGCGCTTGTAATACGCGGCGTTCGTGTTGTGGAAGTTCTGGTGGTAGTCCTCGGCCGCGGTGAACGGCCCCGCATCTGTGACGGCTACGGCGATGGGTGTCGAAAAGCGATGGCTCGCATCGAGCTTCGCTTTGCTATCGGCCGCCGCCTGCTTCTGCTCTGGTGTATGTGCGAAGACGACAGGGCGATATTCATCTCCGCGGTCGCAGAATTGGCCGCCACCGTCGAGCAAGTCGACGTGATGCCAGTAGTAGTCGACGAGTTGCGGGTAGCTGACGACCTTCGGGTCGTACGTCACCTGCACGCTTTCGGCGTGCCCGGTGTTGCCGTGCGAGACCTGGTCATAGGTCGGGTTCGGCGTCTTGCCGCCCATGAATCCGGAGACGGTCTGCGTGACGCCAGGGAGCTTGTCGAACTCGTACTCCATCGACCAGAAGCAGCCGCCGGCGAACGTCGCCACCTCGAGCCCAATCGGGGTCGGCATGGAGGACGCCTTCGGAGCCGGGGGCGCGCTGTAAGATGGACCGATGACCGCAAGGGCGGCGGCGAGTGCGAGTGCTGCGCCGGCAGTGGCGACGGCAAAGCGGTGCATGGCAGGCCTCCTCATGTTGGCGGCACGAAATGGCGGACGGCCCAGCCGACGGCGACAAGCGCCAGGCCGATCCAGATGGCGATGATGACGACGGCGGCGCCGCGGCTCGCCAGCAGCGGAGCCGCCGTGGCGGTGGTGCGATGCTCGGCAAAGACCGCCGGTGGAATGAGCCGCACGGCAAGCAGAATGCCGAGCGGCACGAGGATCAGATCGTCGAGGTAGCCGAGCACCGGAATGAAATCCGGAATGAGATCGATCGGCGACAGCGCGTAGGCGGCGACGGCGAGCGCCACCGCCTTGGCGTACCACGGCACGCGCGGATCGCGGGCCGACAGGTATAGAGCGTGTACGTCGCGCTTGATGCCGCGCGCCCAGCCGCGCAGCCGCTCCACCATGGATACGTCACTGGATGATGCCGTCATGGTGAAGTGCTGCTCCGTCGTTCGTGTGCGGCTTAGCCTGCCGCCTTGGGGATGAACTTCAAGGAGACCCCGTTCATGCAGTAGCGCAGACCGGTCGGCGGCGGGCCATCCTCGAACACGTGCCCGAGGTGACCGCCGCAGCGGCGGCAATGAACTTCGTTGCGGGTCATGAAGAAGCTCTTATCGACCGTATTGCCGACCGCATTGTCGAGCGGCTGATAGAAGCTCGGCCAGCCGGTGCCGCTGTTGAACTTGGTCTGCGATGAGAACAGCGGCAGATCGCAACCGGCGCAGTCATAGGTGCCAGGGGCATAAGTCTTATCCAGCGGGCTGGTGCCGGCGCGCTCGGTGCCGTGCTCCCGCAGAACCTGGAACTGCTCGGGCGTGAGCGTCTTGCGCCACTCCTCAGGCGTCTTGGTGATCTCGAATGGGGACTTGGTCGTTGTTGCCATTGTATCCTCGTTGGCGTGTGCGTCTTTGGCGCGCAGGCTTGCCGCGGCTGCAAGGCCGATAGAGGCGAAGGTAAAGGCTCTTCGATTGAGCATTGGGGGGCTCCGTTATCGTCCACAACAGATACGTGCGAGACGGGAATTCGTTACGAGGCTTGAAGCGCCGCAGATCGATAAAAAATGGTCCTCAGGACAGGGAGGGACAGTGTCGCGCATTGCTATCCAAGAAGGCTTCGTTCATATGGGGCCGGCCGTCGACCATTACGCGACCAAAACTGCCTCCAGCGGTATTCATTGCGGACATTTAATTGAGATGGGTCATGTCCCTTTTGGCACCTATCCCCCGACCCAATTCCAGGCCGCGGTGCGCGCGGTCGGGGCGCGGCTGCCGCGCGTTTGGCTTGGGCTGCGCATTTCCGGCCTTCTGCGCCATGTACTGAAGGCGACGACGCACGGGCCGATCGACGTCGTGGTGCTCGGTCAACGCATGCGTCTGCGGCTCCTGGACAACGCCTGCGAGCGCCGCTTGATGGTGACGCCACAGTTCTTCGATCCCGAGGAGCTGGAGCTTCTCCGGCGGGCGATGCGCCCGGACTTCCAGTTCATCGACGTCGGTGCCAACGTCGGAACCTACACGATATTCGTAGG
>JBDTOR010000040.1:0-17242 GCA_039933175.1 Hyphomicrobium sp. | reverse complement strand
CCTCCACCGAGCGGCCGTAGACGCCGACGGTATCGAGCGTGTGGGACTGCATCAGGACGCCGGAGCGCGGCACGAGCCCGAGCGTCGGCTTGAAGCCGTAGACGCCGCAGAACGACGCCGGGCGGATGATTGAGCCGGCGGTCTGGCTGCCGAGCGCCGCCGGGACCATGTGATCGGCGACGGCGGCGGCCGAGCCGGCCGAGGAACCGCCCGGCGTGTGCGTGAGATTGTGCGGATTGCGCGTCTTCGCCGGGGTGAGCAATGCCAGCTCGGTTGTCACCGTCTTGCCGAGGATGACGGCGCCGGCGCTGCGCAGGGCGGCAACGCACGTCGCGTCACGATCGGGGCGGCGCCCGCTGAAGATGGGCGAGCCGTTTTCGGTCGGCATGTCGGCGGTGTCGAAGATGTCTTTGACGCCGATCGGCACGCCATGCAGTGCGCCCGAAGCTTCGCCGGCGCGGAAGGCAGCATCGGCGTCGCGCGCCTGCGCCAGGGCAAGCTCTGGATCGAGATACTCCCACGCCTGCACGTTGCCCTCGTGTGCGGCGATGCGATCGAGGCAGGCGGTGACCAGCGCCACGGAGGTGAGTTCACCATGACGGATGGCTTCGGCGGCTGCCGTCGTCGACAGCGACGTCGGATCGGTGAGGCGCGGGCGGCTCATACTTTGGGACAGTCTCTCAGGGCCAATTGAAGCATCTGCGGCAAGGTCATGCGGCAAGGTGGCCACAGGTTCGCAATTGCATGGTTTAGCCATCCCTTAGCGGGCGGGTGCAATATGCTCAATCCCCATGCAGGCGGCTTGACGGGCCTTCGTTTTCTTACCTATAGCTGCACCCTTCGCCGACAAAAGAATATCCCCTAAGGGGTGCCTCTGCTCGGTTGCGACCGGGTGTGGTGCTTCAAGGGTTTGCTGCGACATGCGTTGAGCATTGCGAGGGGAACGACAATGGCCAATCAGACCGGCCGGCATTTTCTGCAGATCCCTGGACCGACGCCGGTTCCAGAGCGGATCCTCAATGCCATGTCGCGGCAGATGCTCGACCATCGCGGCCCGACCTTCGGCGAGTTCGGCCTGAAGCTGCTGGCCGACGTCAAGACGATCTTCAAGACGGTGAACCCGGTCATCATCTATCCGTCGTCCGGCACCGGCGCCTGGGAGGCCGGCTTCGTCAATACGCTGTCGGCCGGCGATCATGTGCTCATCGTCGAGACGGGGCAGTTCGCCGTCCTGTGGCGCAACATGGCCGAGCGCATCGGCCTGAAGCCCGAGGTGATCCCGACCGATTGGCACGGCGGCGCCGACGCCAACGCCATCGAGGCGCGGCTCAAGAAGGATAAGACGCACGACATCAAGGCCGTGTGCGTCGTGCACAACGAAACCTCGACCGGCGCGCGGACGTGGATCGACGAAATCCGCAAGGCGATGGATGCCGCTAAGCATCCGGCCCTGCTGATGGTCGATGCGGTGTCCTCGCTCGCGGCCATGGACTTCCGCCACGACGAGTGGGGTGTCGACGTCGCCGTATCGGGCTCGCAAAAGGGTCTGATGCTGCCGCCGGGCCTGTCGTTCACCGCGATCAGCCCGAAGGCTCTCGCCGCTTCCAAGAAGGCGACGCTGCCGCGCTCCTACTGGAACTGGGAGGACATGATCGCCATCAACGCAGCGGGCACGTTCCCCTATACGCCGGCCATTGGCCAGCTGTACGGCCTCGCCGAGGCGATCGCTATGCTGCACGAGGAGGGCCTCGACAACGTCTTCGCGCGTCATGAACGTCTCGCCGAGGCGACCCGCCGCGCCGTGCGCGGATGGGGACTCGAGACGTGGTGCCGCGATCCGCGCTCGCATTCGCCGGCGGTGACCGCCGTTGCGATGCCGGAGCCGCACAGCGCCGATGCCTACCGCAAGCTGGTGCTGGAGAACTTCAACATGTCGCTGGGCACCGGCCTCAACAAGCTGGCCGGCAAGGCGTTCCGCATCGGCCATCTCGGCTACACCAACGAGCTGACGGTGCTGGGTGCGCTGGCGGGTGTGGAGATGGGGCTGGAGCTGGCCGGCGTGCCGCACGAGAAGGGCGGCGTTGCTGCGGCGATGTCGTATCTGTCGGAGACGGTACGGCCCGCGACCGCCAAAGCGGCCTGATCGCGGGCCCGCGGGCCGCTATCACCAATCCAAAAGGGTCTTGAAAGAAACGGCTTTGACGGAAGTAGCTTTGACGGAAGCGGCTTTGACCGAAGCGGCTTTGATGCCGGATTTCGGCACGTTCGACGGCCCTGAATAGCCAGCTGACGCCAGCTCGACCTTGCAACGCTTGCCCAGCTGCGCGTACTTCACGATCACGCAGCTTTTGACCTCGGAATAGGTCGGCGTGGCATCGACACAACCGATGCGGCGCACGTCGCTCTCGCAAGCGGCGCGTAGCGCCGGTGTGACTTCGGGGGGAAGCTTCACCTCCTCAGCGAAAGCCATCGAGCTTGCCGACATTGCTACGCATACGGCGAGGACGCGTATTCTATGCATAATAACCCCATCAGTGAGTGACCCAGCCGATCATCAGACAGACTGATGCAGCGGAATGGTGGCAGGCCAGCCCGTGCGACAGCTGACCACACTGATAAGACGGATGCGAGCGGAACTTTAGCGTCCGAGCTCAGCCGCGCCCCTTGGGCTGATCGGCGCGCGCCCGGTCGACCGCTTCGGCCACCCGCACGCTGTCGACGTCGTCCTTGTGAATGACATCGGTGGCTCCGCCGGCAATCAGGCGGGTCCGGCGCGATTGCGTCACCGCTCCGCTGACGACGATGATGGGGCCTTCATACCCGGCGCGGCGCAGTTCCGGGATCGATAGGAACGCGTCGGCCGATGGCTTTAAGATGTCGTCGAGAAACGTCAGGCTGGGCTGCGTCTCGGCCAGACTGTCGAGCGCGTCCGCGATCGAGCACGCCCAGCGGATAGACACCTGGTAGCCGTACAGCACGCGCAGCGTCGCGGTGAGGCGTTCCGCGTCCAGGGCCTCGTCGTCGACAATCAGGATATCGTGGGGCATCGCCTGCCGCGAGCGCGAACTCGCGAGATCGCTGCGCTTGGTGAGATGACCGCTGCCGGTGGCGCGGTCGCCACCCTTCTTTGCGCCTTCGCGCGACCAGTCATCGGAATCGGTTCCGCGCTGATCGCTTCGGATGGCGCCACGCAGATTTTTTTCGGGAAGCATTAGCCCAACGCCGAGAGGTGAACGGTTTGCCCGTGAGCTCCCTATATGGTGAGGGCCATACATAGTCCGAGACTCCATGCCTATTTCGGCCAATGGACGACAAACGTTACACCCCTACTTTGGCCCGTATTGCTACGAATGTGAATGGCCCCTCCGGCGGCGGCCACCATTTTCTGCACAATCGCGAGCCCCATACCTTCGCTGGTGCCGGAGATCGAGCGGAACGGCAGGAAGATGCTGTCGTGGTGCTCCGGTGCGATTCCCGGTCCGTCGTCGGTGACGGCGAGCTCGAGCGCCGATGGATGATCCGTGCAGGTGATTATGACACTCCCGCCGTCGCGGTCGTGGTGCTTGATGGCGTTGTCGATGAGATTGCGCAGCACGAGGTCGAGCGGGGCTGCGAAGGTCTCGAGGCGCGGCCAGTTTCCGCGCACCTTGATCGCCAGTTGGCGGTCGGGAAGCGAGCGCACGATTTCAGCGACGAGGACGGCGGTATCGACCGGCTCGATGGCGAGTTCGCGCGGACCGGCGCTGGAGTAGCGGAGCAGGGCCGAGAGCATCGACGACAGGCGGAGGCCTTGGTGGCGCAACTCGTCGAGTTCGCGGCGCGCTTTTTCCACGTCTCCGCTGCTCACGGCAGATCCGAGTTCGTCGGTCATGTGGCACAGCGCGCGCATCGGCGCCTTGAGGTCGTGGGTCACGATGGAGGCGAACTGCTCGAGCTTGGCGTTGGCGATGCGTAGCTCGGCGTTGGCGAGCAGCAGCTCTTGGGACTTCGCCGCTACAGTAGCCTCCGCCATCAGGCGCGCGCGTATTTGCCGGCTCAGCTCGATCTCGAGATTGCTGCCTCCGGAGGCGTGCGAGATGACGAGCACGTAGAATTGATCGACGGCGTAGAACGCCAAGTTGAGGCGCGGGCCGATCCCGGCCTTGGAGATCATCGAGACATTGGGAATGCGCAGGATGCTGTCCGGGGCCTCGTGCAATTCCTTGATGTCGGCCTCGAGGCCGATGACCGCAGGGATGCACGCGGTCAGAGATGCGTCGAGCTTGATGAAATCCGCCAGGATGCCGAAGCGACGGCGCACGATCAGCGCATGGTCGATCCAGACCATGGCAAATGCGCCCCGGGCCGCGAGAATCTCACCGGCGCGCAGGCGTTCGCGCGACTCTACGTCGTTTTCAAAGTCCACGACGCCGAATGGCGTCTGCTGCTGCGAGAAAGGCATGCTTGATGTTCTCTCCGGTCTTGGCGCTGGTGCGCACTGCGGGGATCGAGGAGTTGGCCAGCTCCGGCGGCAGCACGGCCTGATCGCCGGTCATGTCGCTCTTGTTGAGCAGGAAGCCGCAGTAGCGCCCCGGCATGGCCTGCATGAAGTTGCGCCCGAGATCGAGCATCGTATTGATCGTGGCGGGGCGCGTGAGGTCGCCGACGACCAGCGCCGCCGTCGCTTCGCGAATATAGACGAGCGACAGGATGCTATCGCCGAAGTTGCCGTCGGTATCCCAGATGACGAACTTGGCGGGAGGAGTTTCGGTCGATGCCTCCGGCGCAATCTCGCAGCTGTAGACGTCGACCCCCAGCGTCGGCTTGTAGTTGTGGTCGAACTCGTCAAACACAAGCCGGCGCACGATGGACGACTTGCCGACGCCAATGTCGCCGAGCAGCATGATCTTACGCGGGGTCATGGGGGCGTCTCGTGCTTGAAGCCGATCTCGAACTCGACGCGCCGGTTGGGGCTCGCGTCGCCGATGGTCGGCGAGAGATTGGCGACGTCGTTGCGACCGACGGCTATCAGCTGCGCTGCGGAAACGCCGCGTCGTCTGAGCTCGGCAGCGACCTTGGTGGCGCGGGCGAGCGACAAGGGGGAATTGTGCGTTAGCCCCCCCTTCTCGTCGGTATGTCCCACGACGCGGACGTACGCTTTCGTTTCTTTCAGGAGGGCGGCGATTTCATCGAGCGCGGCGGCGGCGGCGCGGTCGTCACGAAAATCGGTGTCCTTGATGTAGAAGATGGCGTTGGTCCGCACCCATTCCGCGAGTCGCTCGTTAGCTGACGGTTGACTGAGGCGGGCAATCTCGGCCTGCAGAGCTTCTACCTGCGACTTCGACCTGGCATCGGTTTGCGTGATCCGTGTCTCGAGCCGCGTTACGTCCAAGCGGCTTCGTTTCAGCTCGGCCGTCAGTGCGGCCAGAGCGTCATTGGTCGCTTTCGCCGAACGCGTCCCCGCCGCTGCAAGCTCGGCAACCTGATCGGACAGCGCGCCGATCTGTGCGCGCGCCTCGGCGAGGCCGCCGGGCAGCGCCGCCGTCCGGTCGGTGACCTTCGACGCGGGCAACGCTTCGCGCAGCCGGCGTGTGACGTCGAGCGCGTCGCCCGGCTTCGGGACGAGGCCGAGCAGCGCCACGCTGGCGCCGTTGTCTTCGACGCCCACGTGGACGGGAAAGCCGCGCAGGGCTCCGTCGCCGGCGATCACGCGCTCGGCAATGGTGCGCACGCGCGCGGTGAGGAATGCCGAGTAGGCCGTCCAGGCGCCCCAACCGAGCAGCAGCAGCAAAAGCGCCCAGAACAGCAGAGCCGCGGGTGATAGGCCGCCGCGCGTCTTGGCGCGCCGGACGGCAAAGGCGGCGTTGAGTTCGTCTGCCAGCTGCGTCAGCAGCGAGTTGACCGCCGCGGTCTTCGTCGATGCGTCGGCGGATTGGCCGGCGATCAGCGGACGCAGCTTCTCGATGGTCGCCATGAAGTGCGCATCGATCGTCTGCTCCAGCGCGGGCGGGGCAGTGCCGCTGCAACGGACAAACAGGAGGTGCGCCGGCGAAGCGCGCATGTAGACGAGCGACGATCCTAGATCGAGCCGCCGCAGGCTTGCCTCTTCGGCGATAAAGGCGTCGGTGGCGACTTCATTGATGGCGGCGAGCACGCCGCTGCGGGTGTGATCGCGCGGATTGCCGGCGGCGGGCCAGCGGCCGACGAGCTCGCCCGAGCCGCGGCGCACGAGGTAGATCTCCTCGACCTTCGGCGCGGGGCGGTACGCCATTGCCAGCTCGGCGACCGGCCTCCCGGTGAGCAAGCTGCGCACGCGCAGCATGAAGCGGTTGTGCTCGAAACGCCGGTTGATCTCGTCGGCGAGGTCGCGGAAGGCGCTGACCACATAGTCCTTCACCATGCGGCCCATGGCGGGATAGAGGGCCTCGGCGAGTTCGTCCTGGCTGTTGCGGATCTCGCTGCGGATGGTGCTGACGACAAGTGGGGCGATGGCGCCGGCGACTTGCGTGTGCCGCTCCACCTCGGCGCGGGCGAGGGCTTCGTCGAGCACCGAGGCGACACTGGCGGTAAATCGCTCCTGCGAGCCCGACCGCTCAAAAACGGCGTCCATGCGTGCGGACAGATCGGTGATCGCCCGCGCTTCGCGGTCGAACAGCAGTTCCTTCAATCTTGAGACGTCTTCGGCCATCTGGCACCTTTCGCAGCAAGCCGTGCTTGCCGGCAGGGCTAGCGTTGCGACAGGTTTCGGATGCGCTCGCCGAGTTCGACAACTCCGTGAGCGAGTTCATCGAACGCGGCGCGGCGGTCGGCAGAGAGGTTGGTCGCCAGCGCCTCGATCTGCGCCGAAAGCGCGTCGAAGCGGCGCGTCATCTCCGCTTCGAGATCTTTGAGGCGCGCTTCGAGCTGATCGGCGCGCAAGGTGGAGCGGCGCATGGCCTCGCCGACGAGCAGCTCGCGGATCTGCTGCATCTGGTCATCGGTTGGCTCGCTCTGATCCGCGCCAGCCAACGACGGCATCGATGTCATGTTCATGGGATAAAGGAACAATCCTGTATCTGTCTAATGTCCCCGGCTGCCTGACGGCGCCCCTCCGTCTCGTGCTTGCAGGATATACGCGGCCGGCGGAGAAAACACTGTCCGTTGTCGTACCCGGCGAAATTGATGCAGGTCAGGCGACGGGCGCGGGAGCCGCGGAGCCTTGGACGGAAGCGCGGAAGGCGGCGTAGCTATCGTTAATCCGCCGTGATTGCGCATCGGCGCCGCCGGCATGGGCGACGACGGCGTCGGCCACGCGGCGGATGGCGTGGGAAAGTTCGGCAGCGAGCGGCCAGATGCGCTCCGGCGCCGGCTCCGGGTAGAGCATGGGCCGGTGGGCCTCCTCCTCGGCCAGCGACAGCTGGAATTCGGCGGCAGCGGCGGCAGCGATCACTGCCTGGTCGGACTCACCGAGGCGATCCCACAGGGTGCGTGCGATGCCCAGCGACAGGGCCGTGCCGTTGCGGTTGATGCTTGTCCCGGTGGCATAGGGGGCGACGGCGTGCACTCCGAGCGCGTAGGAAGTGATGGCGCCGCCGCATTCGGCCGCCAGGAGATCGCCGCGCTGCATGGCGCCGGCAAGCTCGGCGGGCGCCATCGATACCGGCTCCAAGCCGAGGCCGCGTGCGACGTCGCGGGCGAGGCCCTCGACGTATGCCTTGCGGCCGGTGAGCGCGCTCATGGTGGCGATGCGCTCCGTCGCCAGCATGAGACTGCGCGAGCCGGTGTGCGCCGCCAGCAGCGGCTTAATGCCGAGGTCGCCGGACAACTCGTCCCAAAGGGCCTGGCCGCCGCCAAGGGCGATCCAGCTTTGCAGGTGGTGCGGGTTAAGGCCGCGATCACCGGGCAGGCCGGCGAAAAAGGCGAGCCCGCGGTGGGTATCGAGGTTGTCGTGCGCGCTGGCGAAATAGAGATCGGCGTCTCCCGCACGCACGGCGGCGAGCCCGCTGGCGACGCCGAAGCTGGGCATCAGGCGTATCTTGCCGCCGCTCATCGAAGCGACGCGCTGGGCCAGCCGGCGCGCTTGATCGGCCGGGCCGGCGACGCCGTCGGCCCATGGCATGGCGAGCCGCAGCTGCTGCAAGCCCTTGGCGACGGCCGGCGCTGCCGGCGTCGTGTCGGCGGCGATAGCCGTTGCCGTCGTCGCTACGGCCGCAGCGGCACCCGTTGACTTCAGGAATTCACGCCGATCCATCGAGCATCCCCTCGGCAAAGCGTGCGCGCATCAAAGCCCATCGGGGCGCGATTTACAACCGGCGCGCGCGTGGGGCGGCGGCGCGCCTACCGGCGCAACTGCCTGGCTGGAAATGGAATTATGACTTGGCGCAGGAGACGGCGACGGTGGCGCCGCCGGCCCCGAGGCTTACGGCGCCCTGCTGGTCCATGGCGCCGGCAAACGCATCGTTGAGCTTCTGCGTGTCGGCGTCCTCGGCCGGCTCGTGAATCGTCGCCTTACAGCCGCTCGGCGCGTGGGCACTGAGCTTCACGGCATCCGCCGGTGCGAATTCGAAGGCGATGAAATAGCTAGAGTCGAAAACAGCGAAATTGAAATTGGACGCGTCCGCCGAGACCGGCTGCTCGAGCGGCAGAGTAAAGTGCAGCGTGAGGATCTTCTGGTCGGAGTAGTCGAGCCAGTAGTCGACCGGCGGATTGAACTTCAATTCCTTGTCGCCGAGCTTGGCGACGGTGAAGTAAGCAAACTCTTTGAGGCCGTCGATGTTGACCTGCGCCAGCTCCTTGAGCTCCTCGCGGTCGTACTTGCCGTCGCCGTTCTTATCGAGGCCCTCAATTGCCTGCTGCGTGTAAATTTCGTCGAATGTCCAAGCCTGTTGCAGGCCGGTGATCGTGCCTTTGTCGTAGAGCACGGTCTCCTTCATCGTCACCCACACGTGCGGATGCGCTTGCGCGCCTAGCGTGCCCAGAACGAGGCCCGCGGCCATGACGGCCGTAGGGAGGATCAGTCTCGAGGCGTGCAAATCGAGCTTCCTATGCAAGTCGATGGCCCAGGACGACATGCCGGTCCAGCGGCGGCCGGCGCGTTTGCCCAGCGTGGATGACGCAGGAACGTGGCGGTTGCGTGATGCCGGCAGCTGCACTAGCTTGCGCCGGATAATATCACATATGTCACTCCAGCGGATCAAACGCATGACGCGCGGCCTTCGGACGCTGGGATGGGCTTGGCGCGACGGGCTGCGAAAGGTGATGCAGCTTGCCGTTGGGCTGTTTCTCACCCTCGCCGGGGCCACTTACCCCGTCCGCGCCGAAAACATCGACGTCGTCGTCACCATCAAGCCGATCCATTCGCTCGTCGCGCGGGTCATGCAGGGCGTGGCCGAGCCGACGCTGCTGGTCGACGGGTCCTCCTCGCCGCACAGCTTCTCGTTGAAGCCTTCGCACATTCGCGCCATCGCCAATGCCGGCGTGTTCGTCCGCGTGTCGGAGCGGCTGGAGCCCTTCACCGGCAAGATCGTGCGCTCGTTGCCCGATAGCGTGCGTCTCGTCACGCTGGTCGACGCCCCCGGCATGCGGCTGCTGAGCCAGCGGACAAGCGGAACTTTCGAGCCCGACGGGCATGACCATGACGCTCCGTCCGATGACGCCGGGGCGGGCAAGGACAGCCATATCTGGCTCGATCCGGACAACGCCAAGACGATCGGGCGCGATGTCGCCGCCGTGCTCGGCGAGCGCTACCCGCAGCATGCCGCGCAGTTCAAAGCCAACGCCGAACGCCTTGCCGCCGACATCGACGCTTTGACCGCCGAGCTGCAGGCGTCGACGGCGCCGCTGCGCGACCGCCCATTTGTCGTCTTCCACGACGCCTATCAGTACTTCGACGACCGCTTCGATCTCGACGCCGTCGGTTCGATCACCGTCAGCCCCGACGTGCAGCCGAGCGCCAAACGGCTCAACGAGCTGCGGCAGAAGATCCGCGCGGTGAAGGCCGTCTGCGTGTTCGCCGAGCCGTTGTTCCAGCCGCAGCTCGTCGCGGCGCTGATCGAGGGAACGGATGCGCGCGCCGGCACGCTCGATCCGGAGGGCATGGGCCTGACGCCGGGCCCGCAGCTCTATTTCGCGCTGATGCGCAATCTCGCTGCCAGTCTCAAGGGGTGCCTGGCGCCAGTGACTTGAGCCGGCAGACAAGCAAAAGGGCAGCGGAAGCCGCTGCCCTTCGCCAATCTGATCTTCGTTGTCGCGTGTCTTAGAGAGCGGCGCTCTTGCCCGGCTCCGCCGACATGGCCTTCTTGGCGTCTTCGGCCGCCTTTTTGGCAGCGTCGGCGGCGGCGCGCGCGGCCTCGGCAGCTTTGGCAGCAGCGGCGGCAGCCCTCTCGGCGATCGCTACAGCGTCATGTGAAGCGGCCGGCGGGGCCGGTGTCGTGGCGGCCGGAGTAGTAGCCGCTATCTTCTTATGCACCTCGGCCTTCTTCACCGGCTTGGGCTCGATGGGCTTTTCAGCAGCGGCGGCCAGGGTCTGGTCGTCAGCCTCCGGCTCCATCGCCGAAGTGTCGGTCGCCTGCTCGGCATCGGCCGACGGCGTGGGCTGGCGGATCGGACGCGAGCCGATCGGGCTCTTATAGCTGGCGGTCGTCGCCGACGTTGTCGGGCTGAACGGGGCCGGCTCGTCACCCGCGGCAACAGCCTGCGAGGAGAAGCGCTGCCACGTGACCGTGACCTTCATGCCGACCGGAACGCGCGGATAGAGGTCCAGCACGTCTTCGTTAAGCATGCGGATGCAGCCCTTCGATACGGCCTGGCCGATCGTCCACGGCGCGTCCGTGCCATGAATACGATAGGTGCTCGATCCGAGATACATGGCGCGCACGCCAAGCGGGTTCATGCGGTGGCCGCCCGGGACCCACAAAGGCAATTTCGGGTTTTCGCGCAGCATCTCGGGCGTCGGGCGCCAAGACGGGTTGACGCGCTTGTCGGTGACGCTCGTCGTGCCCTGCCAGCGGCTCTGCTCACGCGGCACCGCGATGGGATAGCTCGTCGCCTGCCCGGCCTTGTTGATCAGGTAAAGCCTACGGTCGCCGAAGCTGACGATGATCTGGCCGGCGGTGAACTTCGGGTCGAAGGACACGGTCTGTTTGCCGCCGCCCCATTCCTGGCCGCCGCCCCAGAGAAAATCCAATAGTCCTTGGGCCTGTGCCTGCGGCGCCGCAACAAACGATGCGGTGGAGGCGAGGGCGGCGAAGACAAGAGAACTCATCAGACTGCGAGACGGCATTACTGAATGGCTCCGGGGTTTCGGTTTAGCTCGCTGGGGAGCTTGAGGCGAGATGGTGAACGTCAGGTATATAACCATCCCACTTTCGTGCGCGGCAGAGCATGACGGCCACAGTTGGTTCCGTATCGCACCATTTGTCGATGTTTGACCGATTTTGGCGGACGCTGTTTCCTCGCTGCAAGGGTAATGGCCTGGATTTTCGGGCCGTTGCGAAGCCGCGGTGGGTCGCGCACGCCGCGCGGCTATCTGATTCGCATCGAGGCGGGATCTCATCTGTGGAAAAATCGGCACACTTATATGCGGCGCTGCAACCTTAGCTGCAACCCTAAATGTCCACGTTTGTTCTCTTTTTGATCTTGACCTGAATCATCATCAGCTCTAGAACAAAAAACGAACGCGACGGCATTCGAGCTGCCGTCGCCTCGGTTGTAGCGAGAGCGTTCCCGGATGCAGACGGTCCCATCCCCCACCCCACCGTCCGATCGTCTGCCACGGGTCTCGCGGCCGGAGCCAGGCCCCAGTGCGTGTCCGCGTAACGGGTTGCGTAGCGTTGGGCCTAGGCGCTCTTGCCCAAACCGGAACGGCGAGTCCCTCCTCGCCGTTCCGGAGGGCGGGGCTCTGGAAGCCGGCAACGCCGGCGTGCTCGCCGATCTGCGCCATCGCATCACCGCCCTGGAGCGCGGCTCCTCTCCTATCCTTTCCGCCTCTTCGACCGGATCCGTCACGCGACCGCAGCGGTTGTGGACGCTCGGCGCCGCGGAGGTCGACCATCATCTCAGCCCTGGCCTCGATGTAGCCTCCCTGCACGAGGTGAAGGCCGAGGCGGAAGGCCCCACAGCCGGCATTTGGGCGGCGGCGCTCGGCTTCGCGCTTCGCCTTGCCGTGAGGCGTCTGCAGACCTTCGAAGCTTCTCCTCTCGGCGCGCCGCGTATCCTGTGGTGCTGGCCATCCGTCTTTGCCCGCGAGCTCGGCGCCCCCTACGGGCACGGCTTTGCCGCCCTTGGTCTTCAGCCGTCGGCCTGGCTGTTCGCCGAGACGGCGCGCACCGCCGATGCGCTGTGGGCCATGGAGGAAGGCATGCGCTCGCAGAGCCTCGCTCTCGTTATCGGCGTCGTGAGCGAGGCCGAGCTGACCCCCGCCCGGCGCCTGAGCCTGGCTGCTGCGGAGCACCTGACGCCGTGCCTGCTCATTACCGATCCGCGCCTCTCCCCGGCCGGATCGACCGCCACCCGCTGGCGCGTCGGTGCGCGCGGCAGCGCTTCGCATCCGTTCGACGGAGCGGCGCCCGGCGCGGCGCGCTACGCCGTCGCGCTGGAACGTTGCCGCCACCGCCCGCTGACGGGCGAGCCCGTGCCCCACCTGCTGGAATGGTCGGATGAAACGCATCGTTTCCATATGGCTGCCACTGTGGCCCATCGAGCGGATGGCCCGCGCGCAGCCATCGCTGGTGCCTGACGGCGCGCCGCTCGCCCTCACCGAGGCGGGCACCCATGGCATCCGCATCACCGCCGTCAACGTGCGTGCGGCGGCGGAAGGCGTGCGCATCGGCCAGGCGCTGGCCGATGCCCGCGCGTCACTCCCCGGGCTGCCGACGCAGCCGGCCGATCCGCACCGCGATCGCACCTCGCTGTTGCGTCTTGCCCGCTGGTGCGGCCGCTACGGTCCCAACCGCAACATCGACGGCGACGATGGCCTGTGGATCGACATCACCGGCGTTGCCCACCTCTACGGCGGCGAGGCGCAGCTGCTCGATGATCTCGTCGGCCGCCTATCGCGCTTCGGATTGACCGTGCGCGCTGGCCTCGCCGACACGTTGGGCGCCGCGCACGCGCTTGCCCGCTTCGCCCCTTCTCCGGCGCTCGCCGAAGGGGGCAGCGCCGAGACCCGTCTCGCGCCGCTGCCGATCGAAGCCCTGCGCATCGCCCCCGAGACCGTGCTGCTCCTGAAGCGTCTCGGCTTGCGCCGCATCGGCGAGCTCTATCGCTTGCCGCGCGCCGCCCTGCAGCGCCGCTTCCGCTCGGCCAAGGGCGCCGAAGCCGTGCTTATGCGTCTTGATCAGGCCTTGGGAGTGCAGGCCGAGCCGCGCCGTCCGCTCGCCGAGCCGCCGGCGCTTTACGTGCAACGCTCCTGGCCCGATCCGCTCATCGCATCGGCGCAGATCGAAGCCGAAACGGCGAGCCTGGCGCAGGAACTGTGCACGCACTTGAGTGCGCGGGGTCTCGGCGCCCGCCGCCTCTGCCTGACGCTCTATCGCACCGACGGGAGCCTCGCGGAGGTGCGTGCCGGCTTGAGCGCGCCGTCATGGGTGCCCGCCCATATGACGGCGCTGCTCGGCGAGAAGCTGGCGGCGATCGATGCCGGCTTTGGCATCGACGTCATGGTGCTGGCCGCCGTGCAGGCGGAAAAGCCGGGTGCCCAGCAGGGCGCGTTGGCGCCGCGTTTCCAGGGCGGCACGCGCAACGACACCGCACAGCTCGTCGATCGGCTGGCCAACCGCTTGGGCGCTCAGCGCGTCCGGCGCCTGGAGCCGCGCGCCAGCCACATCCCCGAGCGCGCCGAGGCGCAGGTCGCCGCCCTGGGGCGGTCGCAAGATCTCGCTTGGCCGTTGCCTGCCGGCCCGCTGCCCCCGCCCCTGCTCCTCGCCAGCCCGGAACCGATCCGCGTCGTCGCCGAGGTGCCGGAGGGCCCGCCGGCGAGCTTCGTGTGGCGGCGGGTGGAGCGGCGCATCGTGCGCGCGCAGGGGCCGCAACGCGTCGCCCCCGAATGGTGGGACGAGATCGCCGCGAAGAAGAGCGGCACGCGCGACTATTACCGCGTCGAGGACGACGGCGGCGCCGGCTACTGGGTGTTCCGCGAGGGCCTTTACGGACGCGACGAGGAGCTGCCACGCTGGTTCCTGCACGGCCTGTTCGGGTAGCGGCATGGCAAAGAAACCGACCCCGCCGCGCTATGCCGAGCTGCAGGTGACGACCAACTTCTCGTTCCTGCGCGGGGCCTCGCACGGCGAGGAGCTGGTGGCGCAGGCGCGCGCGCTGGGCCTTGAGGCGCTCGCCGTCACCGACCGCAACACGCTGGCCGGCGTCGTGCGCGCGCACCTGGCGGCGAAAGAGCTCGGCCTCAAGCTGATCGTCGGCGCGCGGCTCGATCTCAAGGATGCGCCGAGCCTTCTGTGCCTGCCGCGCGACCGTCAGGCGTACGGACAGCTGTCGCGCTTGCTGTCGTTAGGGCAGAGGCGAGCCAAGAAGGGCGAATGCACGCTCTATCTCGACGATGTCGCGCAACATGCCGACGGCCAGATCTTCATCGCCCTGCCGCCCGACGATTGGGACTGGCGCGAAGCCGCTTCAACGGACACCGCGCCCACCGCCGCCGTCATCCCCTTCCGCAGATCCCCCTCTCCCCGCGAGCGGGGAGAGGGCTGGGGTGAGGGGCAGAACAGGGCGCAAGCAGCTGCCCCTCACCCTAACCCTCTCCCCATGCCAAGCGGCATGGGGAGAGGGGATGTAACTTTCGAAGATGAGCTGCGGCGCATCAAGGAGGCGCTGGGCGATGGCGCCACGCTCTATCTCGCGGCCAGTCATACCTATCGCGGTGACGACTGGGTCCGCATCGCAGCGCTGAGCAAGCTCGCCGCCCGCTGCGACATCCCGCTCGTCGCCACCGGCGATGTGCTCTATCACGCGCCCCACCGCCGCCCGCTGCAGGACGTGCTCTCCTGCGTGCGCGAAAAGACGACGATCCGCGCGGCCGGCCTCAAGCTCGAAGCCAATGCCGAGCGCCATCTCAAATGGCCCATGGAAATGGCGCGGCTGTTCCGCGGCCACGAGGACGCCATCGCACGTACGCTGGAGATCGCCGCGGCGTGCACCTTCAATCTCGACGAACTCGTCTATGAATACCCAGACGAGCCGACGCCGCCCGGCAAGACCCCGCAGGGGCATCTGGAAGAACTCGCCTGGGAAGGCGCGCATTGGCGCTTCCCCGACGGCATCCCGGAAAAAGTGCACGCGCTGATCGTGCGCGAGCTGCAACTCATCGAGCAGCTCAAATACGCCCAGTACTTCCTCACCGTGCGCGACATCGTGCACTATGCCCGCTCCAAGGGCATCCTCTGCCAGGGGCGCGGCTCGGCCGCCAACTCCGTCGTCTGCTACTGCCTCGCCGTCACGGCGGTGAACCCCACCGAGATCGACGTCCTGTTCGACCGCTTCGTATCGCCCGAGCGCAAGGAGCCGCCCGACATCGATGTCGACTTCGAGCACGAGCGCCGCGAGGAGGTGATCCAGTACATCTACGCGCGCTACGGCCGCGACCGCGCCGGCCTCGCCGCCACCGTCATCTCCTATCGCGCCCGCTCGGCCGTGCGCGACGTCGGCAAGGCGATGGGGCTTTCCGAAGATACCGTTGCCGCGCTCGCCGGCATGGTGTGGGGCACGACCAGCGGCGGCGAATTGCCCGAAAAGCATGTGCGCGCCGCTGGCCTCGATCCGACCGATCCGCTGCTCGCCGCCGTCCTGGAGCTGGCGCACGAGCTGATGGGTTTTCCGCGTCACCTGTCGCAGCACGTCGGCGGCTTCGTGCTGACGCGCGGGCCGCTGGTCGAGGTCGTGCCCGTCGGCAACGCGGCGATGGACGACCGCACCTTCATCGAATGGGACAAGGACGACATCGCCGCCCTCGGCCTGCTCAAGGTCGATGTGCTGGCGCTCGGCATGCTCACCTGCATCCGCCGCGCCTTCGATCTCATCCGTCAGCACGAGGGCAAGGCGGTGACGCTCGCATCCGTGCCGCGCGAGGATCCGGCCGTCTACGACATGCTGTGCAAGGCGGATTCCGTCGGCGTGTTCCAGGTGGAAAGCCGTGCGCAGATGAACATGCTGCCGCGGTTGAAGCCGCGCACCTTCTACGACCTCGTCATCGAGGTGGCCATCGTGCGCCCGGGACCGATCCAGGGCGACATGGTGCATCCCTACCTGCGCCGCCGCGACGGCGTCGAGGCCGAGCATTATCCCTCGCCGGCGCCCGAGCACGGCCCCAAGGACGAATTGCGCAACATCCTCGGCAAGACCAAGGGCGTGCCGCTGTTCCAGGAGCAGGCGATGCGCATCGCGCTGGTCGCCGCCCGGTTCTCCGACGCCGAGGTCAACGAATTGCGCAAGGCGATGGCGACCTTCCGCCGCCGCGGCACCATCGGGCTGCTCGAGGAGAAGATGGTCTCGCGCATGGCGGCGCGCGGCTACGACAAGGATTTCGCGCAGCGCTGCTTCAACCAGATCAAGGGCTTCGGCGAGTACGGCTTTCCCGAGAGCCACGCGGCGAGCTTCGCCCATCTCGTCTACGTGTCGTCGTGGATCAAGTGTCACCACCCGGCGGCGTTTGCCGCCGCGCTGCTCAACTCGCAGCCGATGGGCTTTTATGCGCCGGCGCAGATCGTGCGCGATGCGCGCGAGCATAGCGTTGAAGCGCGCGCCGCCGACGTCAATCTCTCCGATTGGGATTGCACGTTGGAAGCCGGCGGCTCCGACGGCCGGCCGGCGCTCCGCCTCGGCCTGCGCCAGATCGACGGCCTGCAGGAAGAAGAAGTGAGCAAGCTCGTCGCCGCCCGCTCTGCATCTGCGAGCGCAGCTCCCCCCTCACCCGGAAGCGATCTTACGATCGCTTCCGACCTCTCCCCAACGGGGAGAGGCGAAGAGAAGGCAGCAATCACAACATTCCCTCTCCCCGTGGGGGAGAGGGCGGGTTGCCGTGACTTGCGACCCCTTGGGAGCAAGTCACATGGCAAACCGGGTGAGGGGGCTCCTGCGCTCTCTGATGTAATCTCCCGCAGACCGTTCCGTGATGTGCACGATCTGTGGGCGCGGGCGCGGCTGCGGCTGATCAGCCTCGAAAAGCTTGCGGCGGCCGATGCCTTCCGCTCCGTCCAAGCGGAGCTTGGCTTCGCCAAGACGGGTCTCGATCGCCGCCAGGCGCTGTGGGACGTGAAGGCGCTGGGCGCCGCCGAGC
>JBDTOR010000039.1:0-18104 GCA_039933175.1 Hyphomicrobium sp. | reverse complement strand
CCAAGCTTGGATGGGCCGTCATGATGCGCAATGTCATCGCGATTTCGGGAATGGTAGTGGCCCTCCTGGCCGGGGCAGCCGCACGCGCCGACGAGGTTCCGGTCACCTCGCGCATCGAGACCGTGACGGTGTTCCCCGCCGGCGCCGAGGCAACGCGCACCGCGCGCCTGACGCTCGCCAAGGGAGAGCACACGCTCGTCTTCAGCGACCTGCCCGCCGAGGCCGTGCCCGGCTCTATCCGGGTCGACGGCAAGGCCACCGCCGGCCTCGACATCCAGTCGGTCGATACACGCCGCCGCTACATCCCGCGCGCCGATCAGGAATCGTTGCAGGCCGAGCGCAAGGGCATCGAGGACGAGATCGAGAAGTTGCGCGACGAGCGCGGCCTGCTGCAGGGGCAGGAGGACGCCGCACAAACGCAGAAAACGCTGCTGCAGAACCTGGCGCAGATGCCGGGCCGTCCGCAGCCCGAGGAAGGGCAGCCGGTACCGCCGGCCCAGGCTGTGCCGCCCACCGACTGGACGCAAATCCTGTCCCTCATCGCTTCCGGCATGACCGAGGCGCAGCGCCTTGCACTCGACGCCGAGGTGAAGAAACGCGACCTCGACCGGCGCATCGAAGAGCTGGAAAAAAAGCTTGGCGCGCTGGCGCCGGGCCGCGTCGAGCAGACCGAGGTGAAGGTGTTCGTCGTTGCCGGAGCGGCGCTCGATGCCGACCTGACGGTGCGCTACCAGGTTCGCAATGCCAGCTGGACGCCCCGCTATGATGCGCGGCTCGCCACCGGCTCGAAGACCGCCCCGCCGCTGCTCGAGCTTGCGCGCCGCGCCGATATCGTCCAGCGCACCGGCGAGATTTGGGACAACATCGCGCTGCTGCTGTCGACCACGCGGCCGACCGCCAATGCAGCCGCGCCAGTGATCGACACCGTCACCGTCGATTTCGAACCGGAGGCGCGCGAGATGTCGGCCGCTGCGCCCCCACCTCCGCCTGCCCCCATGGCCAACTTCGATGGTCTTGGCATGCGCAAGAAATCCGTCCGCGCGGCGCAGCTTGCCGATGAGAATGCGCCCGAGCCGGCCGTCGACGTTGTCGAGCAAGGCGCCACCGTCGCCGCCGCTCCGTTCCAAGCCGTATTCAACGTCCCCGGCCGTCTCACGGTGCCGCCGACCGGCGAAGCCAAACGCGTCTTCCTGCAGCAGGATGGGATCGAGCCGGTGCTGACCGTTCGCACCGTGCCCAAGCTCGACGCCAAGGCCTATCTCTATGCCAGGCTGATCCTCCCGAAGGGCTCCCCGTTGCTGCCGGGCTCCGTATCTCTGTTCCGCGATGGAACTTTTGTCGGCACCTGCGCGCTGCCGGTGCTGTCGCCTGGCGAGGAGCACGAGCTCGGCTTTGGTGCCGACGACCAGGTACGCGTGCGCCATGCCATCGCCGATGAGAAGCGCGGCGAGACGGGGCTGATTTCGTCCGCCCGCACGGATAGCCGCAACTACCGCATCACGGTCAAGAACATGCACGAGCGCGCCGTCGAGCTCGTCATCCACGACCAGATCCCCGTGTCGCAGAACGACGACATCAAGGTCGAGCTGGTCGGGCCGGCGCAGCCGACCAAGAAGGACATCGACGGCAAGCGCGGCGTTATGGCCTTCGAATCCAAGCTGGAGCCGGAGGAGGAGCGCCTGGTCGAATTCGGTTACCGCGTCATCTGGCCGGGCGCCCGAGCCATCGTCTACCACTAGGCCCCGTTTCGCCGCCGGTTCGCGTCCTTCCAGCCTTCCCTGGCCCCATCAAAGGGGTTGGCAAGCCCGAATCTGCGCTATAAGTCCCCGAATGGCCCCGGCGTCCGTTCCGGGGCTTAGTTGCGAGTGGGGCTTGGAATGGCGAACGTCGCAGTGGTCGGCGCCCAGTGGGGCGACGAAGGCAAAGGCAAGGTGGTGGACTGGCTTTCGGAGCGCGCCGACATCGTCGTGCGCTTCCAGGGCGGCCATAACGCCGGCCATACCCTCGTGATCGGTGACAAGACCTTCAAGCTGTCGCTGCTTCCGTCGGGCGTCGTCCGCCCCGGCAAGCTCGGCGTCATCGGCAACGGCGTCGTCGTCGACCCATGGGCGCTATGCGCCGAGATCGACAAGCTCGCCGGGCAGGGCGTCGTCGTCAATCGCGACAACCTGCGTATCGCCGAAAACGCCACGCTCATCCTGCCGCTGCACCGCGAGCTTGACGTCATCCGCGAGGAAGCCGCCGGCGCGGGCAAGATCGGCACCACGGGGCGCGGCATCGGCCCCGCCTACGAGGACAAGGTCGGCCGCCGCGCCATCCGCGTGCAGGATTTACGCAACCCGGCGACGCTCGGCGCCAAGATCGATCGCATCCTCGTGCATCACAACGCGCTGCGCCGCGGCCTCGGCAAGCCGGAGTTCTCCAAGGAGGCGATGCTCGCCGAGCTGATGGAAGTGGCGCCGAAGGTGCTGCCGTTCGTCGATGTCACCTGGGAGCTGCTCGACACCGCCCGCCGCGCCGGCAAGCGCATCCTGTTCGAGGGCGCTCAAGGCGCACTGCTCGACATCGACCACGGTACCTATCCGTTCGTGACTTCGTCGAACACGGTCTCGGCGCAGGCCGCCACCGGCTCGGGCATGGGCCCGCGCGGCATCGGCTATGTCCTTGGCATCGCCAAGGCGTACACGACGCGCGTCGGCTCCGGCCCATTCCCCACCGAACTCACCGACGACATCGGCAATCGGCTCGGCGAGCGCGGCCGCGAGTTCGGTACGGTGACGGGCCGCAAGCGCCGCTGCGGCTGGTTCGACGCGACGCTCGTCCGCCAGACCCTCAAGATTGCCGGTATCGACGGCATCGCCCTCACCAAGCTCGACGTGCTCGACGGCTTTGAGGAATTGAAGGTTGGCGTCGGATACATGCTCGATGGCGAGCGCATCGACCGCCTGCCGGCGAGCAGCGGCGCCCAGGCGCGCGTGCAGCCCATCTACGAGACGCTCGAGGGCTGGACCCAGTCGACCGCAGGCGCGCGCTCATGGAGCGAGCTGCCGGCGCAAGCAGTCAAGTACGTGCGCTACATTGAGGAGCTGATCGAGCGGCCGGTGACCATGCTGTCGACCAGCCCGGAGCGGGAAGACACCATCCTCATGAAAGACCCATTCGCCGACTGACGTACGCCGAGCGATCACGCCGGTGGCGGCATGCCTTCAAAGCAGGGGACGTCCTCGGTCGTGATGTCCCAGGCCGGCTGCGTTTTTTTGTAGAGCACCCGCTGCGGCGAGAACCAGCTGTTGTCGTCGACCGAGCCCGCGGTCACATTGATCATGCCGGGAAACGCGGAATTTTCCCCGAACAGGCGGCTGCCGCAGTCAGCACAGAAGTGCCGCGTGTTGATGTTGCCGCCGTCGGCCTTCACCGCAAACGTCTTCGTCTCGCCGCTGATGGCGACTTCGTCGCGCTTGAAGCGGGCGAGGGAGATATGGCCCGTGCCGGTAGCACGCTGGCAGTCCTTGCAGTGGCACTGGGTCATCATGATGGGCGGCCCGGTCAGGGTGAACGATATGGCGCCGCATTGGCAGCGGCCGGTCGCGAAGGGCTTGTCGGGCACGTCATCCTCCCCATGGTTTTGCGCGGGCACCTTATGAGCGGCGCCGTGGCACCTCAAGGCGCGTCGGGGGAGGCACGAAAAGAGAAGGACACCCGCCTCGATTTCCGAGAGGGGTGTCCGTTCGATAGGTGGACCCGTACCTCGACGAGGGGGATGGGGGAGGGGAGCGAGGCGCGTGTCCGTAGAGGTAATGCGGCCGCACCTGAAAGCGTTCCGGAGGGAACGCGAAAAGTTTTTGGCGGCCGCTGGAGATATTCTAAGTGACGGAAATAGCGCACGAAATTCAGTGCCGAAGAAACAGTGCATGGCTATTGCACGAGCAACGCGCCGCCCTTGCCGCTTCCATAACGAACAACGCGCCCGCCCACGGGAGCGGGCGAAGCGCGTTTGATGCTGGAGGAGCTTTGCGCGCCGTCTACCAGTGCAGCACGCCGAACAGGTGCAGCAGGATGAGCACGCTAATCGGTACGCCCAGCAGCCAAAGCAGAAGATCGCGACCCATGTTGATCTCCGGTTTTCTTATCTTCTAAGGAGCAGACTTAAATCACGTGGAAGATATTCATCAGGATGATCACGCTGATCGGCACCCCGAGCAGCCACAGCAGCACACTGCGCATGTTCTCAACTCCGTGTTGTCAGTCGGTCGGCGGATAAACTCGCCCCGCACACAAGAGTTCCGGCAACTGGCGGCCCGGAAACGACCCCACCGGCTTGGGTGTCTTCTAAGAACTCCTCACAGAATCGACTTTGCAGGTCCGAACCAGGTGCTCAGCGCGTCAACGAGCCCCAGCTCAGTCTGGTCGCCCACCCACGCAACATATCCGTCGGGCCGGATCAAAACGGCGGTTGGAGCGGTGACCGGCCCGAGCGCGGGCAGCTCCCACGCACCAGCGTACTTTGCGTCGACCAGCTGGACCCGATCCGCCCACGGCGTGATGTCGAAGGCGCCGGACTCACCGAGGTTGAGCAGCACCGGGCGGGCATCGTGCAGCAGGGTGGAGACCCGCAGTGGGGCATTAGTGGTGATGAGGTCGAGGTCGGGCATGCGGCGTCCCAGCAGTGGGTGCCCCTCGCCAAAGTCGTAATGGATATCCAGCCCTGTCATCATCGCAGCAAACCGCTTGCGCGGTTCCTCCATGCCGAGGAGCTCGGCCATGGTGTCACGCAGCGCTTTCGTGCGGTCGTCGTCGCGGCGAAGCGCGACCGAGGCCATCGTATGGCGCAGCACACGCGCAGCGATCGGGTGACGCTCGGCCTGGTAGCTATCGAGGAGGCTTTCCGGTGACGTCTGCTTGACCACCTGAGCCAGCTTCCATCCCAGATTCACCGCATCCTGCACGCCGGTCTGGAGGCCCTGCCCACCATCGGGGGGATGCACGTGGGCGGCGTCACCAGCGATCAGCACCCGTCCCTTGCGATAGGTCGCAGCCTGCCGGGCCGCATCGGTGAACCGTGTGATCGAGGTGGGGCTATGGATCCCGTAATCGGTTCCGTAGACGGCAATGAGAGCCTCGCTGAGATCGCGCAAGGTGGGTTCGGACGTCCGTCCGACCTGCCGCTCGGTCACCAGCACGCCGACCGGCCCCTCATCTGCATAGACAATCTGGCCATCGCGGATCTCGTAGTCCACTCGGCCGATGGAATGGATGCCGAGGGCATCGCGGCGGATGCCCCATTCAGGCGGCAACTCGGCAAGCTCGGCTTGTGCGATAAGATTGCTGACAGTCGCATCCGATCCAGGGAACGCGATACCGGCCGCCTTGCGGACGAAACTGCGCCCGCCGTCGCACCCGGCAAGATAGCCCGCCCGCAGCAACCGGCCGTCGCCGAGCGCGATATCGACACCGGTTTCGTCCTGGGTGAAGCCGACCACGTCAACGCCGCGATAGATAGGCACCGCCAGCTCGTGGACCCAGCCGCCGAGGATTCGCTCGATATGCTTCTGCCGCAGCCCGAGACTGTAAGGGCGGCGTGTCGGAAACCTGCTGAGGTCGAACGTGACCCCGGCAAACCCGGTCGCTTGCACCTTCTGGCCTTCGGCGACGAAGCGCTCGGCGATGCCACGCTGATCCAGAATCTCGAGGGTACGTGCGTGGAGACCACCCGCCCGGGATCCAGGAAGGTCCGAGGTCGGTCGGCGTTCGACAATGGCTACGTCGACGCCTGCCAACGCCAACTCACCTGCCAGCATTAGGCCCGTCGGACCTCCTCCGGCAATCACGACCGCATGTTCTGTCATCGCCACACTCCATACGTCGACAACGCCACACGCATTTTGTGACTCCCATTTTTCCAGCGGTTCTGGACTCGGCCGGTGATGCTGCAGCAGGCCCGGGGCCCACCGCGAGCCCCCAGTACGCTATTGGCTGGTCGCTACGGCTTCTCGTCCGGAAAGACGGCGATAGCTTCGCGCGACAGCAGCCCGCCGGTGATCTCGATCTGCGAGAACGACGCGGCATTGGCGATTTGCTTGGCGGTGATGTCGATCTGCCCTATGCGCGTCGACAGCTGGGCGATCGAGGCGGCAAACACCAGGCGCTTGATCCCGCACCAGATGATCGCGCCCATGCACATCACGCACGGCTCGCCGGAGCTGTAGAGCGTCGCCTCTTTGAGATCGGCCGGCTCATGCCCGTCGAGGAAGGCGCGGATCGCCATCATCTCCGCGTGCGCCGTTGGGTCGCCGATGCGCCGGGTGCTGTTGCGCCCCAATGAGAGCACGCGCCCGTCGCGCACAATCACCGCGCCAAACGGATAGTCGGCGTCCTTCGACTGGTTGATGGCCATTTGCATGAACTTGGCGTCGTCCGGCAGGATAGCCGAAGTCCTGGCGCGCGCGCCCGCTTGCGACGGCAGCAGCTGCGCGGCAAGCAGCACGCCGCCCCCGCTGATCAACGATCGCCTGTCCATGTCTGCCTCCCGCGCTTCGCCATGCCCGGCAAGTCTAAGCGGAATGTGCGCCGTTGGTCATTACGCTCGTTGCGGGGCGATCAGTCCGCTGAACTTGGCGAGGGCGCCATCCTCCAGCTCGGCGGCGAGCAGCCGCTGTGGATTGACCGGCCCCGGCAGCGTGATCTGCTGCAGGGGAAGGTGGCGAAATCCGAAGCGGCCATAGTACGGCTCGTCCCCGACAAGCACGACGAGTTGGACGCCGGCGGCCTTGGCCGCCTGCAGCGCATCGCCGATCAGCCGCTTGCCGAAGCCCTGGCCGGCGAAGTCGGGATCGACCGCCAGCGGCCCGAGCAGCAGCGCGCCGCCTGCTCCGCCGATGGTGATAGGCGTGAAGCGGACCGCGGCGATCAGTTGGCCGCCAAGGTGCGCCACGCTACAGAAGGGCGAGACCGGCGCTGCCCCTTCGCGCACCCGGTAGGCCGTGCGCGTGAAGCGCCCGGGTCCGAAGACCTTGGCGTGCAGGCGGGAAATTGCGGGAAAGTCGGACGGCGTCAGCGGCCGATTGGTGACATTGAGAGACATGGGCCGGCGGGCTTTCGAGGCGGGCCGCGGCCGCGATGGCCGGGTGAACCTAAAGTCTATAGCGGCAAATCAGGCGCGGACGGCGCGCGCGGGCGTGCCGTCTCGTCGCAGTGCGGAGCCTCGAAGCCATCTCGACATGCGGGGGCGTCTAGCACGGGGTGGGTTAACCGGTCCAGCGGCCCGCTCACCACATCCGGTCGCGGGGCGTCCCGGAGAAGATCTCGCCGATGCGCCGGGTCGTGGCCGCGTTCATGTCGGCCGGGAGGGCATCGCGGCTGAAAAAGCCATGCTCGGCGATCTCGTAGTTCGGCTGCGGCACGCGCGCCTGATGCCAGCTGCGGACGAGGAACAGGGCGATGTGGTCGTTCGGGAAGATGCGAAAATTGGCGTAAAGGCCGAACAGCTCCGCCTTGCCCGTCAGGAGGACGCCGGCCTCTTCCTCGAGCTCGCGGGCGAGTGCCATCTCGACCGGCTCGCCGCGCTCTACCCCGCCGCCGGGAAAGCGCCAGCCGGCCTGATAGGTATGGCGGATGAGCAGGAGCCGTTCCTCGGCGTCGATCACCACGGCCTGGGCGCCCATCGTCAATCCGCGCGACAAGCGCCAGTAGCGCTGCAGCACCTTGGCCATGATACGTTTTCTGGGCAACTGCGGCTCCTCCCTCGTGCAGCGGCGCGGAAAGGATGCCACCACCGGCTGCACTTATCGTTTGCGAGGCCGTGCTAAGTTCGGTCTACGCACCCCCCGCCGGTCGATTCCCAATTCTACACCTGAGCCCCGCCATGAGCGAAACGGTCACGCTTGCCCACGTGTCTGATGTGCATCTTTCACCGGCCCCCGGTGTCGCGTTGCGCCATCTCAACATCAAGCGGGGACTGGGCTACCTCAATTGGCAGCGCCAGCGCCGCCACACGCACAACCGCGCGGCCCTCGATCTCGTCGTCGCCGACATGCTGCGCCACAAGCCGGACCACATCGCGGTCACCGGCGATCTGATCAATCTCGGCTTGCCGGCCGAATACGAGGCCGCCACGGCGTGGCTGCAAGAGGTCGGCGCGCCGGCGGACGTGACGGTCGTTCCGGGCAATCACGACATTTATTCGACACTGCGCGATGATCCCGGCGTCGCGCGCTGGGCCGACTACATGCGTGCCGACGCATGGGGCGGGAAGTTCGCCGCGTCGCCGCCAGCGCAATTTCCCTTCGTGCGCCGCATCGGCCCGGTGGCGCTCATCGGTCTCAACTCGGCGGTTGAGACGCCGCCCTTCGTCGCCGCCGGGGAGGTCGGGGAAACGCAGCTTGCGGCGATCGATGCGCTGCTTCCGCGGCTCGAGGCGGAAGGCCTGGTACGCGTTGTGCTCATCCATCATCCTCCACTGCCGGGGCAAGCGCCACCGCGGCGCGCGCTACGCGATGCCGCGGCGTTGTCGGCCATTCTGGCGCGCCGCGGCGCCGAACTCGTGCTGCACGGCCACAATCATCGCGACAGTCATATGGACTTCGCGCGCATCGCGGAGACCGCCGGGGGCAGCATTCCGGTGATCGGTGTCGCCTCGGGATCGATCGCGCGCGTGCACAAGGGTGAACCGCTCGGCCGCTACAATTTGCTTCGCATCACGCGCGTCGGCGCGCGCGCAGAGATCGAATGCGTGACGCGCGGGCTCGACGTGGGTGCGAACGCCGTGACGCAAATCGAACGCAAGTTCGTCGCTTGAGCGCACATCACTGCGCGCGCGGTGGCAATCGGCGCGCTTTGTTGTCGCACGAACGATCGTCATTCGTGACGTGAGCTCTGCGTTTTGCGCGATTTGCCCAACGCCTGCGCACGACCGGCAGAGGTATTGTTGCGCTGCCCAAATCTATGGCGCGCGCGACACGCTCGCACGGCGACCGATGTCGGCGCACTTCTCCCCATATGCCGTTCAACGTGACACTATATAGCCGCAGGGTGCTGGCGGATGGAGCGCTCTGATAGGCGGGGCGGATGCAAGTGCGGCTATTTCGGCGAAACGTACGGGTGAATCTCGCCCTGCAGGGTGGCGGCGCGCACGGCGCCTTCACCTGGGGCGTGCTTGATCGCCTGCTCGAGGACGAAGAGCTGGAGATCAGCTGGGTCAGCGCGACGAGCGCCGGCGCGGTGAATGCCGTTGCCGTCGCCGCGGGCCTGAGCGAGGGCGGCAAGAGTGCCGCGCGCGCCAAGCTGCGCAGCGTCTGGGAGGCCGTGCACAAGGCCGGCGTTCCCGATCTGCTGCGCCTCAATCCGTTTCTTTATGGTCTCAGCCGCGCGCCGCAGATGGCGCACATGGCGAGCCTGTGGTCGCCCTACGAGTTCAACCCGCTCGGCTTTGACCCTCTGCGCCGGCTTCTCTCCGACGCCATCGACTTCGACAAGCTGCGCTCGAGCTCTCCGCTGGAGTTGCTGATCGCGGCTACCGAGGTGGCGACGGGCCGCTCGCGCATCTTTCGGCGCCATGAGCTGACGGTCGAGTCGGTGCTCGCCTCCTCGTGCCTGCCGACGCTGCATCATGCGGTCGAGATCGACGGCGTTTCCTACTGGGACGGCGGCTTTTCTGCCAATCCCGACATCAAGACCCTTGCCATGGAGAGCCCGGTCGAGGACACGCTGATCGTGCAGCTCAACTCTCTCGTCCGCCCGGGATTGCCGACCGGCGTGCGCGAGATCTCGCTGCATGCCAACCGGCTCGCCTTCAACGCGCCGCTGATCCGCGAGATCGAGTTGATCGAGACGGTGCGCGAATGCTGGCAGGGCCGCATCGGCGGCCCGCGCGGCCGCTACGGCAAACTGGCAACGCACCGCTTCCACCTCATCGAGGCGGGGCGATACACGGGCGCCCTCAGCCCCGACAGCACTATGAAGCCGGACTGGCAGCTGCTGAGTTACTTGTTCAACGCCGGCCGCGACGAGGCCGGCAAGTGGCTCTCCAACCATCGCGGCAGCATCGGCCGCCGCTCGACCGTCGATCTCAAGGAACGCTTCCTCAAGCCCGAGCGGGCCGGCGACCTCGGCGCCGATGCAGATTCCGAACGCGCCTCCGCTAAAGCGAAGGCTTCCGCCGGCAGCGATATAGCGGAGTGAATATAACGCTCGACTGACGCCCGACCGTCAATATGATGCCGCCCGAATGGCATGGAGGTCGTCATGAGCATATCGTTAAGCACGTTGGGCGCCGCGCTGCGCTTGGCGCTCGTCGGCACGCTTTTCGCGCTTGCCGCCGGTACGCAGGTCAGCGCACAGGAGCAGCCCGCCCGCGCACCCGCGGCAGAGCAAGCGACCTCAACGCCGACCGTCGCCGCGGCAGCGAGCCTACGCTATGCGCTCGACGAAATTGCCAAGCGCTATGAGAAGGACACCGGCAAGACCGTGAAGATCACCTACGGCGCCACCGGCACCCTCGTGCATCAGATCGAAGCGGGCGCGCCGTTCGAGGCTCTGTTCGCCGCCGACGACGAGAGCGTCAAGATGCTCGCCAAGGCCGGCAAGACCGAGGGCGAGCCGATCGTTTTCGCGCGCGGCGAGCTGAGCGTCGCGGCACCGAAGGGCTCAGCCGTCGCCATCGACGCCGATCTCAACGGCCTCAAGGCGGCGCTCGCCGCCGGCAAGGTCAAGCACGTCGCCATCGCCAATCCGGAGACGGCGCCGTATGGCCGCGCCGCGCAGGAATCGTTGAAAAAAGCCGGGCTGTGGGAGCAGGTGCAGCCGCTGCTCGTCATCGGCGAGAACATCGGGCAGACGGCGACGTTCGTGTCGACCGGCGCCGCCGAGGTGGGGTTCATCGCCAAGTCGCTCGCCATCTCCAAGGAGATCGCCCCGAAGATCGATTCGGCTGTCGTTCCCGGCACCTGGCATGAGCCGATCGACCACGGTATGGCGGTGATCAAGGACGCTTCGCCCGAGGCCAAGGCGTTCGCCGACTTCGTACGCGGGCCGCGGGGCCGCGAAGTGCTCGACACGAGCGGCTTCTCGGTGCCGACCTCCTAACAAGCTGAGCCGTTGCGCAATGGATTGGACCGCCTTCAGCCTTTCGCTGCAGCTCGCCACCTGGACGGTGGCGCTGCTGCTGCCGATGGCGATCCTCATCGCGCGCCTGCTGGCCTGGGGGCGCTTCCGCTTCAAGAGCGTCGCTGAATCGCTGCTGTTGTTGCCGTTGGTGCTGCCGCCTACGGTGCTCGGCTTCTACCTGCTTGTCGCCTTCTCGCCGCAGTCCGCATTCGGAGGAGCAATCAAGTCGCTATTCGGCGGCCAGCTGGTATTCAGCTTCGTCGGCATTCTCGTCGCCTCGCTGATCATCAACCTGCCGTTCGCCGTGCAGCCCATCCAGCGCGCCTTCGAAGCCATCCCGCCGAACGTGCGCGAAGCCGCCTTC
The DNA here is from genome assembly GCA_039933175.1 of Hyphomicrobium sp. GTDB lineage: Bacteria > Pseudomonadota > Alphaproteobacteria > Rhizobiales > Hyphomicrobiaceae > Hyphomicrobium_A. The sequence goes on along the minus strand of JBDTOR010000039.1, from coordinate 6,640 downwards.
GTCAGCGGCCTGTCGCGCTGGGAAACGATGCGGCGCATCGAATTGCCGCTCGCCTGGCCGGGCATCGTCTCGGCCATCGCCCTCACCTTCGCGCATACGCTCGGCGAGTTCGGCGTCATCCTGATGATCGGCGGAAGTATCCCCGGCGAGACGCGCGTGCTGTCCATCTCCATCTACGACAGCGTGCAGGCATTCCGCCTCGGTGACGCGGGCGTCATGTCGGCGCTGCTGCTCGGTTTCTCGCTCGGCGCCATCGCCATCGTGCACATGCTGGCGCGGCGCCAGAGGACCGGCACGCATGGCACCTGAGGCGGCGACGCTCGCGGTACGCTTGCAGCAGGCAGGCCCCATCCCGCTCGACGTGGCGCTCGATTGCCGCCCGGGCGAACTCTTGGCCATCATCGGCCCGTCGGGCAGCGGCAAGACGACGGTGCTCCGCTGCATCGCCGGGCTTTACCGGCCGCACAGCGGCCGCGTCGCGGTCGGTGGCGAGGTGTGGCTCGACACGGAAAAGGGCGTCGACCTGCCGCCGCAGGCGCGTAGCGTCGGTCTCGTGTTCCAGGACTACGCGCTGTTCCCGCACCTCTCCTCCATCGACAACGTGCGCCTTGCCATGCTGCGCCACGAGGAGCCCACCCGCAGCCGTCTGGCGAAATCTCTGCTGGAACGGGTGCACCTCGAAGGCCTCGAAGCGCGCCGCCCTGATCAGCTCTCCGGTGGGCAGCGTCAGCGCGTAGCCATCGCCCGCGCGCTCGCCCGGGACCCGCAGGTGCTGCTGCTCGACGAGCCGTTCTCCGCCGTCGACCGCATGACGCGCGAGCCGCTGAAGGAGGAGATCGCGGCTTTGCACCGCGCGCTCGACATACCGATGCTGCTCGTCACGCACGACCTCGAGGAAGCACTGGCCCTCGCCGACCGCATCTGCGTGTTGCACGCTGGGAGGACGCTGCAGATCGGCACACCCGACGAAGTGCGGCTGCGCCCGCAAAGCGCGCTGGTGGCGCAGCTCATGGGCCAAATGAATGTCTTCCCCGCCGTGGTGGAGTCCGCGCACGCCGTCCGCTGGGGCCCGCACACCCTCACTGCGGCGAACAGCGACGCGTTTCACACTGGCACTTCAGTCAGTGTCCTTATTCCGCCCGACGCCATCGCGCTTGTCGATGGCGAGGCCAACACGGGCAACGTGCTTGAGGCCATCCTGACCGAGACGAAGCCGCTCGCGGACATGACGCAGTTGACGGTCGGCGTGGGCGAGGCGCAGCTGCGCTTCAAGATCGGCGCGCGCGAGGCAGCGTCCCGCAAGCTGCATGTCGGCGATGCGCTACGCGTGCATCTCGACCCCGCCGGTATCCATCTCATGAGCGAAAATTGAGCCGACGCGGCAGCCAGCGCAATGCGGTGTGATGCATTGCTAGGCATTGATTCCCCTGCGACATTCGCTTCGCTGATGCAGTGAAACCATCCCCTGGTCGAGACGTTGGCCAATACATTTGCTTGGGATGCGAGGGCACGTGCAGCAGCAACACTCCGCCGATATCGTTTCGAATCCGCCGGTCCCCGTCGAAGGTTTTCTCACCACCGCGCTGGCGCCGTTGTCAGCCCTGTTGTTCAGCGTCTCGCTGCTGCTCATGGGCAACGGATTGCAGGGAACGCTGCTGCCGGTACGCGGCAACATGGACGGCTTCACACCGATCGAGCTGGGGTTGCTCGGCACGGCCTACTTCCTCGGCTTCACACTCGGTTGCGTGCACGGACCCCTGCTCGTGCGTCGGTCGGGGCACATTCGCGCGTATCTGGCGATGACTTCACTGGCCTCCGTCATTGCGCTGCTGCACGCGATCTACGTCGATCCCGTAGGTTGGTTTGTCCTGCGCGCCATCACCGGCTATTGCTTCGCCATCCTCTACATCGTCATCGAGAGCTGGCTCAACGCGCGCTCCGACAATCGCACCCGCGGCACCATTTTCTCCATCTACACGGCGGTCAATCTGACTGTAATCACCGCCGGGCAGATGATGCTCGGCCTTGCCGATCCGCGCAGCTTCAGCCTGTTCGCCTTCGCCGCTATCCTGGTCTCGCTCGCGGCGCTGCCCATCGCCTTCACCGGTTCGGCCTCGCCCGCGCAGCCCGAGTTCGTGCGCCCGCGCCTCGTCAAGCTGTTCCGCATCTCGCCCGTCGCCGCCGCCGGCTGTTTCGCTGTCGGCCTCGCCAACGGCGCCTTCTGGGGCCTCGGGCCTGTGTTCGCGCAGAACGAAGGCTTCGAAATCAACGAGATCGCCGTATTCATGAGCGCGGTGGTGCTCGGCGGCGCGCTGGCGCAGTGGCCGCTCGGCAGCCTATCGGATCGCATCGACCGGCGCATCGTAATGGTCATCGCGGCCATCATCGCGATGGTGGCGGCGATGGCGCTGATGCTCCTGCCGGTGGGTGACAAGAACCTGTTGGTTGCCGCCGGGGCGGTGTTCGGCGCCGGCGCCTTTCCGCTCTACGCCATCGCCGTCGCCCATGCCAACGACCACGCCGATGCGGCCGAGAGCGTCGAAGTGTCGAGCGGCCTGCTGCTGATCTACGGCATGGGAGCCGCAGTAGGCCCGCTGCTCGCTTCGCTTTGGCGCGAGTTCATCAGCGGGCCGTCCTTGTTCTTCTTCACCGCTTCGGTGCACGTTTGCCTCATCGGCTACGTAGCGTGGCGGATGACGCGGCGCATTCCGGCCGAGCCCGATCAGCGCGTGCACTTTGCCGAGGCGGCGATCGTCGCGCAGACGGTGCTGCCCATCGAGCCGGGCGCCGTCAGCGCCGAGACGGCGCAGCAGGCCAAGCTCGACTCCGAGGCCGAGGCGAAAGCTGCGTGACGCGCTAGGGCGTGATGAGGCGCGCATAACCGTCGCCCATCGTATCCTCGAGCGACTTCTTGTATTGCGCGTATTTGGGATGCGCCGTGGTGATGTCGCCGAGGTTGCCGTCGAACGCCTCGCACCTGGCGTAGACGATGGGTGTTGCGACCGGCACCAGCATGGCGCCGTGCTTGTGAATGGTCGTGACAATGCCGCGCATCTCGCCGAAGCGGTCGACCTGCGACACGACGATCATGCGCATGGCACCTTTGGTCAGCGACACGAGGTGGATGAACATCGACGACGAGGGAACGTACAGACGCCCGCGGTGCGAGTAGGGCGCATCGAGCCGGTCGCGCTCCTGGAACAGGAGGCTCGGCCAGTCGGGATCCCACGTGATGTCCGTACGATAGGCAACGACGCACTCGGGGCGCGAGAACGACGACCGCAGCGTCAGGTAGCTGCCGATGTAATGGTCGACCGCACCGCGCGTGTAGGCGCCCATGTAGAGGGGCGCGACGACCCCGCCGTTTTCGCCATGCAACTCCTCCGGCGCCGCCGGTGCCGAGCCGGCGCCGTTCCAGGCGCCCTTCAGTTTGTCGAAGTCGAGCCCCAGCACCATGCACACGTCGAACAGCGTCTGATCGCGCACCGAGCGGCCGCCGAGAAGGTTTTGGATGGTCTTCTCATGGCAGTCGGACGCATCCGCAAGCTCAGCCTGCGTCAGCTTTTTTTCGATCATGGCGGTCTTGATCTGAGCGAGGGCCGCCTCGCGCGTGGATCTCGACACGTTGGCCTTCATTTTTTGCTGCCTGCCCCAGAGCCGCGCGGTTGCGAACACAATTTACCGGAATTTACCGGCAATTCTCCCTCCTGGGCAAACGGGATCGGCGGCCTAGGTGCGTTTCCCTGAAGTTGGGGGTTGGACGCCTCGTCTTTCCGGCGCGGCGCGGGCAGTTTGGACACGGATTTACGCAGACATGCGGAGCGCCCGCAAAGCAGTGATCAGGAGCTCAATGCCATGAAGGCCCCGAGCCTAGACCTCAACGACCCTCACCTGGCCGGCCCGTGCGCCGCCGTGTTCGTTGCCCTCGGCGGAGCCGCCGTCGTGGTTGGTGCCATGCTTCTGGTCGGCGTGCCCGAATTGAGCGTCGCCCGCTTCATCCCCGACTTCGCCACCCTGCAAAGCCTCATCGTCGGCTGATCGCAGACGTTATCGCCCAATAAAAAAGGCGGCGGGGTGCCGGAGCGCCCGCCGCCTTTTTCTGTTCGTGGAGTGAAAGATCAGCCGCCGAGACGGTCGACGGTCACGCGGGCAACGCCGGCGCCCTTCATCCCGATGACGCCGGCCGCAGCCGTCGACAGATCGATGATGCGGCCGCGAATGAACGGCCCGCGATCGTTGATGGTGACGATCACCGACTTGCCGTTGTTCTTGTTGGTGACGCGCACCTTGGTGCCGAACGGCAGCGTGCGATGAGCGGCCGTCATGGCGCTCGGATTGAAGCGCTGGCCGGATGCGGTCTGCGAACCGGACTCGGAGCCGTAGTACGACGCCATACCCGACTGCGAAGAAGTCGTGCGATAGGCCTTCTCGGTCTCGACCTTGCGAACGTCGGTCGCCTTGTCCTTCGGCTGCTCGGTCGAAGCCTGCGCCGCGGCCTTCGTCTGCTTGCGCTCGGGCAGCTCGACCTTGGCCTGCGGCTTTTCGGTTTGCTGCTCTTTACGCTCGACGCGCGTCACGCGCTTCTCGGCGCCTTCATTCTTGGCGACGCGACTGCGCGTACGCTTGCTGCTCGCCTCGCGGCGATAGGTACGCTCACCGGCATACTCGCGCGAGCGATGGCTCTTGGCGACCGGCGCGCCGCCGCAGGCGAAGGCCGGGCTCATGCAGGTCCACGGGGCGTTCTCGGCGCTTGCCGGCGTCAGCGTCAGCAGACCGAAAGTCAGTGCTGCCAAAGCGGAAAAGATATAGGTCCGCATTTCGTACTCCTCGTTGTCGGCGGCATAGGCTCGGGACGTTGCGCGATCCCCGGACCAGCTCGCTCTAGGGCGGCTGGAGGCGCGCTCGTTGCGCGGCGCGCGATTGGCGGGAGGGGATCGTTGTGTGCGTTCAAATCCGGAGCGAACACCAGAACACGTTCAGCCGCCTGCAGATGTCATTGGGGAGTCCCCCGTCCTGGTGCGGGCTATCGACCATCGGTAATTGTGGCGGTCAATGCTTCAATTTGAGCGACATAAGCGCAACATTCGAAGGAATGACGGCCGGCGAAGGAGTTAGCTCGCGGACGCCGTGGTGGTGCCGCGACCGCGGGTCGCACGTAGCATGAGCGATGAGCCCGACGCGTTTGGCGAATGACACAACTCGGGCGTAGCATTCCTGCGCGCCAAGACGGGCCGCCCCGTTAGACTTCGTGTCCAAGCGCCGTCTCCAACGCCTTTGGAGGCACCGCATGGATCAAGCCGGCCACAACGCGTCGCGAGCGACGCCGCCCTTCAATCAACTCGTCAAGGTCTTCGGCAAGATCGGTCTGCTGTCGTTCGGCGGACCCGCGGCGCAGATCGCACTTATGCATCGCGTGCTGGTCGATGAGCAGCGCTGGCTAGACGAGCGCCGTTTTCTCTCCGCCCTCAGCTTCTGCATGCTGCTACCAGGCCCCGAGGCGATGCAGCTCGCGACCTATTCAGGCTGGCGTCTGCATGGCGTCAAAGGTGGGCTCGCCGCCGGACTGCTGTTCGTGCTGCCGGGCGCGATGCTCGTGCTGGCGCTGTCGATGCTCTACGGCGCCTACGGGCAGACGCCGGGCGTGGCGGCGCTGTTCGTCGGCGTGAAGGCAGCGGTCCTCGCCATCGTGCTGCAGGCGCTGCTGCGCGTCGCTAACCGCGCCATCAAGGGCCGGCTCGATTGGAGCGCCGCTGCCGGGGCCTTCGTGGCGATCTTCTTCTTCAACGTGCCGTTTCCGTTCGTCATCGCGGCCGCGGCGTTGGCCGGGTATTTCCTGCGCACAGTCGATATGAGCGAATTGACGCGCGAGGCTGCCGTGCCCGTGCCGCTCGAGCGGACGCTGCGCACGCTCGCCATCTGGCTCGCGGTGTGGCTCGTGCCATTGTTCACTGTCGCTGCCGTGTTCGGCGCCGATCATGTGCTGTCGCACCTGGCGCTGTTCTTCTCCAAACTTGCGGTTGTCACCTTCGGGGGCGCCTACGCCGTGCTCGCCTACATGGCGCAGGCCGCGGTCGCCAACTTCGGCTGGCTGACGGCCGGCGAAATGCTCGACGGCCTAGGGCTCGCCGAGACGACCAACGGTCCGCTCATTCTTGTCACTGAGTTCGTCGGCTACATTGCGGCGCTGCGCGCCGGCGGCGTCGGCATCGGTCTGCTCGGTGCCCTCGTCACGCTGTGGGCGACGTTCGCCCCGTGTTTTTTGTGGATCTTCGTCGGCGCGCCCTACATCGAGCGGCTGACACACGCACCCCGGCTCGCGGCGGCGCTGCGCACGGTCACTGCCGCCGTCGTCGGCGTCATCGCCAATCTGTCGCTGTGGTTCGCGCTGCACGTCCTCTTCGCCCGCGTCGACGAGCGATTTATCGGGCCGCTGCGGCTGTTCGTGCCGGACGTCGCTTCGCTTGATGTCGTGGCGACGGCGTTGTCGGTACTGGCGCTGGTGCTGATCTTCGCCCTGCGCTGGAGCATCGTCGCGACGCTGGCGGTGTGCGGCGGCGTGGCGCTGCTATGGGTCGGTCTCGCTTAGACCATGATCGCTTCGGACCCTATCTGGCCGAAGCGTGAATCATCGGTCTCAGCA
>JBDTOR010000038.1:0-18134 GCA_039933175.1 Hyphomicrobium sp. | reverse complement strand
GGATGTGCCTGACCATCGGCATCGCCATGGGCTCGTGGTGGGCCTACTACGAGCTGGGCTGGGGCGGCTGGTGGTTCTGGGATCCGGTCGAGAACGCTTCGTTCATGCCGTGGCTGGCCGGCACGGCGCTGCTGCACTCGGCGCTGGTGATGGAAAAGCGCGACGCACTGAAAGTGTGGACGGTGCTGCTTGCCATCCTCACCTTCTCGCTGTCGCTGATGGGCACCTTCCTGGTGCGCTCGGGCGTGCTGACGTCGGTGCACGCCTTCGCGGTCGATCCGCAGCGCGGCATTTTCATTCTCGCCATCATGTCGCTGTTCACCGGCGGCGGACTTGCCCTGTTCGCCTTGCGCGCGCGTGACTTGCGCCAGGGCGGCATCTTTGCACCCATCAGCCGCGAGGGGGCGCTCGTCCTCAACAACATCCTCCTGACTGTTGCGTGCGCCACGGTGTTCGTCGGCACGCTCTACCCCCTGGCGTTTGAACTATTCACCGGCGGCAAGATCTCGGTCGGGCCTCCCTACTTTGACTGGACCTTCGGGCCACTGATGGTGCCGCTGCTTTTGGCGTTGCCGTTTGGGCCGTTCCTCGCCTGGAAGCGCGGCGACGTCTTGGGCGCGGCACAGCGGCTGATGTTCGCCGCCATGCTGGCCATCGTCGTCATGGTGCTGGGCATGATTGGTATGCACCGCGGGCCGTGGCTGGCGCCGTTTGGCATCGCGCTGGGCGTGTTTGTCATGGCGGGTGCGGTTTCCGATCTGACCTGGCGCGCGCGCCTCGGCAGCGTGTCGCCGAGCGAAGCCTGGCGCCGCTTTACCAGTTTGCCGCGCTCGGCCATCGGTTCGGTAATGGCGCACTTCGGCGTCGGCATGATGGTGGTGGGTGTCGTGGCGACCAGCGCCTACCGCGAAGAGCGCATCGTCATCATGAAGCCGGGCGAGCAGCTGGCGCTGTCGGGGTATGAGCTGACCTTCAAGGGCGTCGCTCCGGCCACCGGGCCGAACTATCGCGAGGAGGTCGCGGTGTTCGATGTGACGCGCGGCGGCGCTCCCGTTGCGCACCTCGAGCCGGCGCGGCGCATCTACGACATGCCGCCCGAGCCGACCACCGAGGCCGGCATTCACGTCGCCTGGCGCGGCGATCTCTACGTCGTACTAGGCGACAAGCAGAACGCCGGCGGCTACGCGGTGCGCGCCTACTTCAATCCGCTGGTGCGTTTCATCTGGCTGGGCGCGGTGATGATGTTCCTGGCCGGCGCCGTGTCGCTATCGGATCGGCGACTGCGCGTCGGCGCCCCGGGTCGCGCCCGCCGCCTCGCCGCGGCCCCCGCAGAATGAAACGCAGGGCAACAGCCTTGGTGATGATTGCGGCGGCGCTCGCCGCCGCCGGAGCGGCGCTGGCGGTGGATCCGGACGAGATCTTGTCCGACGCGGCGCTTGAAGCGCGGGCGCGCCATCTCTCCTCGGGCCTGCGCTGCCTCGTTTGCCAGAACCAATCGATCGACGACAGCAATGCACCGCTGGCGCGCGACTTGCGCCTCCTGGTGCGCGAGCGGCTCAAGGCCGGCGACAGCGATGCCCAGGTGATGCGCTTCGTCGAAGATCGCTACGGCGAGTTCGTGCTGCTCAGCCCGCCGCTCTCCTGGCGCACCGTGTTGTTGTGGCTGGCGCCGCTGCTGGCGCTGCTGGCGGCCGTGTGGACGACGGCGCGTGCTTGGCGACGCCGCCAGCCGCTGGTCGCCAACGCAAGCTTGACGCCGCTGTCCGTCGACGAAGAGGACAAGCTGCGGTCGATCCTCGCCGAGAACGAGGGTGAGCCGCCGATCCGCGACTAGGCCCGTACGCGACTAGGATTGCCGCGACTGAGCTAGCGCGGGCCGCCCGAGGTGGGCACGGAGCGCGATTCGATCTTGCCGGTCACGATCTGGCTCTCGCCGTCGAGCACGGCGAGAAGAGCATGCGTTGCGAGCCCGGATACCGGCATGCGGGAAGCCCGCTCGAAACCTTCGACGGCGACCCGCAGTCCTAACCCGAAGCGGCCATCGCGCGGTCCGGCATAGAGGCCGCGCGACGCCAGCGCATCCTGCAGGCGGCGCACGTCCTTGCGCGTCGTCAGCGTATCGGCGCCGAGGAAGCGGCCGAGCGACGCGGCGAAGGCGAGCGCGTTGACGCCGGTGTTGGCGACGTCATCCGACTTGAAGCGGTGCAGCACCTCGCCGTTGAGCATGATCACCTTCGACTGAACGTAGGTGCCGACGTTGATGCCGACGACCTCCGGGCCGGTCGGCCCCTCAACGAGGAGGGGAGAGCCTGACGAGGCGGCGCCCGTGTCGCAGGTGTGCAGCAGCAGCTGGTCGGGGTCGGTGAAGTCACGCCGGATCGTGCTCCAGTCGGCGTCGTCGAAATCGCGCCGCACCCCGCAGCCGGTATTTAGCATCGGCTCCCACTTCGGCAGATCGCGGTGATAGGCGATGTTGAATACCTGGCCCTTGGCGGAGAGCTTCATCACCTCGGTGACGGACTTGGGGCTGACGGTGAAGGCGCCCGCCTTGCAGGCCGGCGCGGCAAGGCGAACGACCGCCCAATCGCGTGTTGCGTCAATGGGTGGATGCACATTGAGGCGCGTCGAGCCGGAGATGACGTTCGCCTCGGGCGCGCCGGAGCCGGCGCCGGCGATCCGCACGCCCTCCGTCGTGCCGTGCAGCTTGAAGGAAAGATCGGAGAGACGCAGCGGCTTCTCGCCCTTGGTGCGGTAGAGACAGTGCGCCGCCGTCGCCACCACATCGGGGGCGAGGCAGAACGCCGTGCACACCGAATGTGAGCGGACGTCGAAGAAGACCCCGATCTTCGATCCGGCATCGTGCATTGTTTGGGGCAAAGGGGCCCGCTGGTCCGTCCCAAAAACGGACGCTTGGGCGGGCGCCGGGGGCACCAGGAACAGCGTTCCCAGAATGGACGCCGCAATGAAATTCAGGGGCTTAGGGGGGCGACTAGCGACGCGCTTCATACGCTCTGCCTGGGTTCGCGGGCATGGTGAACGATCCCTTTATTACCAACTGTTAAGGCAATCGAAAGGCTGCCGTAATCCCGCTTTCGCTACGGCTCGTGACGAACAGAATTCCCTGCTTCGCAATTGGAGGTTCGTCCGCATGCCCACCCAACCCAGCTCGCCCGAGGTCGTAGCAAAGAGCGGGCCAACAAAATCGATCGCCCGCGACTTGCGGCGCCTGGCCGCCGTGGGTGTGGTCGGAGCCGGATTGTTGGGCCTCGGTCTTGCCGAGTACTCGGCCCCCGCCGTCGCCCAGTTCAAGCCCGGCACGCCCGCCGAAACGCTGTCGTTCGCCGACATCGTCGACCGCGTGAAGCCGGCCGTCGTTTCCATCTCGACGACAAATGAAGTGAAGGTTGCCGATCGCGGTGCCAACCGTAGCCCCGGCGCCGCTCCCGGCGGTCCGGGCGGACGTCCGTTCGAAGGCATCCCCGGTCTGCCTGAAGATCATCCGCTGAACGAGTTCTTCAAGAACATGCCGGGTGGCCCCGGCGGTGGCGGCGGCGCCAACCCCATGCAGCAGCGGCCGCGTCAGGCTGCCGGCTCGGGCTTCGTCGTGTCTTCCGACGGCTACATCGTCACCAACAACCACGTCGTCGACGGCGCCACCAAGGTGAAGGTGAGCTTCGACGATCAGGAAGAGATCGACGCCAAGATCGTCGGCACCGACTCGCGCACCGATATTGCTCTGTTGAAGATCGAGCCGAAGAAGCCGCTCACCGTTCTGAAATTCGCCTCGAAGAACCCGCGGGTCGGCGAGTGGGTGCTGGCGGTCGGTAATCCGTTCGGTCTCGGCGGCACGGTGACGGCCGGTATCGTGTCGGCGCTCGCCCGCAACATCGGCGGCCCGTACGACTACATGCAGATCGACGCGGCCGTGAACCACGGCAACTCCGGCGGCCCGACCTTCAACCTCGAAGGCGACGTTGTCGGCGTCAACACGGCCATCTACAGCCCGACCGGCGGCAACGTCGGCATCGCCTTCGCGGTGCCTGCCGACACCGTCAAGCGCGTCGTCGAGCAGCTCGAGAAGGGCGGCGCGGTGAGCCGCGGCTGGCTGGGCGTCAAGATCCAGAACATCGACAAGGATCTCGCCGGCAGCCTCGGCCTCAAGGAGCCGAAGGGCGCGATCATCAGCGAAGTGATGGCCAACGGTCCGGCGGCCGATGCCGGCCTCAAGGTCGAGGACGCGATCCTGTCGATCGATAGCAAGGCGATCGAGGACAGCCGCGATCTCGCCCGCACCATCGCCGACCTGCCGGCAAAGGCTTCGGTCGACGTGAAGGTGTGGCGCAACAAGGGTGAGCAGACCGTCAAGGTGAAGCTCGGCACGTATCCGAACACCACGGAAGCAGCCGAAGGCAACACCGAGCCCGAGGAGCCCAAGGATCTCGGCGGCAACGTCGACCTGAAGCAGCTCGGCCTCAGCGTGAAGCAAGGCCCCGGCAAGGACGGCGTCGTCATCTCCGACGTCGACCCGAACTCGGACGCCGCGTTGAAGGGTATCAAGGAGGGCGACGTCGTCCTCAAGGCCGGCAACGAGACGGTGAATACGCCCCAGGATGTCGCCAAGGCCGTGAAGAAGGCACAGGACGAAGGCGCGCCTGCTGTCATGTTTCACATCAAGAAGGGCGGCGACTCGACCGTGCTGATCGCTATCCCGCTCGGCAAGACCTGAGCCGAGATATGAAGCGATGAACGACCTGGCGGCCCGCACCCTCGGACTGAGAGTGCGGGCCGCCTCGACGTTCGGAGTGGCGCGGGGCACAATGCGAGTCGGGATGGTTGCCTCGACAACGGCGGAGCGGTGACGAGATGCACGTGCTGGTGGTCGAGGACGACCGGGAAACCGCTCACTTCCTGCAGAAGGCGCTGAAGGAGAGCGGCCACGCTGCCGACCTCGCCGAGGATGGCGAGACTGGCCAGTCGCTGGCCGAGCAAGGCGTCTACGACGTGCTGATCGTCGACCGCATGCTGCCGCGCCTCGACGGCCTGTCGATGATCCGCCAGCTGCGCGGCAAAGGTGTGCGCACACCCGTATTGATCCTGTCGGCGCTGGGCGAGGTCGACGACCGCGTCAAGGGATTGCGCGCCGGCGGCGACGACTACCTCACCAAGCCCTATGCCTATTCGGAACTGTTGGCGCGCGTCGAGGCATTGGCGCGCCGCGCCGTTCCCGAGGAGCAGGAGACGCGCTACGTCGTCGGCGGCCTTGTGCTCGACCGGCTGTCGCACCGCGTCACGCGCGACGGCGAGGCCATTCAGCTGCAGCCCCGCGAGTACCGGCTTCTCGAATATCTCATGAAGCACGCCGGACAGGTGGTCACGCGCACCATGCTGCTCGAGCACGTGTGGGACTACCACTTCGATCCGCAGACCAACGTCATCGACGTCCACGTCTCGCGCCTGCGCGCCAAGATCGACAAAAACTTCGACAAGCCTCTTTTGCATACCGTGCGCGGGGCGGGATACACGATCCGTGATGGTCCTGCCTGATCGACTTTCCCGCGCCGTCTCGACAACCGCCTTTCGCATGGCGGCGATCACGGCTGCCGCCTATCTCGCCTTCGCCGGGATCGTCGTCGGGCTGCTGCTGTGGCAGACCAATCGCGTGCTCACGAGCCAGGTGCTGACGACGCTGCATGCGGAGGCTGAGCTGCTGAAGGTGGAGGCGCAGTCGGGCGACCGAGCTGCCCTGGTGCGGGCCGTCGACGCGCGCAGCCGGCCGGGTGGGCCGGGGCTGTTCTATCTCGCCGATGAGGCCGGCACCAAGCTCGCCGGCAACCTGAGCCGCCTGCCGCCGGAGATCGCCAGCAGTCCCGCGGGCGGCGTGTTCCGCTATGCGCCTAACGTCGGGAGCAACGTCGAGCATCTCGCCGTCGCCGTGCCGGTGGATATCGGACCCGGCGTGCAGCTGATCGTCGGCCGCGACGTCGATGAGCAGCGGCGCTTCGCCAGCGAGATGGGCACGGTCTATTTCCTCGCGCTCGGTGTCCTGACGCTCGGCGGGTTGATTGCCGGGTTCGCCGTCAGCCGGGTGGCGCTGAAGCGTATCGAGACGATCAACGTGGCGGCGCGGTCGATCATGGCCGGCGATATGACGCGGCGCATTGCCGTCATCGGCGCCGGAGACGAGTTCGACGAGCTGGCGACCAACCTCAACGCCATGCTCGAGCGCATCGAGGCGCTGATGAGCGGCCTGCGCGAAGTTTCCGACAATATCGCCCACGACCTCAAGACGCCGCTGACGCGCCTGCGTAATGCGGCCGAGGCGGCTTTGCGCGAGACGGGCAGCGACGCGTACCGCGAGGGCCTCGAGCACACGATCGAGAAGGCCGACGAGCTGATCAAAACGTTCAACAGCCTGCTGCTGGTGGCGCGCTTGGAGGCGGGCGCGCTCGAAGGCAACGCCGAGCGCTTCGACATCGGCCGCGCGGTGCGCGATGTCGCCGAACTGTACGAGCCGGTCGCCGAGGAGCGCGGCATGGCGCTGGTCATGAACGTCGCGGACGGGCCGCAGTACACCGGCAATCGGCAGCTCGTCGTGCAGGCCGTCGCCAATCTCATCGAGAACGCCATCAAGTATTCCGCCAAGCCGGACGATCTCAACAGCGGCGCGACGATCGCCATCGATCTGCACGATCGGCCCGAGGCGGTCGAGATCGCCGTCGCCGACAATGGGCCCGGTATCGCGCCGGAGGATCGCGAGCGCGTGCTGAAGCGTTTCGTGCGTTTGGAGAAGAGCCGCACCGAGCCCGGCACCGGTCTCGGCCTCAGCCTCGTGCAGGCGGTCGGGCGGCTGCACGGCGGCGCGGTCCGCCTGGAGGACAACCGCCCGGGGCTGCGCGTGGTGCTGACGCTTCCGAAGCGCGCTTAGGACGGCTAAGACGTAGGCCCCCAAGCGCGGCGGCGGCGAGGCGGCAACTATGGCGGCACAGCAAGCAGCAGATCGAGGCCCGCTTATCGCGCGCGTGAGCGAGGCGCCTTTAGCGCGCGAGGATGCGCGTACGCTTGGTGCGCTTGCCGCTCTCAAGCAGCGCGCGCGGACCGATGCTGGGCTGGCTCCGCTTGCCGTCGCCCTCGAAAATCCCCGCGCTACCGCGCTATTGGCCGGCATCTTTAGCGGATCGCCGTATCTCAGCGGCCTGATCGAGCGCGATCCCGCGCGGCTGGCGCACATCCTGACGACGGCGCCGGAGACGCGGCTTGCGCAAGTCAAGGCCGAGCTGGCCGCCAAGCTGAAGGCCGCGGACACGCGCGCCGCGGCGATGAGCGCGCTGCGCCAGTTCAAGAACGAGGTGGCGCTGCTGACAGCGCTGGCCGACCTTGGCGGCGTGTGGCCGGTGCTCAGCGTGACCGGCGCGCTGACCGAGTGCGCCGATGCGGCGCTGCAGGGCGCGGTAGATTTTCTGTTCCGCGAGGCGGCCGCCCGCGGCCAGTGGCTGCCCGGTGCCGACGGCAGTATCGCCCCCAGCGGCTATATCGTGCTCGCCATGGGCAAGCACGGTGCCGGCGAACTCAACTATTCCAGCGACATCGATCTCATCGTCTTTTTCGACCGCGATCTGATCCGCGTCGCGCCCGGCGTGGAAACGGAAGGCTTCTTCGTGCGCCTGACGCGCGATCTCGTGCAGATGATGTCCGAGCGCACCGGCGACGGGTATGTATTCCGCACCGACCTGCGGCTGCGCCCCGATGCGGGCGCTACCCAGATCGCGCTGTCGACCACCGCAGCGCTCATCTACTACGAAAGCTTCGGGCAGAACTGGGAGCGCGCGGCGCTGATCAAGGCGCGCGCCTGCGCCGGCGATGTTGCGGCCGGCGAGGAGCTGCTCGGCGAGCTGGCCCCCTTCATCTGGCGCAAGTATCTCGACTACGCCGCCATTGCCGACGTGCATGCGATGAAGCGGCAGATCTTTGCGCACCGCGGGTTTGGCCACATCGCGGTCGGCGGACACAACATCAAGCTCGGCCGCGGCGGCATCCGCGAGATCGAGTTCTTCGTGCAGACGCAGCAGCTGATCGCCGGCGGACGGCAGCCGGAGCTGCGCTCACGGCAGACGCTCGCGGCAATGGAAAAGCTGGTGGAGCGCGGCTGGATCAAGGCACAAGTCGCCGAAGAGCTGAGCGAAGCCTACCTCTATCTGCGGCGCATCGAGCACCGCCTGCAGATGGTCGCCGACGAGCAGACGCACGAGGTACCCGACGATCCCGTACAGCTCGAAAGCTTCGCGCGGTTCGCCGGCTACGCCGATACGGCGGCGTTCTCGCGGGAGCTGATCGGCCGCCTGGAGACCGTGCAGAAGCACTACGCGGCCCTGTTCGAAGACGCGCCGAAGCTGACCCCGGGCGGCGTCAACATGGTGTTTGCCGGCCAGCGGGATGACCCGGGCACGCTCGCGGCGCTGAAGGAGATGGGCTTCTCGCAGCCATCCGAGGTGCTGGCGATCATCCGCGGTTGGCATCATGGCCGCTATCCCGCCGTGCGCTCACCGCGCGCGCGTGAACGCCTAACCGAGGTGCAGCCGCTGCTGGTCGCGGCCCTCGCCGATACCACCGACCCCGATCGCGCGCTGGCCAGTTTCGACCGCTTCATCGCCGAGCTGCCGGCTGGCGTGCAGTTGTTCTCGCTGCTGCGCGCCAATCCGGCGCTGCTGCGGCTGCTGGCCGACATCATGGGCACGGCGCCGCGCCTGTCGCGCATCCTGTCGCGCCGCCGCCGGCTGCTGGATGCCGTGCTCGATCCGCGCACGCTCGGCATGCTGCCGACGGCGGAGGAGCTCGACCGTCTGATCGCCACCGAGATCGGCGAGGGCGAGCACGACATGCAGTACATTCTCGACCGGGCGCGCGTCGTCGGCAGCGAGCAGCAGTTCCTCATCGGCGTGCGTGTGCTGTCCGGGGCGATCAAGGCCAATCAGGCGGGTGGGGCCTACGCGCTGCTGGCCGAGCGGCTGATCAATGCACTGAAAGAGGCCGTCGAGCGCGAACTCGTGCGCGCCCACGGGGAAGTGCCGGGTGGTGGCGCGGCCGTGCTCGCCATGGGCAAGCTGGGCGGGCGCGAGCTGACCGCATCATCAGACATCGACATCATCCTCATCTACGAGTTCGACGATAAGGCGACGCAATCGGACGGCGCGCGGCCGCTGGCGCCGCAGCAATTCTATGCGCGCCTGACGCAGCGCCTCATCAGCGCGCTGTCGGCCGCCACCGCCGAAGGCACGCTCTACGAGGTCGACATGCGGCTACGCCCCTCCGGCCAGCAGGGGCCGGTCGCCACGCAGCTCAAGACCTTCGTCGAGTACCAGACCGCTACCGCCTGGACGTGGGAGCACATGGCGTTGACGCGGGCCCGTGCCGTCGCCGGACCAACAGGGCTGCGTGACCGCGTCGACGAGGCGGTGCGCGCCTCGCTCGTCTTTCCGCGCGACAAGGCGAAGATCGCCACGGACGTCATCGAGATGCGCCAGCGCATCGCCAAGGAGAAGGGCACCGACGACATCTGGGACCTGAAGCAGGTGCGCGGCGGCCTCGTCGACGTCGAGTTCATCGCCCAGTACCTGCAACTTGTGTACGCCAGGGCCAGACCCGAGGTGCTCGACCAGAATACGGTGGCGGCTTTCCGCAAGCTGCGCGATGCCGGGCTACTGACGCACGCGCACGCAGACATCCTCATCCCGGCGACGAGACTGCTGCACGACCTGACCCAAATTCTGAAGCTGTGCATCGAGGGCCGTTTCGACCCGGCGACGGCCCCGTCAGGCCTCAAGGACCTGCTTGCCCGGGCGGGCGATGCGCCTTCGTTTGCAGAGCTGGAAGCCCATTTGCGGGAAAACCAGGCCGCCGTCAGCCGCCTGTTCGTCGAAATCATCGCCTGAATTAGGCTCCGGCAGCACAACCGGGCCGCGCGACGGAATTTGCTCATCGGGGCCGTTCTTCCCTCCAAAGGGCGCTTAAAGGGCCTGGCGGCCCGCCGGGAGGGTCGCAGAACCGCCTCCTCCGGCGCTAAACTGGGAGCGGTATTTCGGTGGCCATGTCGAGGCTAGCGGTGGCGGCAAAGAGGATCGAGCCCGGTCCGCACGGGGGACACCCGAGCGGACCAGACGCGGGGGAGGAGGCCAAGTTGGTGGCCGCCGCCGGCCGTGGAGACGCGGCCGCGTTCCGCATCCTCGTCGACCGGCATCTGGCGGGCGTGCTCACCATCGCCCGGCGCATGCTGCGCGACGACGCCGAGGCCGAGGACGTGGCGCAGGAAGCGATGCTTCGCATGTGGCGCTCGGCCGAAGGTTTGGAAGTGGGCGCCATGGGAATGCGTCCGTGGCTGCGACGGGTCGTATCGAACCTGTGCGTTGACCGCATGCGTTCGGGAAAGCGGCTCACGGTGACGGATGAAGTGCCTGAACAGATCGAGCCGGCGACGCAGCTGTCGCAACTTGAGGCGCGCGATACGAGCCTGCGCGTCGATGCAGCCTTGAAGGCGCTGCCGGACCGGCAGCGGATGGCGTTGACCCTCTTCCACTATGAGGGGATGAGCCAGGTCGAGGTTGGAAAGATGATGGGCATCTCGGACGAGGCAGTGGAATCGCTGCTCGCCCGCGCCCGCAGAACATTGAAGGCGGCGCTGCGCGATGAGCTCAGCGAATTGCTCGCCGACGAACAACACGAGTGAAACGGCAGACGGCCATTTAGAGACGAGACGAAAGCGATGACGAAGATGGATAAGCGGGCTGAGGATCGGGAGGCGCTGGAGCGCCTGCTCGAGATCTATGGTGCCGACCGCACCCGCTGGCCGGCGCGTGAGCGGCTGCGGTTTGCCGGGGTCGTCGGTGACGACACGGTCGCTGCCCGTATGCTGGCTGAAGCCGGGGCGCTCGACCGGCTGCTGGAGCAGGCGCCTCGTGCGAGCGGCGCCAACATCGATGCGCTGAAGGAGCGGATCGTGGCGGCGGCGCTGCGATCGGGCGCGCCGCAGCTGGCGGTCGTATCAGGCGGCAAAGCGGCCGTGGCCAAACGCTCTTCGGCGCCGACGCGCCGTTCGGCTTTCGTCGGAAGGTTCGGGCACGGCCAGTGGCCGGCAGCGGCGATGCTGGCCGCCTCGCTGGTGCTCGGCGTGATGGTCGGTTCGACCGGCTCGCTCGATAGCACGTTGCAGGAGGTGGCGGACGTCGCCGGCTTCGGCAGTGCCGCTTCCGATAGCTCGCAGCTGGCGCTGGGTGACGACGTCTACGGCCAGATGGACGAGGAACTGCTATGAGCGACGCAACTCAGCCCTCGCGGTTCTCGCCGCGTACGCTGCGCTGGGCGCTGGTGGCGTCGCTGGCGCTCAACGTGCTGATTATCGGCACCGTGGCGGGCACGTTGTGCTTCTCCCGCTTTGGGCACGATCAGCACGGAGGGGGCTTCAAGAAATCGGCGCTGCTGCTCCATTTTGCGCGCACGCTGCCGCGTGAACGCGCCGATATGATCCGTCAAAAGTTCGCCGACGCGCAGCCGAACATGGAGGCGCTACGCAAAGGTATTCGCGACGCACGTGCTTCGGTGCGAGAGGCGCTTATGGCCGAGACCTTCGATCAGGCAAAGTTCAACGCCGCGCTCGATGGCGTCGTACAGGCGGAAACCAACGTGGCCCGCGCCAGGACAACCCTGTTCGGCGAAAGCGTCGGCCAGTTGACGCCGGAAGAGCGCCGTCAACTGCACGAATGGCTGGATAAAAAGCGCCCTCTACGCTAACGCG
Source organism: Hyphomicrobium sp. (assembly GCA_039933175.1). Taxonomy (GTDB): domain Bacteria; phylum Pseudomonadota; class Alphaproteobacteria; order Rhizobiales; family Hyphomicrobiaceae; genus Hyphomicrobium_A. The sequence continues at coordinate 6,352 of JBDTOR010000038.1, read as the reverse complement.
GCCATCGCCGGTTCGCGCTGGCGGCTTGGCGAGACGGTACGGCCGCCGAAGAAGTCGGCCTGCACGGCGCGGTCGAGCACGGTGACGGCGCGCCAGCCGCCGGTGGCGGATTCGATTTCCAGCAGCGATGTTCCCTGTATTTCCAGCAGCGTGCGAGCGAGGCAAATCGCCAGCGAGCCGGCGCGCGGAAAGGTGCCCGCGCGCTCGCTGCCGACCGACAGCACGATCTCGATGAGCTCGCCGTCGGCAACGGCGAGGACGCCGACGTGGGCGCCGGGGGCAGCGCGCGAGACGGCTTCGGACAGCATGTTGACGAGGATCTGCCGCAACGCGCGCGGCTCGGCAATCACCTCGACGTCCTCCGGCAAGGTAAGGCTGAGTTGAACGTTGCGGCCGGAGGCTTTGCGCTCGACGAATGCCCAGGCGTCGCTGATGGCATGTTCAAGCGTGCAGGCGACGGGCACATCGGCGGCCTGGGGCGTCGTCAGCAGCGCCGTCAGCGCCATGGTGTCTTCGGCGGATTTCAGAAGATCGTCGGCGCTTTCGCGGATGTAGCGCACGTATTCCTGGTAGCGGGCGTTGCCGAGCGGGCCGAACATCTCGAGCGCCATCATCTCGGAAAAGCCGATGACGGCATTGAGGGGCGTGCGCAACTCGTGATTGACGCGCGACATCAGGTCGGCCCAGTCGTGATTGGCGGCAAGGCGGGGGGTGCGGGGCGTCTTCATGACGGGCGTTGAGGCTTTGGGCGCCAGGTCGATCTCGGAGGCGAAAAAGTCGATCGCGCTAACCGGCTTGGGCGCCGTCGGTCTGGCGATGCGGGCGGTCGACACGGCGCCGGCGAGATTGGCTCCGGCGCCGTAAACGGCGAGGGCGACGCCGGACATCAGCAGGGCGCCGGCAATGAAGCTTGTGGGCAGCAGGGGGGCGACAGCGCCGAGGGTGACGGCTGATAAGGCGAGGAAGGCAGCAGGCTGCATGCGCAATACGCTGCGGCGAAGCGCAACGTAGTGGTATTTCGCCGGTTTCAGCCCCGTAAGGAGCGTCTCAGCGAATGTCGGCCGCGCGCGTGCGCCAGCGGACGTTGTCCACGCCATCCGTATCCCCCGAATTGTGTCTTGAGAGACTTGCGGATCCCCGCGAATCCGCTAACCCGAATCACTAATATCAGTTCACACTATGGCGAATCGGCTGTCGAGACCGAATAAGCCCTTCGGCGCCATTAATTTTTCGAGGTTACCCTTCGAGCACGCGCGAGGCGATTTCGTGCACGTCCGGCGACAGCAATTTGGTGCGTGCAACACGTTGTAGCGCCTTGCGCGCCTTGGCTCTCCGGCCGCTTTCCAGCGAGCGCCAGGAGCGCATCGCGCCCAGCATACGGGCGGCGATCTGCGGGTTGATGCGGTCGAGCGCCAGCACCTGATCGGCGAGGAAGGCATAGCCGCCGCCGTCGGGGCGATTGAACTGCAGGGGATTGGTCGAGGCGAAGGTGCCGACGAGGGCGCGCACCTTGTTGGGCGCCGTGAGCGAGAACAGCGGATGGCCGGTCAGCGCCTTGACGCGGCCGAGAGTGCCGGCGAGGGGAGACTGGGCCTGGGCGGCAAACCAAGTGTCGATGACGACATTGTCCCCGTGCCAGGTATCATAGAAGTCGGCCAGCGCGTGCTTGGCTTCGGCACCGCCGCGGTAGGCCAGCAGGAACAGTGCGTGCGCGCGGTCGGTCATGTTGGTGGCCGTGGCGTAATGCTTGGCGAGGCGGGCGATGTCCGCGGGGGTACCGCGCGCCGTCAGCAAGGTGAGGGCGGTATTACGCAGGGCGCGGCGGCCGGCGCTCTGCGCGTCCGGCGAGAAGGGTCCGGTCTCGCCCATCTCCGCGTAGAGGTCTTCGAGTTGGGCCCCGAGCGTCTTGCCGATCAGCTTCATCAGGGCTCGGTGGGCACGGTGCACCAATGCGGGATCGACATTGCGGCCGATGATGCGGGCGACATCGGCCTGCGTCGGCAGCTTGAGCAACTCGGCGCGATAGGCATCCTCGAGACCGTCGCCCTGCAGCGCCGCACCGAGCGCCCGCGCATAGCGCAGACCTCGATTTGACTTCTTGCCCGACGTGAGACTTGCCACCGCCTCGACAAGGGTGCGAGCGGCGTAGGTGTTGGCGGCCTGCCAGCGATTGAACAGGTCGCTGTCGTTTGCCATCAACAACTCGGCGTCGTCGTCGGGCAGGTCGAGCGTCACGTTGACCGGGGCGGAGAAGCCGCGCAGCAGCGAGGGCACCGGCCGCGACGGCACATCGACGAAGCGGAAACGCTGCTTGCGTTTGGTGAGCGACACGACGCCGTCGGCCGGCGCTTCGCCGCCGTCGAGCTTGAGGCCGATGTCATGGCCGTTGGCGCCGAGCAGTCCGAGCCGGATGGGAATGTGCATCGGCTTCTTGTTGGGCTGGCCCGGGGTCGGCCCGAGGATCTGCTCAACTTCAAGGTCGGCGGTCTTCTTGTCCTTGTCGTAGCGCAGATTGGCGACCAGCTCCGGGGTGCCCGCCTGCGCGTACCACAGCCGGAACTGCGACAGGTCGGCGCCGCTGGCGTCCTCGAAGCAGGTGACGAATTCCTCGACCGTCGAGGCTTGGCCGTCGTGGCGCTCGAAATAGAGGTCCATGCCTTTGCGGAAGCCGTCGCGGCCGAGCAGCGTCGCGATCATGCGCACGACTTCGGCGCCCTTCTCGTAGACCGTCGACGTATAGAAGTTGTTGATCTCGATGTAGCTGTCGGGGCGCACGGGATGGGCCAGCGGGCCGGCGTCCTCGGCGAACTGATGCGTCTTCAGTGCGCGCACGTCGATGATGCGCTGCACGGTGGCCGAGCGCTCGTCGGCCGAGAACTCCTGGTCGCGATAGACCGTGAGACCTTCCTTCAGGCACAGCTGGAACCAGTCGCGGCAGGTGATGCGGTTGCCGGTCCAGTTGTGGAAGTACTCGTGCGCGACGACGCTTTCGATGGCCTCGAAGATGGTGTCGGTCGCCGTCTCGGGCGAGGCTAGAATGAGCCGGTCGTTGAAGATGTTGAGGCCCTTGTTCTCCATCGCGCCCATGTTGAAGTCGGAGACGGCGACGATGTTGAACACGTCGAGGTCGTACTCGCGCCCGAACCGCTGCTCGTCCCACCGCATCGAACGCTTGAGCGAGTCCATCGCCCACATCGCGCGTTCTTCCTTGCCGTGTTCGACATAGATGGCGAGGTCGACTTTGCGGCCCGACATGGTGCGGAAGGTGGAGCTGATCGGGGCGAGGTCGCCGCCGACGAGGGCGAACAGGTAGCAGGGCTTGGGATGCGGGTCGTGCCACACGGCGTAGTGGCGCCGGCCGGCGTCGAGCATGCCGCGCTCTAGCAGGTTGCCGTTGGACAGCAGGACGGGCGCCGCGTGAGGGTCGGCGTCGATGCGCACCGTGTAGGTGGCGAGCACGTCGGGGCGGTCGAGGAAATAGGTGATGCGGCGGAAGCCCTGCGCCTCGCACTGGCTGGTGTAGACGTTGTTGCTGCGATAGATGCCCTGCAGCGCCTTGTTGGCTTCGGGGTTGACATAGGTGGTGATCACCAGGGTGAAGGGCGCGGCCGGTGTCTTCGCCAGCGTCAGCGAGGTGTCGGTGAGCTTGTAATCTTTCTTGCCGAGCGGCTTGCCGTCGAGCGTGATGTCGGCGAGTTCGAGCTGCTCGCCGTCGAGCTTCAACTGCTCGCGACGGCCGCTTGACTTGGAGGTTGGCGCTTTGGGATTGGGCCGGATTGCCAGCTTGGAGCGCACGCGGGTGCGTGTCGGCTCGAGCGACACGTCGAGGTTCACCCGGTCGATCAAATAGGCGGGAGGCCGGTAGTCCTTGAGGTGGACCGGACGGGCAGTCTCGAGCTTCATGGGATCACCGTACCGGTGCACCCGGGCGATTTTCGGGTGCGAAACAATCTTCGGCGGTGAGTATAACCATATGGGCTTAGCGCGCCATGACTGCGCCCGTGACAACGCAACCAATATGCGGCGTTAACCAGCGCGGAGCGGCATGATCAGCGCGCTGCGGCCTTCGCGGCGGCCTTAATGGTCATGTAAAGCAGGTCATCGGAGATGGGCTTAGACAGCACCATCTGCTGGTCGTCGCGGCGCACGAGCACGCGCGGGTAGCCCGTCAGCACGACGAACGGTATGTCGCGTGTCTCGAGTGCCGCCTGCAACTCTTCGCTGTTCTGGTCGGCGAGTGCGTAGTCGAGCAGTGCGACGTCGACATCCTGTTTGCCGACGGCATCCAATGCTTCGGATACCGATCGGAACGGCCCGATGATCTCGGCGCCGGCTTCGGTGAGACGGTCGCAATAATCGAGGGCCTCGAGCGGCTCGTCCTCGACTACCAAGACCTTGCAGCCCTGCAACTCAGTCAAACTCTTCGTCGCCGGCATTGAAGGCACTCCGTATGCGCTCACTTCCGGCATGCCAACGGTCGGGTCTGCATAATCGTTCCAGGTCAATCGGATGCGCGGCGAACGTTGCGACGTGGCGCCGCGCTGCTAACGTCCCGATGGTGCCATGAGAGACCTCGATCAGAGGCTATGCCCGGGGAACCGCCCCTATTGGCAGACGTTTGGGTTGCAACCATTTCCACCTAAAGGTTCAGATTGCTGCGGTGAGAAAATCTCCTCACGGCTCGACCGGCAGGCGATGACACAGCGGGGGCCACGTGGCCATCAAGGGACGAGCTTTCCTCTATCTGCGCGGCGCCATGATCGGATTGGCGTTGCTGCTGCCGATGATCTCGCTGCTGCCGCTCGGCTGGCTTTGGCTGTGGGAGCGCGGCTGGGCGCTGTACTGGCTGGCTATCGCCTTCAGCCTCAGCATCGTCGGCTACGCGGTGCAGGCGATTGCCCTGCGCCGGTCGTTGAAGCAGACGCCGGTGCCGGCGCCCGACGCGACGGCCGCTTCGATCACCGCCGACCCGTCATGGACGGCGCGCGAGCAGGCGGCATGGACAGCGGTTGAGACGATCGCCTCCAACGTGCGGCCCGAAGAACTCACCGATCGCGACCGCGTGCTCAACCTCGGCATGCGCACCATCGAAGCCGTGGCGCGGCAGATCCATCCGCAGGATCGCAATCCGCTGTGGAAGTTCACCATCCCCGAGGCGCTCGCCCTCGTCGAGCGCGTCAGTGCCGACCTGCGCCCGTTCGTCATCGACAACATCCCGCTCGGCGATCAGCTCACCGTCGGGCAAGTCCTCAAGATCTATGGCTGGCGCTCGGCCATCGGCATGGCCGAGAAGGCGTATGACATATGGCGGCTTATCCGGCTCGTCAATCCGGTCACCGCCGCGGCGCAGGAAGCGCGCGAGCAGATCACCAAGCATCTCTATGCCAACGTGCGCGATCAGATGGCACGCCAGCTCGCCGGCGCCTACGTACGCGAGGTGGGACGCGCGGCGATCGACCTCTACGGCGGGCGCCTGCGGGTAACGCAGACGCAATTGGCCGGACACGTCAGCGCCTCGACGCTGCGCGACCGTGGAAAGGCGTCGGGACGCGCCGAGCCGCTACGCATCCTCATCGCCGGACAGGCCGGAGCCGGCAAGTCGAGCCTCGTCAACGCGCTGTCGCGCGATGTGCGCGCCGTGGTGGATGCGCCCGGCGGAACGCGCGACTTCCAGGCCTACGAGGTCGAGTTGGAAGGGCTTACCGGATCCATGGTGATCGACAGTCCGCGCGTCGGCGCCACGACCAAGGAGCAGAAGGCATTCGCGGCCAAGGCGAACGACAGCGATCTCATCGTGTGGGCGATCGCAGCGGACAGGACGGACGGGCGCTGCGATCTGGCGGCGATCACCGGGATCCGCAAGCACTATGCCGGGCGGCCGCACCGTCGGCAGCCGCCAATTCTCATTGCGCTCACCCACATCGACAAGCTGCTGCAGCGCATGCCAGGTCCGCACGACGCCATCGATGCCAGCGATCCCGCGGTGGTCGAGGTGGTGCGCGTCGTCGCCGAAGGGCTCGGAATTCCCAAGAACGATGTCGTGCCGGTGAGCCTGGCACCCGAGCGCGCGCCCTATAACCTCGAGCAGCTGGCGGGGCGCATCGCGGCCCGCGTGCCGGACGCGCGGCAAGCGCAGCTGCTGCGGCTTATGGAGGATGCAGCCCCGCGCTGGAGCGTGCGCCGGCTGCTCGGGCAGACCGGCAAAGCCGCACTGTCGGCCGCCAAGACGGTCACGCCGAAGAAGCTGCTGGGGCGCTGAGGCATTACGAAGCGGCGCGGGTCTGGACCGGCAGCGTAGGCGTCTCGACGCGCATGGTCTCGACCTGCTCGGCCGCGCTGCGCTCGCTGTCGG
>JBDTOR010000037.1:0-18373 GCA_039933175.1 Hyphomicrobium sp. | reverse complement strand
CCGTGTCGAGGTCGGCGAACAGATCGGCGCTGTCGGGGTGGCTGAGCAGCAGCGTGAGCTGCTCGGGCGTCGTCATCAGGATGTCGGGCGGAACGCGGCGCTGCCGAGCCCGCCGCGCCACCGACGTGTCGCCGGTCCGCGTCTCGGTACTGATCGGCAACTGCATCTCGTCGATCGGGGCCATGAGGTTGCGGGCAACGTCGACGGCCAGTGCCTTCAGCGGCGAGATATAGAGCGTGTGCAGAGCGCGACGCCGGCTGGCACGCGTGCGCTGCGCCAGGCTGACGAGGCTCGGCAGAAAACCGGCCAGTGTCTTGCCCGCCCCGGTCGGCGCGATCAGCAGGGTCGAGCGCCGTTCGCGTGCTGCCTCGATCAGCGCCAGCTGATGCAGCCGCGGCGTCCATCCGCGCGCCGCGAACCATCCGGCGAACGGTTCGGGCAATGGCGGAGCAAGGGCCCGCTCCGCCGCCGGGCCGGGGCGCCGGCGCGAGGCGGGGGAAGCTTGGAGAGTGGTCCTCATACGCTGATACGCGCTCGGTTGTCGAAACGGCTGTGCAACTATGCTAAGGGCGGTGGGCCCTGTCACCCCAGGTTAAGTGGGCCAGGGCTAAGATGGGGCGCCACTTGGCCGCCCGCCACCGCTCGAAGGAGAAGAACTCGATGGACCGCAACACCTTCTTGGGCGGGAGCGTCCTCGGCGTTCTGGTTCGCCTTGTCGTGCTTTCAGTCGTGGTCGGCGTGATCCTGTCGGCGCTTGGCATCACGCCGCAGAACATCTTCTTCCAGTTCAACATCCTGTTGCAACGGCTCTACGATCTCGGCTTCGGCGCCATCGAGTCCGTGCTCGGCTATCTCATCCTCGGCGCCATGGTCGTCGTGCCGGTGTGGTTCGTCTCGCGCTTGATCAAATCCGCGCGGCGCAACGATGTGCCCCCGCCGCCGCGTGGCGGCACAACGGTCTAAGCTTCGAGCGGCTTTGCTGCCCAGTCGGCCGCATTGCGACCGACGAGGTCGGCGACGGAGTGCGCGCCATCCCGGCGCACTGCCGCGGCGAGTTCGTCCTTGATGCGCTGAATGAGGCCGACGCCTTCGTAGATCAGCCCGGTGTATAGCTGCACGAGCGTGGCGCCAGCTTCGATCTTGGCAAGCGCAGTGGCGCCGCTGTCGATACCGCCGATGCCGATGAGCGGAATTTGTCCGGCTGTTGCCTGATGCACACGCGCCAGCATCACCGTTGCGCGGTGAAACAGCGGACGTCCCGAGAGGCCGCCGGCCTGACGCGCACCGGCATCCGTCAGCCCGCGACGCGACAACGTCGTGTTCGAGACGGCGATGCCGTCGACCCGCTGTGCGGCGAGCTGCATGACGATAGCACCGAACTCGTGCTCGGCAATATCGGGCGCCAGCTTGACGATGATCGGACGCCTCACTTTTCCGGCATCGATCTGTTTGGCGCGCGCGTCGAGCAGACGCGACAGCAGTTCTTCGAGCGCGGCGGGATCCTGCAGGTCACGCAGTCCCGGCGTGTTCGGCGAGGAGATGTTGATCGTGAAGTAGCTGGCGACGTCGTAGAATGTGTCCAGTCCGCGCACGTAGTCGGCGATGCGGTCCGCCGTTTCCTTGTTGGCGCCGATGTTGACGCCGACGACGCCGGGCCCGGTGCGTCGCTGCAGTCGGGCGAGCGCCGCCTGATGACCGCCGTTGTTGAAGCCGAGCCGGTTGATGACCGCGCGGTCACGCGGCAGGCGGAACACGCGCGGGCTCGGATTGCCCGACTGCCGCAGCGGCGTCACCGTGCCGATCTCGGCAAAGCCGCAGCCGAGCTGCAGGACGGCGTCGGGCACCCGCGCGTCCTTGTCGAAACCGGCAGCAATACCAATAGGGTTGGACAGCGACAGCCCGGCGAAGTCGACCCGCAGTGACGCGTCATCGGGTACGGCAGCGGAGGGAAAAACGCCCAGCTCCAACGATTTGAGCGTCACTTCGTGCGCTTCTTCCGGCGGCAGCAGCGCCAGGGCGCGGGGTGCATAATCAAACAGCGTTTTCAGCATGCCGCGAATTCCTTGGGCAGCATCGGTACTCCATCGGGGCCGAGCACGAGCGCGTGCAGTGCGCCCGCGGTGCCGGTGGGAAGTGCAGTATAAAGGTGCGGGAACTCATCGCCCCCGCGCGATTTCTCCCACCGCAGCTGCTCGCCGAGCAAGTGCGTTTCAAATTGGATCAGCACGAGGCCGTCCTGGCCGCGAAAATGCTTGGCGAGTGTCCCCGCGAGCTGCTTGCGCGTCGACAAGTGAATGAAGCCGTCGCGCACATCGTCCGCCGATCCGGCGAACGCACCGCTGCGACACGCGTCGTTCCACGCTTCACGCGTCGCGACCTTGAAGACGAATTGTCGAGTGCTTGTCATCGCTTGTCCGAACGAGCGCCATGCGCAAGTTTTTTTTGAGTGCACGGCCGCGCTCTTTGAACGCGCGTCGCCGCGCCGCGCGCGTGTCGTAGTTGCCTCACACCTCGCAAACGACGTTCGCGAGATAGGTGCTTTTCTGAGAACGCGACTGTCACGATGAGAGCAGTCATGTTACCTTCATGGAAGTGGCGCTCGCCGGCTCTGCCGCGATGGCGCGTAGGCCGAACAAAAAAATGAAACACGATGTTCCTTGGTCTGCCAACAGCGTCCCTGACCCTAACGCATCTGTTCTCGCCACCCTTCCATTTTTCCGTGCCCTGTTACCAGAGGCCGTATTCGTGGACCACAGCTGAAGCAGGTCAGCTGCTGGAGGATGTTCTCGGCGCGGCCGGGCTGAGCGGCGTGGAGGGCGCCGAGGAACCGGACTATTTCCTCGGTACCATCATCCTCATCGACAGTACCGGCGGCGACTTCCCCAAAGTGCGCGATCGCGAGCCGCGCCTGTTCGAAATCATCGACGGGCAACAACGCCTTGTCACCTTGGCGATGATCGCCGCCATTCTGCGCGACCTCGGCACCGAGCGCTGGCGCTGGGGGGCGCGCAACCGGCTTGATCAGCTGATCGCCGCCGATTCCGCGGCAACCAAGCAGCGCGGCATCAAGTTTCGCGTCGAGGTGAGCGCCAGCGAGCAGAAGTTCCTCGAAACATACGTGCAGATGCGCGAGGGATGCGCGGCGACGCCCGACGAGGAAGCGGCGAGCGAGGCCGAGATGCGCCTGCTCAAAGTTCGCGATCACTTCATGCGCGAATTGTCGTTGCTGGACGAGGCGGATCGGCGCCGGCTGGCCGATTATCTGTGCGACCAGTGCCACTTTGTCGTGGTGCTGACCCGCGACATCGACCGCGCGCACCGGCTGTTCACGGTTCTCAACGAGCGTGGGCGAGCGCTGCAGCGCAACGATATCCTGAAGGCGGAGATCCTCAAGAACATCCCCACTGAGCAGCAGGCCGATATGCTGCAGCAGTGGGATCAGGCCGCTCAGCTGCTGGGCTCGAAGTTCGAGACGTTCTTCAGTCACGTATTCAGCATCTATGGGCGCGGCGACACGAAGATTATCGCCGGCATCCGCCGCATGATCGACGAGGTCGGCGGCCCCGAAGCGTTCTTGCGCAAGGTCGTCGGCCCTCTGTCCAAGGCCTACGATACAGTGTTGCGGGCGGCCGACGTCAACATCAGCCTTGATCCCGATGCGCGCCGCTACCTCGTCTACCTCGGCCGCCTGCCGGAAGGCGACTGGGCGCCGGCGGCTATGCTGGCCGTGCAGCAGCACGCGGATGATCCCGGGCGCGCGACTCTGCTGCTGCGCGAGATCGATCGCCTCGTGCATCTGCTGCGGGCGCTGTGCCTCGGCAGCGGTAAGCGCGCGCGCCGGCTCGGCAATGTCGTCGAGCTGATCAAGTCCGGAGCGCCGATACGGCCCGGCGAGGGCGTCTTTACGATATCGCGCGATGAAGCGCGCAATATCGGCTACCATCTGCGGACGATGTACCGTCGCGATGCGCAGGTCTGCAAACAGCTTCTTCTGCGCCTCAACGACGAGCTGACGCGCAGCACCACCCTGCTCGACCCGAAGGACTACAGCGTCGAGCACGTGCTGCCACAGCGCCCCGGTGCGACGAGCGAGTGGCGGCGCTGGTTCGCCGACGCTGAAGAGCGCGAGGCCTGTACCGAAAGCATGGGCAACCTGGTTGCCGTGACGCAAAAGCAGAACGATCGCGCGCGCAATCAGGAATTCTCGCGCAAGCGCGAAATCTATCGCGGCACCGACGACGACCCGCCGGTGCTGGCGATCACGCGCGATGTGGTCGAGGCAAACGTGTGGCGCGCCGACGACATCCGTGCGCGCGAGGCCAAGCTGCTCGGTTTGATGCACGATATTTGGGGCATTGACGTCGCCGGCATGCAGGGATCGCGCAGCGACGTCGCCTAGCCGCGCGCCTCAAGCCGCCTGGGTCAGCTCGCCGTTCAACGCCTTGTCGATCAGCGCGCGCGTTTCCTGGATTCCGTAGACCTGGATGAAGCTGCCGAAGCGCGGGCCCTTTTCCTCGCCCAGCAGCACCTCATAGATGGCGTTGAACCAGACGTTGGACACGCCCGGCCGCTCCGGCGTGGCGGTCTTGGCGTTGAAATCCTGATAGCGCGGAACGGCGCGGCCGACATCGTAGATGATCGCCTGCAGTTCCTCCGCCGTTGCCTTCGGCGGGACGCTTTGCAGCGCCGACGACAGGGCACGCAGCGCTGCCGCCTCGACGTCGTCGGCGGGACGGTACTTTTTGCGCGGCTTCACAAAGTCGGCGTAATAGCGAACCGCATATCCGGCGAGCTCATCGAGCAAAGGATGCGTCTGCGGGCTGACGCCTTGCACGTGACGGCGGATGAATCCCCACAGCACATCTTTGTCGTGGGCGTTCGAGGCGGCGACGAGATTGAGCAGCAGCGCGTAGGTCAGCGGCATGTCGGCGGCGGGTGGATTGCCCCCGTGCACGTGCCAGACGGCGTTGTCGAGCTTGGCCTTGTCGTCCTGACGCGGATAGGCGGCCAGCAACTGCAGGTATTCGTCGACGGCGCGCGGGATGACGTCGAAGTAGAGCCGCTTGGCCGACTTCGGCTTCTGGAACATGAACAACGACAGGCTTTCGGGGCTGGCGTAGCGCAGCCACTCGTCGATGGTGAGGCCATTGCCCTTCGACTTGGAGATCTTCTCGCCCTTGTCGTCGAGGAACAGCTCGTAGTTGAAGCCCTCGGGCGGCACCCCGCCGAGCGCCTTGCAGATGCGCGAGGACAGCGTGACGGATTCGATGAGGTCCTTGCCGGCCATCTCGTAGTCGACCCCGAGTGCCGTCCAGCGCAGCGCCCAATCGGCCTTCCACTGACACTTGACGGCGCCGCCGGTCACCGTGGTCTCGACCTTCTTGCCGCTATCGGGATCGATGTAGACGATGGTGCCCTTCTTCGGATGGCGTTCGACCATCGGCACCTGCAGCACGCGCCCGGAGGTCGGCGAGACGGGCAGGAACGGCGAGTACGTTGCGCGCCGCTCCGGCCCGAGCGTCGGCAGAATAATGTCCATGACCTTGTCATAGACCTTGAGCATCTGCAGCAGCGTCTCGTCCAAGCGTCCCGATCGGTACGCGTCCGTTGCCGAGATGAACTCGTAGGAGAACCCGAACCGATCGAGGAAAGCGCGCAGCATGGCGTTGTTGTGGTGCGCGAAGCTCTCGAACTTGCCGAACGGGTCGGGAACGGTGGTCAGCGGCTTGTCGAGGGCGGCGTGCAGAAGCTCCTGGTTGGGCACGTTGGACGGGACCTTGCGCAGGCCGTCCATGTCATCCGAGAAGCAGATGAGACGCGTCTTCCAGCGTCCCTCGGAAAGGAGCTCGAACGCATGGCGGACCATGCTGGTCCGCGCCACCTCGCCGAACGTGCCGATGTGCGGCAGCCCCGACGGCCCGTAGCCCGTCTCGAAGATCACCGTCTTGTCGGCGCCCCCCTTCAGCTTCTCCAGCCGGGTGATGAGGCGGCGTGCCTCCTCGAACGGCCAAGCCTTTGATTCGGAGAGGGCAGCAGCGGACGTGGACATCGAGGGGCGGCTTCTTTGGGGTTGGGCCCGGCGCGGGCCGTGGGTGGCGTTCAGTGGCGCGGAACCCTATGTTCTGGCCGATACTTACGTCAACGCCGTTGCCGGGGGACACGGGCGCCGGATGCAGCATTAACGGCTGCCGGCACCTTTCCGACCTGGAGATATCTTTCCGATTGCGAGCCCAAAACGCGATGCAGTCCCAGCTGACGCCCCAGGAAGCCCTGATCTATGCGATGGTCACCGTCGCCGCCGTCGACCGCCAAATCACCCGCGTCGAACTCGACCGCATCAACGGCATGGTGCGCGAGCTTCCCGCCCTGCGCGGTATCGAGGATAGCTGGCTGAGCAACGAGGCGCAGGCCTGCGGGCGAATTCTTGCCAAGCCGGACGGCGTCACGACCGTCGTCGCGATGATCGTCGCCGCGCTGCCATCCAACCTGCGCGAGACGGCTTACGCGCTGGCGGCAGAGGTGGCCGCTAGCGATCTTGCGATCAAGGACGATGAGCGAGATTTTCTGGCGCTGCTCGCCAACGCGCTACAGCTCGGTCCGCTGGTGCGGGTCGCGCTCGACTACAGCGCGAACGTGCGGCATCGCACGGACTGATGCCCGTTCAGTCCACTGTCCTCTAGAGCACGCGTCATTTCACGACACTTCGATGCATGTTGCACCGCACGTCGCCGAAAACATTGGCTCGCGTCCAATCGCTCGCGAATTCCTAATCCAATCTTTATCAGTGTTTGTGATCGAATGGTGGTGGCAACACCGTCCACGATATCGGATGGAGGCGAATGAAGGCGACTTGAGCTAATGGACGGCCGCGAATATTGCATCGAGCCGGGACAGGGCCTCGAGCGGGAGCAGGCGCCGCACGCACCCTTCGCTCTGTTCGACGAGCAAGGGAAGCTGCACGGCTGGTCGCCGGCCTTCGCTGACAACTGCGCGCAATCCTCGATCGAGGTCAGCAACTGTCGCGTCGGCGATTTCTGGCCCGAGTTCGACCCGCCGCGGTGGGTCGACATCTGGCGCAAGGTTCAGAGCGATGGCTCGGCCACCGTCGTCCACGTGCTGGCGCGCAATAGGCGCGGCGATCACAGCGAGATGGTCGAGCTCGAGATTGGGCGCTTCGTTACGCCGGGTGGGGCGCTAGCACGCATCGAGATACGCCGCGCCGCGGGGCGCCGTCTGCAACTGCTGCAACAGGAAATTCTCGAAGCGATGGCCAACGGCGTTCCGCTGGCGGGCATCATGGATACTCTGTGCAAGCGGGTCGAAGCGCTGGCGCCGTCGGTGTTGTGTTCGGTGCTGGCCGTCAATCCGGACCAGCAGCTTTGCCATCTGGCGAGCCCAAGTATCGCGCAGCATTACTCCAGTGCCATCGATGGCACGCTCATCGGTCCCATGGTCGGCTCGTGTGGGACGGCCGCATTTCGCGGCGAGCCGGTCGAGGTCACCGACATCGCCACCGATCCGTTGTGGGCCGACTACAAACATCTGGCACTGCCCCTCGGCTTGCGTGCCTGCTGGTCGAGCCCCATCAAAGCGGCGGACGGGCGGGTCATAGGTGCGTTCGCCTTCTACTATCCGCGTCCGCGCGGACCGACGTCGCTGGAGCGCCAGATCGTGGCGGCTTGCGTGAGCTTGTGCACCATCGCGCTCGAGCACGAGGAGACGCGCTCGCGCGCCTACGAGCGCGCCTTCACCGATCCGCTGACGCATCTATCGAACCGCGCGCGCTTTCAGCAGCGCGTCAGCGAGACGATGTCCATTTTGGTGGAGACCGGTCAACGCGTGGCCGTGCAGTACATCGGCCTCGACCGCTTTCAGAGCGTCAACGAGATGCTGGGCTACGCGGCGGGCGATGAGCTGCTGCGCGTTGTCGCCACGCGCCTGCAAAGCGTCGTCAAGGATCAGGAGGCGGTGGCGCGCATCGGCGGCGACGAGTTCGCGGTCATCCAGGTTGGCGACTTCAAGGACGAGACCGCGGCCGCACGCGCGCGGCAAATCATCGAGCTCATTGGCCAGCCGTTCCTCGCCTGCGGCCAGCGTCTGGAACTGGGCGCCAGCATCGGCATCGCGATCGGTCCCGACGACGGCAACACTGCCGATGAGCTGATCCAGGATGCGGCCCTCGCCATGCGCCGGGTGAAGGAGGTCGGGCGGGGCACCTACATGTTCTACGAAAAGGCGTTGAACGCGCGCATGCAGGCTCGCCGCCGGGCCGAGAGCGAGTTGCGCGAGGCGCTCGCCAAGGAACAGTTCGAGCTCTATTTCCAGCCTATCTACGACCTGCAGAGCTTCGAGATCGCGGGCGCTGAGGCGCTGCTGCGCTGGCGGCATCCCGAGCGTGGCATGATCCCACCGGGAGAGTTCATCGCCTTGGCCGAACAGTGCGGCGTCATCGATCAGCTTGGCGCGTGGGTCATCCGCAACGCCTGCCTTGCCGCGGCGAAGTGGCCGCGCGACATCGGCATCGCGGTCAACCTGTCGCCGGTGCAATTCGCCAACCCGGGGCTGGTGTGCTCGGTGGCCGGCGCTCTGGCCGACTCCGGGATCGAACCGGCGCGGCTCGAGCTCGAGATCACCGAGTCCGTCCTGCTGCATGACAGTGCGGCCAATATCGAGGTGCTCGATGAGCTGAGCGATCTCGGCGTGTCCATTGCGCTCGACGACTTCGGCACCGGCTATTCCTCGCTGAGCTATCTGCGGCGCTTCTCGCTCGATCGCATCAAGATCGATCACTCGTTCGTGCGCGATATCACCCGCAACGACGGCTCGCTGAAGATCGTGCGCGCCATCGTCATGCTGGCGCACAGCCTTGGCCTCAAAGTCACCGCCGAGGGTGTCGAGACCGACGAGCAGCTCGCCGCCGTACGGGGTGAAGGGTGCGACGCGGTGCAAGGTTTTTACACCGGCGCGCCGACCCCCATTGGCGGCTTCCACGAGCGCTTGGGGATGAGCGGCGCGCAGCGGGTTTCGGCCGCCTGAGGCAGCGCAAAAGCCCTCGCTCTTTCGCCACCCATTCGTTACAATGTATCACTTCGCCCGTCACGTACGGCGGACAAAAAACGCTGGGTCCAATTGGCCCGTCTGGGAGAAAACGATGAAGCTGCCAATCACCGCTTTGCTGCTGTCTGCCGCGTTCCTGCCGTTCGCCGGGGGGGCGCACGCAGCAAGCCTCACCTCGGGCAAGAAGCTCGAGATCCATGTCGACGAAGCCAAGGTCGAGGACGAAAAGAAGGCGCTGTGGGCGCAGTTCGGCGGCTGGTGCGCCATCGCCGAATGGCATCCCGCAGTTAAGACATGCGAGGAATCGAAAGAGGGCGATGTCGAATATCGCACTCTGACGCTGCAGGACGGCGGCAAGATCAAGGAAAAGCTGGTCGACAAGTCGGGCTCCAGCTACCGCTACGAGATCGTCGAGAGCCCGTTGCCGGTGAAGAACTACGAAGCCCAGTTCACCGTGACGCCCGATGACGACGACCTCGACGAGGTCAACATCGTGTGGGCCGCCACCTACGACGCCGCCGACGGCAAGGAAGACGCCGAGGCGCGCAAGACCATCGACGGCATCTTCAAGGACGGCATCGACAGCATTAAGGGCAAGCTCGGCGACAAGGTCGTCGATCGGAAAAAGAAGAAGAAAGACGACGACTGAGCGCGTCCGCTAGCGCTTGCCGACGCTGGCCGCGAAGGCGGCTATGGCGTCGGCGGCGAGAGCGAGGTTGACGGCGCGGGTAAAGCCGCTGCCGCCGCGCGGGCCAAGGTCGTGATCCCCGTCGCCGGCCCAGGTGACGGCGATGTTTGGCGACAGCGCATAGCTTTCAACCTCCGCACGCCCTCCGAACGGATCGCGCTCGCCCTGCACGATCAGTGCGGGGCAACGCAGGTCCTGGAGATGCGCGGTGCGCAGGTTCTCGGGCTTGTTCGGCGGATGGAAGGGGTAGCCGAGGCACACCAGCCCGTTGATCAAGCCGCCGGAGAACAGCTCGTCGGCGGCGAGGCTGGCGACGCGTCCGCCCATCGACTTGCCGCCGATGAGTAGGGTTTGCCGGCCGGCGCCTTGCTCGCGCAGTTCGGCGACGGCGATTTCATATTCCGCGACGAGCTTCTCGGCACGCGGCGGTGGACGCCGTTTTCCGCCGGAACGCCGCGCCGCCATATACTCGAACTCGAATCGGGATACCTGCAGACCTCGCTCGGTGAGCAGGCCGGTCATCTTCTCAAGAAACGGGCTCGTCATGGCCGCGCCCGCACCGTGCGCCAGGAGGATGTGAGCGGACGCATCCGGCGGGCCAGCGTTGAGAAATAGCGTCACGGATCAATGGCCTCCGATGGTCCAGAACGTTAACGTCGCCGATGCAACCGCAGGTCGCTTTTTGGCCGCACGAAATTAGTATGGCCTGAACAATGCTTTGGGGGGAGCTATGCAACGCACCCATATTCTTCTTTGCCTTGTAGGATCGCTTGGTGCGATCTCGTTTGCCGCCGCCGCAGAGCCCGCGCCGACCGCGCAGTCGGCCGTGAAGCCTCCCGCGCCCGTCGCCGCAAAGCGCTTGCCCACAGCCGCAACGCCCCCGGCTCCGGCGCCCCAGCAAAAGTCGGCAGCCCCTGCCAACGACAAGAGCGGCGCCGACAAAAAGGCGGCCGCCAAGAAGGAAAAAGAAAAGAAGCCGAAGATCCTCGCCCGCACGCTGTTCGGCAAGGCCGAGACGGCATCGGCGCTCGCCCCGCGCGCCCTCGGCTGGTACTCGAAGGGCTGCCTCTCGGGCGGCGTCCACCTCGCCGACACCGGCCCCGACTGGCAGACGATGCGCCTATCGCGCAACCGCGCCTGGGGCCATCCCAAGTTGATCAAGCTGCTGAAGCGCCTGGCTTCGGAATCGAAGCAGGACGGCTGGTCCGGGCTGCTCGTTGGCGACATCTCACAGCCGCGCGGCGGACCGATGCTCTCCGGGCATGCGAGCCATCAGGTCGGCCTCGATGCCGACGTCTGGCTGACTCCGATGCCCAACCGCGTGCTGTCGAGCAAGGAGCGCGAGGAGATCCAGGCGACGACCATGCTCGACAAGACGAGCCTGGCGGTCGACCCCGCGGTGTTCACGCCGGCGCACGTCGCCATCATCAAGCGGGCCGCTTCCTATCCGCAGGTCGAGCGCATATTCGTCAACCCGGCAATCAAGAAGGCGCTGTGTCAGGCTGCCGGCAAGGATCGCGCTTGGCTCGGCAAGGTGCGCCCGATCTGGGGCCACAACTATCACTTCCACATCCGCATCGGCTGCCCCAACGGCGGCTGCCAGGTGCAACCGCCGGTTTCCGGTGACGACGGCTGCGGCAAGGAAGTGACCGATTGGCTGAAGACGATCGAGGCGTCGCTGAAGAAGCCGCAGCCCAAGCCCGGCGAGAAGATCATTCCGGACAGCGAGCGCCGCCAGGTGACCATGGAGCAGCTGCCGGCCGAGTGCAAAATCGTGCTCAACGGCCCCGGCGCCAAGCGCGACCTGAGCGACGAGGTGGCCTCCACGCCGACGGGATCGACCGACAAGAAGTAAGCGGTTTGCGCCGCTGATCGGGACCGTCAATGGCGCCGTCGCCGATTGGCCGGCGCCCGGTCCTGATATAGTCTCGGCCGCATCGTCCCGGCCGGGCCGCTAGGCTCATGTTATCGTGCTGTTATCCGGGTAGTCGATTGTAGCGTTTGAGGGGGCTCGACCATGGACGTTGCAGCGATGGGGCAGTCGGGGATGGCGACCGCCGCGCCGGTTTCCGCCACCGCCCCGACGCCCGCGCCGCTTCCCGCTCCGGCCGCCAAGAGCACGCGCGCCGTTTACGCCGCCGGCGGCGGGCGTAAGTTCGCTTTCTCGTTCGTCTTCCTCATTCTGCTGCCGTTCTTCATCAGCCTGCCGCCGATGCTGTTCTGGCGCGTCTCGCAGGGCCATTGGCAGGGCACGCCCGGCTTTGTCGTGCTGGCCGTCGCCTTCACCTTCATCATGGTGCTGCTGCTCATCGAGCTAATGCATTCGCTGATGGCGCGCATCGAGCTGGGCGAGAAGTCGGTGAAGATGACACTGCCGTCGGGGCGCGGGCCGACGCCGATCATCCGCTATCGCAGCCACGACATCCCGTACGACCAGATCAAGGCGGTGGAGACGCGGCGCGAGATCTACGGCGGCTCGGTGGCGCCTGTGCTGCTGCAGGGCGCCCGGCTGGTTCTCAAGGACGACAGCGCGGTGAAGCTCGGCTACGTCAGCGAAGCCAACAGCGATCCGTGCTTCCCATACCCGGAGATCGCCCAGCAGATCGCCGAGCGCGCCGGGCTGACGGTGCAGCATCGCGGCAACGTCCGCCGCTCCGTGCAGAAGAAATACCTCGGGCTGACTCGCGGGCTGCTCACGCCCGGCGACGGCCATGTGGAGGATTCGGAGATCGAGGCGCTGAACAAGAGCCATCGCCGTTGGGTGATGCGGCTCATTAGCCTGCTGGTCGGCCTCGTTGTGGTCGGCATCGCGCTCGACATCGCCTACCCGCCGAGCAGCGGCCTGCCGCCGGCGCTGACCAGCATCACGAAATCGATCATGTCCGCCACGACCTCCCCGCCGGCGGCGCCGGCTAAGAAGAAGTAGTGCCGCTCAGTTGACGTGCACCTTCAGCTGCATGCGGCGGCGCCCGAAGTAGCCGCAGACGACGGCGAGGCCGGCGAACAGCACCGACATCGGCGTACCGAGCACGCTGAGGATCATGGGATTCCAGACCCACGGAAAGGTCATCGTCTCGATGTTAGCGCGGGTGGCGACGAGCGAGGCGGGTGCCAGCTCGGTCCAATAGCCGATGACCGAATGGGCCTTGAACACGCCGGTGCCGTTGAGCGCCGGCGTTACGTCGGCGACCAGCGCCACGATGGCGATCAATGCGAAAAGGCTGGCGAGAAAACGCAAGCTGGCCACGGGATACCCCTCCGGTCGCGCACCAACGCACGATTGCTACAGCTTAAGCGGTCGCGAGTGCTTTGTGCAGATCATCGAGCACGGCAATCGCATCCTGACCGGCGAACACGAAAGCGTCCACCCCCGCGGCGCGCAGGGCCTTCTCAGCCTCCCCGGGGCGGCCGGCGAGCAGGACGCGCGTCGCACCCACCTGCTTGAGGGCCTTGGCCGCCGCTTCGGCTTCGCGGGCGTAAACCTCGTCCGACGAGCAGATACAGGCGATCTGTACGCCCGAGACTTTGAACGCCTCGGCGGCTGCCGCAGCGTTTTTGTAGCCGTCGCTGGTCAGGCCCTCGATGCCGCCAGCGGCGAGGAAGTTCCACATCCACTGCGAGCGCTTGTTGTGCTCGGCGATCTCACCGAGGTTGGCCATGAACACGCGTTTGCGCTTGCCGGTCTTGGCAAGGAACGCATCGCCCGCATCGCGCAGCTTCTCGAAGGCTTCGCCGAGGCGATGCGGCGTCAGCGGACGCACGGCCGGTTTAGCAAGCGGTGCCGCCGCGGCATACGGCGTAACTTTCACGCCGTCATCGCCGAGAAACGGGAACACCGACACGCCCGTCAGCTCGACGCGTCCTGTCGCGATGTTTCTGGCGCGCGTTTCCGCGATCTTGGCAATGTCGTCCTGCAGCCCGCCTGACGACAGCGCGGCGATAATGCCGCCTTCGGCCTCGATGTCCTGGAAGAGCGTCCAAGCTCTTTGCGCTAGATCGCTCGTCAGCTTTTCAACGTACCACGACCCACCAATGGGATCGGCGACGCGGCCAAGCTGGGATTCCTCCTGCAACACCAGCTGCGTGTTGCGGGCAACGCGCCGCGCGAAGCGGTCGGGAACGCCGAGCGCCCAGGTGTAGGGCAGCACGGTGACGGCATCGGCGCCGCCGAACGTCGCCGCCGCGCACGCCGCGGTGGTGCGCAGCATGTTGGTCCACGGGTCGCGCTTGGCCATCATGCGCGCCGAGGTCACGGCCGTGATGTGCACGCTGGCGGGGGAGGCGCCGCTCGCCTCGGCGATGCGGGCGATGATGGTGCGCGCGGCGCGGACCTTGGCGGCGTTGACGAACAGGTCGGTGTCGACGGGAAGCGCGAAGGCGATGGTGGGCAGCGCATCCTTCGGCGCGACGCCGGCCGCCTCAAAAGCGCGCAGATATGCGACGAGCGTCGCCGCCAGATAGGCAAGCTCCTGCGCCTCGCTGGCGCCGGCCTCGTGCGGCACGGTCGCGTCGACCAGCACGGTCGAGATGCGGCGCTCGCCGCCGCGCGCGGTACCGGCGAATTGAACTGTCTCGGCGAGGGCCTTGTCGATCGGCGCCCAGGCGGCGCCGAAGCGCGCCAGCGTCCCGAGCGGATCGACGTTGAGCCGGGTTGTCACCGAGCCGCCCGCATCGTGCTTTATCGCCGCCAGCGCTTTGAGATAGTGGCGCGCCGCCTCGAGGCCCTGCACGCCGCCGGCGAGCTGGACCGGTGCGTAGTCAACGAAAACGCCGGGCAGCGTCGCTGCCGCGTCATCGACGCTGCCGATCTTGATGCCCGTTTGGCCGGGCCCGGCAATCTGCAGCACGACGCCGTGAGCGCCGCCTTCCAGCTCTTCGAGAATGACCTTGCTGGCGGCGGCGGGATCGGCTTCGAGCACGCGCTGATGAATCTGCCAGCCGAGATCCTGGGTGTGCGCATGCGTTCCGCGGGTGAACGGCGCCTTGCCCGGTGCCGCGGCGGCAGCTCCCGGCAATGTGTCGGCACGCGTGTAGAGCGGCTCGATGCGCAGGCCGTCCGCCGTCTTGGCCACCAGCTTCTTGTCGAAGTCGGCACCTTTGAGGGCCTTGTCGACCAGCTGGCGCCACTGATCCAGCGTGGGGGAGGCAAAGCCGGAGGCGAGGTGGATCGGGTCGGTCGTTTCGGTCATGTCAGCGTGGTCTCGGGTTCGGCGCCGCAGTCGTCCAATCTATAGTCATTCATAATGCCGGTGCGCACCCGCAAATCGTTGGCCGCGCAAGCCCGCGTCGCTTCGGCGCGCCCGGAAAACCGCGCTTTGCGGCGAAACACTTTTCCCCAAGTCCGCCATGCAACCGATGTTTGCAAAGGGTACCCTCCCATGCCAAGAGCGAACTGCGGCCTCTCCCCCCGAGTCGGGCGCCGCCATTGGAGCCAGAGACCATCATGAGCCAAGCGGTTCTGCAGGACGGCAAGATCTTCATCGGTAAAAGCGTCAAGCCGGAATATCTCGATCTCACCCTGGCGAACCGGCACGGCCTCATCACCGGCGCCACGGGCACCGGCAAGACTGTGACGCTGCAGGTGCTGGCCGAGGGCTTTTCGCGCGCCGGCGTTCCGGTGTTTGCCGCCGACATCAAGGGCGACCTATCCGGCATCGCCGAGGTGGGCGAGCCGAAGGACTTCCTGCTGAAACGCGCGGCTGAGGTCGGCCTCGAGCACTACAAGAACGCGGCCTCGCCCGTCGTACTGTGGGATGTGTTCGGCGCCGGCGGCCATCCGATCCGCGCCACCGTCGAGGACATGGGTCCGCTGCTGCTGTCGCGCATGCTGGAACTCAACGACGTGCAGGAGGGCGTACTGAACATCGCCTTCCGCGTCGCCTCCGAGGAGAAGCTGCCGCTCATCAATCTCGGCGACCTGCGCGCCATCATCAACAACGTGGCCTCGCGCGCCAAAGAGCTGACGATCAAGTACGGCAACGTGGCGATAACCTCGGTCGGCGCCATCCAGCGCCGCCTACTGGTGCTCGACGAGCAGGGCGCCAATCACTTCTTCGGTGAGCCGGCGCTCGACATCTGGGACTTCATCCGCACTGCCCCGGACGGCCGCGGCGTCGTCAACATTCTGTCGGCCGAAAATCTGATGGAGAAGCCGCGCCTCTACGCGACGTTCCTTTTGTGGATGCTGACCAAGCTGTGGCAGACGCTGCCCGAGGTTGGCGACCAGCCCAAGCCGAAGCTCGTGTTCTTCTTCGATGAAGCGCATCTGCTGTTCGATGACGCGCCCAAGGCGTTGATGGATCGCATCGAGCAGATCGCCCGCCTGGTGCGCTCCAAGGGCGTCGGCGTCTACTTCATCACGCAGAACCCGATGGACGTGCCGAGCGATGTCTCGGCGCAGCTCGGCAATCGCGTGCAGCACGCGCTGCGCGCCTTCACGCCGCAAGAGCAGCGCGCGGTCCGGGCGGCGGCGGAAACCTTCCGCCGCAATCCGGAACTCGATACCGAGCGGGTGATCCTCGAGTTGAAGGTCGGCGAGGCGCTCGTCTCCATGCTGGAGAACAAGGGTGAGCCGTCGATCGTGCAGCGCACGCTCATCCGGCCGCCCGAGGGCCGCATGGGGCCGCTCACCGACGCCGAGCGCCGCGCGATCATCGCCGCCAGCCCGTTCGCCGGAAAATACGAGACTGTGAAGAACCGCGAGAGCGCCGAGGAGATGCTGGCGCAGCGCGGGTCGCAGGCCGCAGCGGCGAAAGAATCTGAGGCCTCCGCCGGCGGCAGCTGGACGGACGTCATCTTCGGCGGCACCAAAGGTCCGACCGGCCGCCATCGCCAGGGCATGCCCGAGATGATCGGACGCGAAATGCAGCGTTCGATCTCACGCTCCATCGTCTCGGTGATCAAGGGGATCATCATGAAGAGCATTCGCGGCCGCTAATCGCCGACCGGGCAAACAAAAACGGCGCTGTCCTGGTTGGGGGCAGCGCCGTTTCTATTTCGAGCGTCGTCTTTGAAGATCAGGCGGCCTTGCTCGCCATCTCCTCGACGTGCTCCCAGTTGATCAGATTGTCGAACCAGGCCTCGAGATACTTGGGGCGCGCGTTGCGATAGTCGATGTAATAGCTGTGCTCCCACACATCGACGCCGAGGATCGGCGAAGCGCCGTGCATGAGCGGGTTTTCGCCGTTCGGCGTCTTGATGAGCTGCAGCTTGCCATCCTTAACGGCGAGCCATGACCAGCCGGAGCCGAACTGCGTCTTGCCGTTCTCGATGAAGTCGTTGCGGACCTTGTCGAAGCCGCCGTAGCCGTCGACCAGCTTCTGAACGGTGCCGGGCAGCTTGTTGCCGCCGCCGCCCTTCTTCATCCACTGCCAGAAATGGGTGTGATTGTAGTCCTGGCCGACGTTGTTGATGATCGGCTGGTTCTTGTCGGCATACGCAAGCTTGCAGATTTCCTCGAGGCCCATGCCTTCGTACTTGCTGCCGGGGACCAGCTTATTGGCCATATCGACGTAGGCCTGATGATGCTTATCGTGGTGGAATTGCAGCGTTTCGGCGGACATGTACGGCTGCAACGCGTCATACGCGTACGGCAGCGGCGGGAGCTGGAATGTCATGATCTCAGGCCTCCGGAAATAGGTGCTGGGCGGGGGTGATTTGCGGCGGGAACGTACCGGCTCGCATGCACGATGGCAAACGCCGCCTCGCATGGCCGGTTCCACGTACGCTCGACGCGTCGCAAACCGATGAGCGGCAAATACATTCTTGAAAATGGGGGGTGGAGGCGCAGCGACCCTGAACGCTGCGCCCCCGTGGATCACTCCGGGGAAGATGGGAGTTCAGGGTTGCAAGGAGCCTATCGCCCGCCACCTGAACGCGGGCTGAACGGCAGCGGCGGGATTATTTATGTTGGCGGACATGCCTCTGCCGGCCGCGGGGAAGGCATTTCAATGAATTGGTTTGGCGGCGAAACATAAGCATGCCGGTAACAGTTTTGCGGGTATCTGGCATTAATACGCGTTACGGTTGCGTTGATGCACGGACATCGAGAAGCCAATTCGGCGCAATGTCGTTTTGACCAGCTTGACAAGTGGAAGGCAAAAAGTAATTCAAGCTGTCGTACAAGTGGCAATTGGCAAATTGCCGGCGTGGATTAAAAGGAAGGACTGCCGTATGGCCACCCCCAATGTCGATAAGATGTCGCTTAAAGATCTGCTCGAGTTGGAGGGCAAGGTTCAGAAGGCAATCAGCGCCGCCCGTGACCGCGAGCGCTCCGAAGTAAAGCAGGCATTGGCGCAGCTCGCCGAAAAGCGCGGCTTTTCCGTGAGCGAGCTGTTCGGTGGCCGCGGACGCGGTAAATCGAGCGCTGCAAAATTCGTCAATCCGGACAACAAGGCGGAGACCTGGACGGGTCGCGGACGCAAGCCGAATTGGCTGGTCGCAAAGCTTGGCAAGGGCGCCAAAATCACCGATTTCGCCATTTAATTTTGCTGCCTTCGCCGCGCATCGTGGCGGCAACGAAATGACCAAGAAAGGCCTGTGGCGCGATAGCGTTGCGGGCCTTTTCATATCCGCGGCTTATCTCCGCCCAGCGGAAAGGCAACGTTACAGCTGCTCAAAACATCTTCC
>JBDTOR010000036.1:0-18569 GCA_039933175.1 Hyphomicrobium sp. | reverse complement strand
GGTTTGGCGAGGCGCGGGCGATGATGGCGCCGACGTCGGCGTGCTCGAGGCCCTGGCCGTACGTCTGACGCGGATCGCCGGAAATGCGCGTGGCGATGAACGCATCGGCCACCGCGGCCGGTGCGTGGGCGCGCAGGATCGATCCGGCGGCGAGCACGGCCAGCGCCTCGACCAGGGTGCGGCCGCGCGCGTCGAGCAGCTTCGGCTCCTGCAGCATGGCTTCCAGACGCGCATGAGCGCGGCGCAGGTGCTGATCATCGCCGGCAGCCACCAGCAGCTCGTCCATCACCATCTGCACGGCGGCGGGCTCGCGTTGCAGGACGCGCGCCACGTCGAGCGCCATGACGTTGCCGGACCCTTCCCAGATCGAATTGACCGGCACCTCGCGATAGAGCCGCGCCAGCGGCGCTTCCTCGACGTAGCCGTTGCCGCCGAGGCATTCCATCGCCTCGGCCACGAGCGGCGGCGCCATCTTGCAAACCCAGTATTTGGTCACCGGCGTCATCAGGCGGCGCCAGGCGGAGGCGCGCGGATCGTCGGCGCGATCGAACGACCGGGCGAGGCGGAAGGCGAGCGCCGTCGCCGCCTCAACGTCGAGCGCCATGTCGGCGAGCACCTGCTGCATAACGGGCTGCTCGACCAGCTTCTTGTCGAACACGCGGCGGTGCTCGGCGTGATGAATGGCGTTGGCGAGGGCAAAGCGCATCAGGCCGGCCGAGGCGACGGCGCAATCGAGCCGCGTATAGGTGACCATGTCGATGATGCTAGCGACGCCGCGGCCTTCCTCGCCGATGGCCCGCGCCCACGCGCCGTGAAACTCGACTTCCGAGGATGCGTTCGAGCGGTTGCCGAGCTTGTCCTTCAGACGCTGCAGGTGCAGGGCGTTGACGCTGCCGTCGGGCACGAAGCGCGGCATCAGAAAGCACGTCAGCCCGCCAGGGGCCTGGGCCAGGACGAGGAAAGCATCCGACATCGGCGCGGAGAGAAACCATTTATGGCCGGTGATGCGGTATTCCCCGCCGGGACCGCTGCCGCCGATTGGTTCGGCCGTCGTCGTCGATGCCCGCACGTCCGTGCCGCCCTGCTTCTCCGTCATGCCCATGCCGAGCGTGACGGCGGTCTTGGCTGCGGGCGGGGCAAAGCTCGGGTCGTAGTTGTACGGCAGGATGCGTGACAGCCATTCGGCGGCGACATTCGGCTGCTGCATCAGCACGGGCACGGCCGCGTTCGTCATGGTGATGGGGCAGCAGTGCCCGGCCTCCATCTGCGCCGCCATGTAGAACGCGCCGGCGCGGGCGACGTGGGCGCCGGCACGCCGCGCCTCGCCTTTCTTGGATAGATGGGCCCAAACGGAGCTGTGCAGCCCTTCGGCGCAGCTCGTCCGCATTAGCGTGTGGTAGGCGGGGTGGAACGTCACCGTATCGCGGCGGCGCCCCTGCCGGTCGTGAGTCGACAGCTTGGGCGTGTGCTCGTTGGCGAGACGCCCGCGCTCGAGCGCCTCGGCGCTGCCCGCAACCTGCCCGAAGCTGCCGAGCGCTGTCGCCGCGGCGCCGCCGCCTTCCCGCTCCACCGCGTCAATAAGCCCGGCGTCCGAGGCATAGAGGTTCACGTCCTCGAATGGAGGCGGCTGATTGAACACTTCGTGGGTTGTAGATCGCGCGGCCATTGGCCTTTATCGCCCCTCGCGGCGGCTGCTTACTACCAAGCCTTAACGAATTCCCCAGCTGTTGCGCGCCGCCAGGCGCGACGTGGGTTGCCCGTTGGCAAGACTCTCCCTATACAAACGCCTTTAATGACCAATGCAGCTGCCAAAGTCGAGGCGCTCCACTTCGCGCATCGTCATCTCCTCACGGTCGAGGGGCTGAGCGCGTCCGAGATCAATTTTTTGCTCGATCTCGCGGATAAGGCCGCCGACGACAACCGCCAACCCGGCAAGAGACGTGATCTGCTGCGCGGGCGCACTCTCATCAACCTTTTCTTCGAAGCCTCGACGCGCACGCAATCTTCGTTCGAGATGGCGGCTAAGCGGCTCGGCGCCGACGTCATGAACATGAACGTCTCGACCTCCTCGGTGCAGAAGGGCGAGACGCTGATCGACACGGCGATGACGCTCAACGCCATGCGGCCCGACATCATCGTCGTGCGCCATCATGCGGCCGGCGCCGTCGAGCTGCTGGCGCAGAAGATCGACTGCTCGGTGATCAACGCCGGCGACGGCTCGCACCAGCATCCGACCCAGGCGCTGCTCGACGCCCTGACCATCCGCCGTGCCAAGGGACGCATCGCGGGGCTGACCGTCGCCATTTGCGGTGACGTGCTGCACAGCCGCGTCGCCCGCTCCAACATCATCGTGCTCAACACGCTCGGCGCCCGCGTGCGCATCGCCGCGCCCTCCACCTTGCTGCCGGCGGCGCCCGAGCGCCTCGGCGCCGAGGTGTTCACCGACATGTGGAAAGCGGTCGAAGGCGCCGATGTCGTCATGATGCTGCGCCTGCAGCGCGAGCGCATGGAGGGATCGTACGTCCCCTCGACGCGCGAGTACTTCCACTTCTTCGGTCTCGACCAGGAAAAGCTGGCGCGCGCCAAGCCCGACGCCATCGTCATGCATCCGGGCCCCATGAACCGCGGCGTCGAAATCGCCTCGACCGTCGCCGACCATTCGTCGAGCGTCATCCACGACCAGGTGGAGATGGGTGTCGCCGTGCGCATGGCCGTCCTCGAGGCGCTGGCCCGCAACCTGCTGAAACGATGAACACAGCAACCACCACCGGCCGGAAGCTCGCGCGCGAGGCCAAGTCGACGCCAGCGACGGCATTCATCAACGCGCGCATCGTCGATCCGGCGGCGAACCGCGACGAGCCCGGCGGCCTCGTCGTGCGCAACGGGCTCATAGCCGACATCGGTCCGCACCTACGCCGCAACGCGCCGGACGGTGTCGATGTCGTTGACTGCAAAGGCCACGTGCTGGCGCCCGGCTTGATCGACGCGCAAGTGTTCACCGGGGAGCCCGGTTTTGAACATCGGGAGACGCTCAAGACCGCCAGCCATGCGGCTGCGGCGGGCGGCGTCACCACAATGGTCGTGATGCCGGAGACCGACCCGGTCATCGACCAGGTGGCGCTCGTCGATTTCATTCAGCGGCGCGCCCGCGACAACGCCATCGTGCACGTGCACACCATGGCGGCGATGACCAAGGGCCTCAAGGGCGAGGAGATGACGGAGATCGGCCTGCTCAAGCGGGCCGGCGCCATCGCCTTCTCCAACGGCAAGCTGTCGGTCGCCAATACGCGCGTGATGCGCAACGTGCTGCTGTACGCCAAGGATTTCGGCGCGCTGATCGTGCACCACACCGAAGATCCGTATCTGGCTTCAAGCGGGGCGATGAACTCCGGTGAGGTCGCGGCCCGCCTCGGCCTGCCGGGCGTGCCGAAGGCGTCCGAGACGATCATGCTGGAACGCGACGTGCGTCTCGTCGAGATGACGCGCGGGCGCTATCACGCCGCGACCATCAGCTGCGCTGAAAGTCTCGAGGTGATCCGCTCGGCCAAGGCGCGCAAGCTGCCGGTGACGTGCGGCGTATCGATCAACCACCTGACGCTGAACGAGAACGACATCGGCCCCTATCGCACCTTCTTCAAGATGCGCCCGCCCCTGCGCAGCGACGACGACCGCGCGGCGATGATCCGCGGCCTTGCGTCCGGCGACATCGACATCATCGTCTCCAGCCACGATCCGCAGGACGCCGACGACAAGCGCCGCCCATTCGCCGAGGCCACCGACGGCGCCGTGGGCCTTGAAACGCTGCTGTCGGCCGCCCTGCGCCTGCACCACTCGGGAGAGCTGACGCTGCTGAGCATCCTGCGGGCGCTGACGATCAACCCAGCGAAGCTGCTCGGGCTTCACTCGGGCAAGCTCACCAAGGGTGCCATCGCCGACATCATCCTGTTCGATCCGGGCGAGCCGTGGGTCGTAAACAAGGATCTGCTGCGCTCGCGCTCGAAGAACACCCCTTTCGACGAGAGCAAGATGCAGGGGCGCGTGCTGCGCACTCTGGTTGCAGGGGAAACGGTCTACCAGTACCCTGGCGCGTAGCGGACCTGAGCGCCGCTCCGGGGACCTGCGTGCGGCAATGGACGTCTTCTTCAATAGCTATACGCTGGCCGCGATTGCCGTCGGCTACCTGCTCGGCTCGATCCCCTTCGGCTACCTGCTGACCCGCGCCGCCGGCCTGGGCGATGTCCGCAACGTCGGCTCGGGCAACATCGGCGCGACGAACGTCTTGCGCACCGGCCGCAAGGGACTGGCCGCGCTGACGCTGCTGCTCGATGCGCTCAAGGGCACGGCGGCGGTGCTGATCGGACATTGGATCGGCGCGCACGGCGGCGTCGCCATCCTCGCCTCGCTGCTTGCCGGATTAGCTGCTTTCCTCGGTCACGTCTTCCCGGTGTGGCTCGACTTTCGCGGCGGCAAGGGCGTCGCCACGTATATCGGCGTGCTGCTTGGCGTCGACTGGCGCGCCGCCGTCGGCTTCTGCCTCGTCTGGATGCTGGTCGCCGTGCTGACGCGCTATTCCTCGCTGTCGGCGCTCATCGCCGCCGTCGTGACGCCGCTGGGGCTGCTGCTGGCCGGGGATCGTGCCGTCGGCCTCATGGCGGCGATCCTGTCGGCGATCCTGATCTACAAGCACCGCGCCAACATCCGGCGCCTCGCGGCCGGAGAGGAGCCGAGGATCGGTGCCAAGGCGTGAGCAAACGGGCGCCGAGCCCATTTCCGACGCCGAGCGCATCGCCTCGCTGCGGCTCATCCGCTCCGAGAACGTCGGGCCCGTCACCTACCGGGATCTCCTAAAGCACTACGGTAGCGCCACGGCGGCGCTCGCCGCGCTCCCCGATCTGGCGCAACGCGGCGGCCGGCGCATCCGCGTTTGCGGACGCGATGAGGCCGAGGCCGAAATCGACGCCGCGCACCAAAACGGCGCGCAGCTGCTGCTGCTCGGAGAGGCCGCGTATCCGCCGCCATTGGCGGCTCTCGATGTTCCGCCGCCGCTGCTCTACGCCAAGGGCGACATTGGGCTGCTGCAGCGCCCCACCATGGCCATCGTCGGCGCACGGCAATGCTCGGCGGCGGGCGCCAAGCTGGCACGCCAGTTCGCCCACGAGATCGGCCGCGCCGGTTTCGTCATCGCCTCGGGACTGGCGCGCGGCATCGACGGCATGGCGCACCAGGCAGCGCTCGACAGCGGCACCGTCGCCGTGCTGGCCGGCGGTCTCGACAATATCTATCCGCCCGAGCACGCCGAGCTGCAGCGGCTGATCGGCGAGCGCGGCTGCCTCGTCAGCGAGATGCCGTTTGGCTTTACGCCGCGCGGGCAGGATTTTCCGCGCCGCAACCGCATTGTCTCGGGGTTGTCGCTGGGCGTCGTCATCGTCGAGGCGGCGCGGCGTTCGGGCAGCCTCGTCACGGCGCGGCTCGCCGCCGAGCAGGGGCGCGAGGTGTTCGCCATCCCGGGCCACCCGCTCGACCCGCGCGCCGAGGGCACCAACAAACTTTTGAAGTCGGGCGCCACTCTGGTGACCGAGCCCGAAGACGTGCTGGCGGCGCTGACGCCGTTGACGCGGTCGCCGCCACGGCAGCTGCGCGAAGAGCCGCAGCCGCCGGTCGAAGTGCCCTTGCAGCTATCGGCAAGCGATCGCGACCGCATCGTTGCGGCGCTCGGCCCGGCGCCGATCGACATCGACAACCTGGTGCGCGGCACCGGCCTCAACATCCGTAGCGTGCAGATCGCCTTGATGGAGCTGGCGCTGGCCGGACGCATCGAGCGCCACGGCGGCGGGCTCGTGTCGCTGGCACCACCGGCCTGATTGGCGATTGGGAGGCTCAGCGAGGGGCGTCGTCGTTCTGGATGCGCGCTTCGGTGAGGGCGGCTGCCAGGATGGCCGCCAGCGTGCGCTGACCTGACCGATCGGCCAGGTGCTTCAGCTCATGAATGATGTCGCAAAGGTAGCCGAGCGCATCGCTGCCGCGGGGTGTCGGCTGCTCGGCGGCTCCGCCGTTAGGGTCATCCGAGCTTGCCATTCCTGCGTGCGCCCCATGCATATTGCAACCAATGAGCGTGGTAAATATCATTCACAACCCATGATAGCAATAGCGGCAATACTCGCGCCCGGCGGGTCGTGTGTTTGACACCGCCACAATCCTCTCCCATGTTCCCCGGCCGAACGGACGCCGGATTTTTGACCCGGGCACCGAGGGCCGATAGCCCGAAGCCCCATTGCGGGCCCTGTCGAGCGGCGCCAAGCCTGAAAGTCCATAGATGAACGTCGTAATCGTCGAATCGGCTGCCAAGGCCAAGACCATCAACAAGTACCTGGGCAGCGGTTACAAGGTGATCGCCTCGTTCGGCCATGTGCGCGATCTGCCGGCCAAGAACGGCTCGGTGGAGCCCGACAAAGACTTCGAAATGCACTGGGACGTCGACCCTAAGTCTCAGAAAATTATGAAGGAAATCGCGGACGCGGTCAAAAAGGCCGATAAGCTCATTCTCGCCACCGACCCTGATCGCGAAGGCGAGGCGATTTCCTGGCACATCCTGCAGATCCTCGAGCAGAAGAAGGCCCTGAAGAAGGACACCCTGGTCGAGCGCGTCGCCTTCAACGCGGTGACCAAGCAGGCTATCCTCACCGCTCTCAGCGAGCCGCGCCAGATCGACGGCCCACTCGTATCCGCCTATCTCGCCCGCCGGGCGCTGGACTATCTCGTTGGATTCACCCTGTCGCCGGTGCTGTGGCGCAAGCTGCCGGGCGCCCGCTCGGCCGGCCGCGTGCAGTCGGTGGCGTTGCGCATCGTCTGCGACCGCGAGGCCGAGATCGAGGCCTTCCGCACCGACGAGTACTGGACCATCGACGCCCAGATGGTGACCGCCAAGGGCGAGGAGTTTCCCGCCCGCCTCAACGCCATCGACGGCACCACGCTCAAGAAGCTGGATATAAAGACGGGCGAAGCCGCCAACGCCATCAAGGCCGCCATCGAAAAGGGCGAGTTCCGTATCGTCTCGGTCGACAAGAAGGGCGTGAAGCGCAACCCATACGCGCCGTTCGCCACGTCGACCCTGCAGATGGACGCCTCGCGCAAGCTCGGCTTCTCGGCCAAGCAGACCATGCAGGTCGCCCAGCGCCTCTATGAGGGCGTCGACATCGGCGGCGAGACGGTCGGCCTCATCACCTACATGCGAACCGACGGCGTCACCCTCGTTCCGGAGGCGGTCAGCGCCATCCGCGGCCTCATCGCGCGCGAGTACTCGCAGCGCTTCGTCGCCCCGTTCATCCGCGAATATAAGACGAAGGCCAAGAACGCCCAGGAAGCGCACGAGGGCATCCGCCCGACCGAAGCCTCGCGCAAGCCGTCGGACGTCGCCAAGTACCTTGAGAAGGATCAGGCCCGCCTCTACGAGCTGGTCTGGAAGCGCGCCGTCGCCAGCCAGATGGCCTCGGCCGAGGTTGAGCAGACGACGGCCGACATCGAGGTGAAGGGCCGCGACGGCAAGACCTACACGCTGCGCGCCACCGGCTCGGTCATCCAGTTCGAGGGCTTCCTCAAGGTGTACGAGGAAGGCCGCGACGAGCGCATGCACGCCGCCAAGGGCAAGGACGACGTTCCCGCCAACGACGAGGACACGAGCCGCCGCCTGCCCGCATTGGCGCAGGGCGACAAGGTGACCGATCGCTCAATCGAAGCCGAGCAGCACTTCACGCAGCCGCCACCGCGCTTCTCGGAAGCGACGCTGGTCAAGAAGATGGAAGAGCTCGGCATCGGCCGTCCGTCGACATATGCGTCAACGCTCGCGGTGCTGCAGGAGCGCCAGTATGTGCGCGTCGACAAGAAGCGTCTCATCCCCGAGGACAAGGGCCGGCTGGTCATCGCCTTCCTCGAAGGCTTCTTCAAGCGCTACGTCGAATACGATTTCACCGCCGACCTCGAAGAAAAGCTCGACCTCATCTCCGACGGCAAGCTCGCCTGGAAAGACGTGCTGCGCGACTTCTGGAAAGAGTTCACCGGCTCGGTTGACGACATCAAGGACCTGCGTGTCGGCGAGGTGCTGGAAGCGCTGAACGAGATCCTCGGCCCGCACATCTTCCCGGCCCGCGAGGACGGCTCGGATCCGCGCTCGTGCCCGTCATGCAAGGCCGGACGCCTGAGCCTCAAGATCTCCGGCAAGTACGGCGCCTTCATCGGCTGCGGAAATTATCCCGAGTGCCGCTACACGCGCCAGCTCAGCGACGCCGGCAATGGCGACGGCGAGACTGTTGGCCCCGACGGCAAGCAGCTGGGCTTCGACCCGGACACCGGCCTTGCCGTGACGCTGCGCACCGGGCGGTTCGGGCCCTACGTGCAACTCGGCGAGGGCTCCGAGGACGAAAAGCCGAAGCGCTCGAGCCTGCCGAAAGGCGTCGATGCGGCAACGCTCGATCTCGACTATGCCGTGAAGCTGCTGTCGCTGCCGCGCGCGGTCGGGATGCATCCCGAATCCGGCAAGCCCATCACCGCCGGCCTCGGCCGCTATGGACCGTTCATCCTGCACGACGGCATGTACGCTAATGTCGACGGCATCGAGGAAGTGTTCAGCGTCGGCCTCAACCGCGCCGTCACCCTGCTGGCCGAGAAGGCCGCGGGCAACAAGAGCCGTTTCCAGCGCGCCAAGCCGACGGTGCTCAAGGATCTGGGCGAGCATCCCGACGGCGGCGGCAAGATCGAGGTGCTGTCGGGCCGCTATGGCCCGTACGTGAAGCACGGCGCGGTCAACGCCACGATCCCCAACGGCAAGGATCCGGCGGCGATCACGGTCGCCGAGGCGGTCGAGCTGATTGCGGCGCGCGCGGCCAAGGGCCCGTCGAAAAAGAAGAAGCCTGTGCGCAAAGCCAGCGCCGACGCCAAGCCGGCGGCGAAAGGTGCAAAATCCGGCAAGGCGGCATCGGGCAAATCGGCCAAAGGCCGTGCTGCCAAACCGAAAGCTGAGACGGCCGACGCCTGAGTTGATCTTGCACATGACCGCACGACGGGCACGCTGACATGTCGCGCAGACCGACGAAGGGCACCAAGAAGGGCGCCCCACCCAAGCGCGACGGCCTGCCCGGCAGGGACGAGATACTCGAGTTCATCAAGACGTCGCCGGCCAAGGTCGGCAAACGCGAGATCGCGCGCGCCTTCGACATCCGCGGACCGCAGCGCGTCGAGTTCAATCGCCTGCTCGCCAGCATGTCCGAGGACGGCATGCTGTCGGGCGACCGCAAGAGCCTGCGCAAGAAGGGCGGGCTGCCGCCGGTGACCATCCTCGAAGTGACGGGGCGCGATGAGGAAGGCGACCTCATCTGCAAGCCCGATGTGTGGGAAGAGGCGGGCGAGCGGCCGTCGGTGCTGCTACAGGCGCGCTCGGCGCGCGGACCGCAGGCCGACATCGCGGCCAGCATTTCCATCGGCGACCGCATATTAGCGCGCATCACAGAATTGCAGGAGCCCGACGTCGACGGCTTCCGCTTCGAAGCTTCTCCCATCAAGCGCCTGCCGCGCGAGAAGCGGCGGATGATCGGCATTTTCCGCGCGCACAAGAACGGCGGCGGCAGCATCGAGCCCGTCGACCGCAAGCAGCTGCGGTCCTGGTCGATCGGCAAGGGCGACGAAGGCAAGGCCAAGGACGGCGACCTGGTGCGCTTCGACCTTGCCAAGAAGGGCCGCTTCAATGTCCCGCAGGCGCGCGTCGCGGAGTCGATCGGCAATCCCGACGACCAGCGGCAGATCAGCCTCATTGCCGTGCATGCGCATGGCATCCCCGACGACTTTCCCGAGAGCGTGATCACCGAGAGCGAGGCGCTGCAGCCGCCGTCGCTGTCGGGGCGCACCGACCTGCGCGCAGTGCCGCTTGTGACCATCGATCCGCCCGACGCGCGCGACCACGACGACGCCGTCCACGCCGAGCCCGACACCAGCGGCGGCAACGAGGGCGGCTGGATCGTGCTCGTCGCCATCGCCGACGTATCGCATTTCGTCCGCCCGGGCACCAAGCTCGACCGTGAGGCGCAGCTGCGCGGCAACTCGGTCTACTTCCCCGACCGCGTCGTGCCGATGCTGCCCGAGCGCATATCCAACGATTTGTGCTCGCTGCGCGAGGGCGAGAACCGCGCCTGCCTCGTCGTGCGCATGATCTTCGACAAGGACGGCCACAAGCGCGGCCATACGTTCATGCGCGCCATGATGCGGTCGGCCGCCAAGCTGAGCTACCAGGAGGCGCAGGCCGCCATCGACGGGCGTCCGTCCGACAAAGCCGGGCCGCTGCTCGAGCCGGTGCTGAAGCCGCTGTGGGCGGCCTATGCGGCCGTCGCCGCTGCACGCGACAAGCGCGCCCCACTGGATCTCGATCTGCCCGAGCGCAAGATCGTGCTCGACGACAAGGGCCGCGTGGCGAATGTGGTGACGCCGGAGCGCCTTGCCGCGCACCGCCTGATCGAGGAGTTCATGATCCAGGCGAACGTCGCCGCGGCGGAAACGCTGGAGCAGAAGCACACCCCGGTCGTCTACCGCGTCCACGACCAGCCCTCGAAGGAGAAGCTGTCGAGCCTGCGCGAATTCCTCGAAACACTCGGCATGAAGCTGCCGCAGTCCTCGACGCTGAAGCCCGGCCACTTCAACGGCATCCTCGCCAGCGCCAAGACGCTGCCCGTCGCCGATCTCGTCAACGAGGTGGTGCTGCGCAGCCAGAGCCAAGCCGAGTACAATATCGCCAACATCGGGCACTTCGGGCTCAACCTGCAGCGCTATGCACACTTCACCTCGCCCATTCGCCGCTACGCCGATCTGCTGGTGCATCGCGCGCTGGTGAAGGCGCTGCGTCTCGGCGAGGGTGGCCTCGACGACAGCGAGATCGGACGGCTTGCCGACGTCGCGCAGCAGATCTCGGATGCCGAGCGGCGCGCCATGGCGGCCGAGCGCGAGACAGTCGACCGGCTTATCGCCGCGCATCTGGCCGATCGGGTCGGCGCGACCTTCACCGGGCGCATCGCCGGCGTGACACGTTCGGGACTGTTCGTGCGGCTGAAGGATACGGGCGCCGACGGCTTCGTGCCGGTGTCGTCGCTGCACAACGATTTCTACAATCACGTCGAAGCGAGGCGCGCCCTCGTCGGCAAGCGCACGGGCGAGACGTTCCTGCTCGGCGACACCGTCGAGGTGCGCCTGGTCGAGGCCATTCCATCGGCGGGCGCCTTGCGCTTCGAAATGCTCTCGGAGGGCAAGAAGGGCCGCGTGGCCGCCCAACACGTGGGCGGCGGGCAGCAGGAAAAGCGCAGTTGGCGCCGCCGGCGCTAGCGTGCGACGAGACGCCGGGCCGGCCGCTATTGACCCACGCTCGGCGACATCGCCAACTACCGGGGCATTGCCTACGGCGAGGAACGCCATGACGGACGAGCCGACACAGCCGATCACGTTTTCCGAGGACTCCGAGCCGCCGGCGCGCGACATCATGTTGGCGCTGCGGCGCGGCGCCGCGCAGAAGTGCCCGGCCTGCGGCAGCGGCCGGCTCTATGGCAAGTATCTCAAGGTGGTTCACGCCTGCGCCGCGTGCGGCGAGGAAATGCACCATCATCGCGCCGACGATGCGCCGCCCTACTTTACCATCCTGATCGCCGGTCACTTCATCGTCGCCGGCGTGATGATGGTGGAGGACTACTTCCACCCCGAATACTGGCTGCACATCGCCATGTGGTTTCCGCTAACCATAGGGCTGTGCCTGTGGATACTGCCCCGCGTAAAAGGTGCGCTGGTGGGCCTGCAATGGGCCCTGCGCATGCACGGCTTTGGCGGACCCGACGGTCTCGACCCCGCGCTACCGACGCCGGAGCCGACGCCGGATGCTCCTAAGAGCCGCGTCGGTTACGTTGCTTGACAGTCAGGCCGCGCTGGCTATGGTGCGCGCTCTCTGCAGCCAGCAGACCCCATTCATATCCCCGAACCAGGTTTCCCCGATCATGGCCAAGCCCGTAACGCAGAAGATCAAGCTGCTTTCGACCGCCGGCACGGGGTTCTTTTACGTGACCAAGAAGAACCCGCGCACGAGCACCGAGAAGCTCGTCTTCAAGAAGTACGACCCGGTCGCCAAGAAGCACGTCGAGTTCAAGGAAACGAAGATCAAGTAGGCGCAGCGGCCTCGACAGGCCTGCGCCCACTGAGCCGCGCGCAAAGCGACGTCGGCACCCGGATGAGCACCGCATAGCATTTCAAGGATGTGGGAATTGGTCGAGTAACTTGACCAGGGCCCGCAACTCCACCCGGCAGCGGGGTAGTTAGTCCGGGAAAACCACGGACCCTGGTCTAGTAACCAGATGGATCGTCAAAGAGGGCGTTGACTCCCCGCCTGGTGCCGTGGCTGGTCCGATGCAGCTTCAACGAGGAGGCCACTCTAGCCGCTGAGACCGAGCCACGATTTTCCCGCGCTATCAGGAAATGCGGCGGACCTGACAGTGCGGAAAACTTTGAAATCAGTGCCGAGGCGCGCAGCCGTCGCATCCGCGCTCACCCCCGATAATTCGAATTCTATAGACCCCCTCAACGTTTGATAATCTGACAGACCACTTTAGTTAACGCAAGTTATGCTTTGACTGTGTTCAAATCATCACGGCGATTCGGCGACGCCATGGCATCGCCAGAATTTGGTGCGTTGCGCAAGCCACCTGAGCAGCCGCGAGCGCGCCGAACCTCAAACTTTCACCACTGATTTTGCGACGTTTTTTTTCGTCGGGCCGGCTTACGCCGCGTTGGCCGCCACGCGATTACGGCCGCGCCGCTTGGCGGCGAACAGCGCGCTGTCGGCGCGGCGAAACACCGATTCAGGTGTGTCATCTGCGCGCTCGAGTGTGGCCAGCCCGACGCTCGCCGTCAGCTGGATGCCGACGCCCGTTTTGATCGGAAAGGCGTCCGACGCGATCGAAACGCGCAACCGCTCGCCCACCTGGTAGGCGCGCGCCATCGTCGTGTCCGGCATGATGACGAGGAACTCCTCGCCGCCGTAGCGACACGCCAAATCGATGCCGCGCGTGTTGCGGCGGAAACGGGCGGAGAACTCCTTCAGCACGGCGTCGCCGACGTCGTGGCCGTAGGTATCGTTGACCAGCTTGAAGTGGTCGATGTCGGCCAGCAGCACGGAGAGGGCGCGGCCGCTTTGGCGCGCCTCGTCAACCAGCGTCGACAGATGGTTCTCCATGTAGCGGCGGTTGTGCAGGCCGGTGAGCGAGTCGATGACGGACGCCTCGATGCTCTCTTCCAGGCGGTTGCGCAGATGGTCCGAATATCGCTTGCGCTTCACCTGCGAGCGCACGCGCGCCAAGAGCTCGTTCTGATCGATGGGCCGCATGATGTAGTCGTTGACGCCCATGTCGAGACCGCGCAGCAGCCGCGCCTCGTTACCCGGCTCGACCAGCACGACGATCGGCAAATGTCGGGTGCGATCGGCCGAGCGTGTTTGCGAGCACAACCGCAGACCATCGGCGCCGGCCAGCGTCAGGCTCACGATGAGGACGTCGAACTCCTCGGTGGCCATCTCGCTCAGCGCTGCCTGCGGGCTGGTCGCCAACACCGGATAATGCACGGTCGACAGCCAGTCGACGAGGCGGGCAGCGGAGCGCGGATCGTCGTCGACGACGAGGATGCGCCCCTTCTCCTCCGACAGCGCCTTGAGCAGCGCGGCGTCCTCGCTCATGCCCATCTGCCGGCCGGTCAACGCACGCATGAGCATTTCGTCGGTCAGCGTCTTGAGGCGCGCGAGATTCTTCACTCGCGTGACAAGGGCGATCTCGTCGACCGGCTTGGTCAGAAAGTCATCGGCGCCGCCCTGCAGGCCGCGCACCTTGTCCGACAACTGGTCGAGCGCCGTGACGAGCACGACGGGGATGTGATGTGTCTTGGGATTGGATTTCAGGCGCCGGCACACCTCGAAGCCGTCCATGCCCGGCATCATCACGTCGAGCAGCACGACATCGACGCGCTCACGCTCGCAGATGTCGATGGCCTCCTGCCCGTTGGTGGCCGTGAGCACGTCGAAATACTCGGCCGAAAGCCTCGCTTCGAGCAGCTTCACGTTCGCAGGGATGTCGTCGACTACGAGTACTCGAGCGGTCATGCTTCGCCACTACTCAGCGCTGGTTACTGTTCAGGCGCGCGGCTCACCGACGAAGCGCTGCACGGTCTCGAGGAAATTCCCGACGGATATGGGTTTGGAGATGTAGGCTTCGCACCCACCTGAGCGAATGCGCTCCTCATCGCCCTTCATCGCAAAGGCGGTGATGGCAACGACGGGGATGTGACGCAGATCGTCGTCTTCCTTGATCCACTTCGTCACCTCGAGGCCGGAGATCTCCGGCAACTGGATGTCCATGAGGATCAGCGCGGGCCGGTAACGGCGCGCAAGCTCGAGGGCCTCCAGGCCGTTGCGGGTCTGGATCGTCGCGTAGCCGTGCGCGGCCAGGATGTCGTGGAAGAGCTTCATATTGAGCTCGTTGTCCTCGACGATGAGGACCGTTTTATCGGCCACGCGCGGCACCGGCGTGCGCGATCCTGCGGTGCTGGTCTCGTGGATGTTCATGATGTTGCAGCTCGCACTCCCCGACCTCTTTTGCACCGATTCTCGGGCTGGCTCGGCGGGGAGTTTGCTGGCGAAGGCGTAACCAACAGTTAATGAATCGGGGCCCCCGGACGGCTTTGCACGCGATAGGTATATCTTTCGAAGTTTAGGTGAATTCGAGGTTGAGACCATGCAAAGCGACCGCGCGGAATCGATCGGAGTATCCGCCCTGCTGTTCCTCGCCGGCGATACGGACAGGCTGGTACGGTTTCTGACACTGACGGGTCTTGGCCCGGCCGAGCTGCGCATGGAAGCCCGCTCGCCGCGCATCCTGGCAGCCGTGCTCGATCACCTGTTGCAGGACGAAAGCTTGCTGCTTGTCTTTTGCGCGTCCGACGGCGTGCCGCCGGAAGATATCGCGCCGGCACGGCGGATCATGGCGGAGATCGCCGGAGAGATCGGCGATCCGGAGATCAGCGCTTGATTGGAGGTACGGGGGCGGGCGCGTTCTCGCACTTGCCCTCTTCGAGGAAGGTGAGTTCCTTCAGCTCGCCGCGGATGGCGAAGTCGCCGTAGTCGATGTAGAGGCGCGAGGAGACGCCGTTCTCGTAGAAGCGGAAAGACAGCTCGTAGGTCGGGAGCGCGTCGAGGCGGCTGGGCCCGGGCTCGAAGTAGCCGATGGCGATCGGCCAGGAGGCAAGACCGTCGAGCTTGTCCGCGTTGGCGGCTTTGCCGGGACCGCTCGCTCCCGGCTCGGCGCGCGGGCCGATCACGGCGCTCGTCTCGTAGAACTTCTCGCCCTTGTCGGAGCCGTCGTAGAGATTGGCGGTGAATTGGCTGTGGCCGGCGCGCGCCGCTTCGACCAGCGCCAGCGAGTGCTGGATGGGGAAGTAGATGTCCGACGGCAGCTTCACCGTCTTCTTGGCCGGTTTGGTCAGCTTCACCTCGGTGAACGACGAGCCGTTGCCCGGCCCGGCGCTGCCCTGCGAAGCTTCCGACAGCTTCTGGTTCTCGTACTGGCTGGACGAGAAGCGCAGCCGGTGCTGGGCAAGCTCCTCGAAGCTCGAGGTGCGCAGATCGTTGACCTGGGCGATGCCCTCCTGGTTCGTCATGCGGGTGACGAAGCGCATGTTCTGCGCGTACTCGCCGCATTTGGTGCCGGTCATTTCATAGACCATGCGGCCGGTCATGTCGGCGACGCCGGAGCCAGGTGTCGCGTGATCGAAGGAGATGTCGTAGACGGCGCGATGCGGGCGGAACTGCACGGCTCCGCCGCCGACCTGTGCCTGCGAGTTGCTGATAGGCGTCGCGAGCGTCGCCGCACTCAACGCGGCCGCGCACAAGACCTTGGCTAGCTGGGACATTCTTCCTCTAGGTCGTTTGGGCGGGCAGCCTACCCCAGACAGGTTAAGTCAGGATACTGGCATGATCGACGGCATTGCCAAGAGGGGGCGCCCCAGTCAAAAAGGCGAGCTTATGGCCGGCCAACCGGCCAGCGCGGCGGAAGGATAGAGCATGGCCGACAACGTTGACGCACGTCTTGCGACGCTTGGTATCACGCTTCCGGAAGCCCCCAATCCAGTCGCCAATTACGTGCCCTCCTGCCTCTCCGGCAACCTGCTGTTCATCTCCGGCCAGGTCTCCAAGGCGGCCGATGGCAGCATTGTCTCGGGGCAGCTTGGTGGCGGTATGACGGTTATCGAGGGGCGCGCGGCGGCCCGCCTGTGCGCGCTGAACATCCTGGCCCAGGCCAAGGCCGCGCTCGGCAGCCTCGACCGGGTGGCCCAGATCGTGCGCCTGAACGGCTTCGTCAATGCCGCGCCCGAGTTCACCGAACACCCGCAGGTGATGAACGGCGCTTCCGACCTGATGGTCGAGGTGCTTGGTGACGCAGGCCGCCACACGCGCGTCGCCGTCGGCGTCGCGAGCCTGCCGCTCGGTTGCGCCGTCGAGGTCGACGCCGTGCTGCTCGTCAACCGCTGAGGCACGCCATGCGCGATCGTTCGGCCTTCCTGAAGCCGATCGCGCACCGCGGGCTGCACGACTCGGCCAAGGGCATCATCGAGAACACGGTACCGGCCTTTGAAGCGGCCATCGCGCGCGGCTACGGCATCGAATGCGACGTGCGGCCGGCCGCCTGCGCGACGCCGATGGTGTTTCACGACCTGACGCTCGAGCGGCTGATCGAGGGCGAAGGCCCGCTCGCCGCGCACGCGGCGCCGGCGCTCAAGCGCCTCGCCTATCGCGGCGCCGGCGGCAGCATGATTGAGCTTGCCGATCTGCTCGATCTCGTCGGCGGCCGCGTGCCGCTGCTGATCGAGATCAAGAGCGAATGGGAGGCGCCGGACATGCGCTTCCTGCAGGCCATAGCGGCGTTGGCCGGCACCTATCGCGGGCCAATTGCTCTCATGTCTTTCGATCCGGCCGTCATGGCGGGGATCCGCAGCATCGCCCCCGACATCCAGCGCGGCATCGTGTCGGGGCTTTTCGCCGCCGACTGCTGGTGGCGCGGCAAGCTCGGACCGGAACGCGCCTACGCTCTAACGCACTTGC
The DNA here is from genome assembly GCA_039933175.1 of Hyphomicrobium sp. Lineage (GTDB taxonomy): Bacteria > Pseudomonadota > Alphaproteobacteria > Rhizobiales > Hyphomicrobiaceae > Hyphomicrobium_A. The sequence goes on along the minus strand of JBDTOR010000036.1, from coordinate 1,414 downwards.
TTGAATCCGGGCCCGCAGCTCCCGATTTCTACGCCTACGACGTCAATGCACTGCCGACGCCGATCGCGCGTTTCGTGCGCGAGGTCCTCGGGCTGCCGCTGTTCACATGGACGGTGCGGACCGAAGAGCAGCGCCAGACCGCCGCACGCTGGGCCGATGCGCCGATCTTTGAAGGTTACGAGCCCTGAGCCGCCGTTGAGCTAAGGTAGCGCGTGGAGCCAGAAAGCAAGCGTTCGCCGATGCGGGTCGAAGAGGGCGCCGAGCGCAGAGCCGTCGCCAGCATCGTGGCGCGCATTGCCGATATCGACGCGCAAGCCTGGGACGCCTGCGCCAATCCCGACGCCGCGACGTTCAATCCGTTCATCGCGCATGCGTTCCTCAACGCGCTGGAAGCCTCCGGCAGCGTCGGCACACCGCACACCGGTTGGCTGCCGCAGCACATCACGGTCGACGACGGCGAGGGCGGCATCGCTGCCTGTGCGCCGTGCTACGTGAAGCTCAACAGCGCTGGCGAATACGTGTTCGATCACGCCTGGGCCTCGGCCTACGAGCATGCCGGCGGGCGCTATTATCCCAAGCTGCAGATGGCCGTGCCGTTCACGCCGGTGCCGGGGCGGCGCATGCTGGTGCGGCCTGGGTCCGATGAGGCCTATTACACGAACGTCCTGGCGTCCGCGGCGGCCCAGCTTTGCGACCGCATCGGCGCCTCGTCGGTGCACGCGACGTTCCTCAGCGAAGCCGAGTGGAAAGCGCTCGGCGCGCAGGGCTATCTGTTGCGCAACGACCAGCAGTTCCACTGGCGCAACGAGGGCTATGCGAGCTTCGATGACTTTCTTGCCAAGCTCGCCTCGCGCAAGCGCAAGGCGGTGCGCCGGGAGCGCGAGCAGGCACTGGCCGGCGATCTCGTCATCGAACGGCTGAGCGGCCCGGACATCAAGGAAAAGCACTGGGACGCATTCTTCGACTTCTACAACGACACCGGCAGCCGCAAGTGGGGCCGGCCGTACCTCAACCGGCCCTTCTTTTCCCTGCTCGGCGCGTCGATGGCGGACCGCTGCCTGCTCATCATGGCCAAGCGCGGGCCTCGCTACGTGGGCGGCGCGCTCAACCTGATCGGCGGGGATTGCCTCTACGGGCGCTACTGGGGCTCGACCGAGCACCATCCGTGCCTGCATTTCGAGGTCTGCTACTACCAGGCTATCGACTACGCGATCGCGCACGGTTTGGCCCGCGTCGAGGCCGGCGCCCAGGGCGAGCACAAGCTGGCCCGCGGCTACATGCCGACGACGACCTACTCGGCGCATTGGATCGCCGACCCGGGTTTGCGGCGTGCCATCGCGCGTTATCTGCAGGAGGAACGCGCGGCCGTCGCCGAGGCCATCACCGAACTCAGCGAGTATGGTCCCTATCGCAA
>JBDTOR010000035.1:0-18634 GCA_039933175.1 Hyphomicrobium sp. | reverse complement strand
ATGAGCACGATGAAGCCGATCTGCGTCAGGATGTTGATGTCCTGCCCGTGCAGCGTGACGCCGAACAGCGCGCTGAGCAGGCACATCGGCACGATGAGAATAATGGCCAGCGGCAGCGACCAGCTCTCGAACTGCGCTGCCAGCGCCAGGAACACGAAGATCACGGACAGGGCGAAGATGTAATACCCCGTGCTGCCGACCTTGGCCTCCTGATACGACAGGTCGGTCCACTCGTAGGTTATGCCCTCGGGCAATTCGGCCTTGGCGAGGTCGGCCATAAGCGTCAGCGCCTGACCGGTACTGACTCCGGGCTGCGTGGAGCCGTTCACCTCGACGGTGGGGAACAGATTGTAGCGCGGCATACGGTCGGGGCCGGCGACATTGCGGAAATTGACAAGGTTGGCGAGTGGCACCATCTGGCCGGATTCATTGCGCACGCGGATGCGCGCCACGTTCTCGGGCTGCATGCGGAAGCCGGCGTCGGCCTGCGCCGTGACGCGGAAAGTTCGCCCAAACATATTGAAGTCGTTGACGTAGGCGGAGCCGAGATAGACGCGCAGCGCCTCGAAGATCGCCTCCAGCGGCACGTGCAGCATCTGTGCCTTGTCGCGATCGACGTCGACGTAGAGTTGCGGCGTGCCGGTCGAGAAGGTGGTGAACACGTTGCGGATGCCGGGCACCTGATTGGCCGAGGCGATAAAGTCGTTGGCCACCTTTTCGAACTGTGACGGGGTCATGTTGGCGCGGTTCTGCAGGCGCATCGAAAAGCCCGTCTGGCCGCCCATGCCGCGCACCGGCGGAGGAATGGTGACGGTGGTCTTCGATTCCTCGATGTCGTTCAGCCGCGCGGTGATGTCTTCGGCGATCTTGTCGACCGTCAGCCCCTGCTTGGCGCGCTCGCGCGGATCGGAAATGACGGCGTTGATCAGCCCCAGGTTGCTCGAATTGGATCCGGTCGAACCCGAGCGCCCCGTATAGGTCGAGGTGTGGGCGACGCCGCGCGTTTCGAGCACGATCTTGTTGGCCCGCCGCACGACCTCATCGGTCCTTTGCAGCGATGCGCCCTGCGGTAGCTGCAGCGATACGGTTACGATGCCGCGGTCCATCTTCGGAATAAATCCGGTGGGCGTATGCATCACCAGCCAGACGGCGCAGCCGAGCAGCACGGCATAGACCACCAGCACCGCCGGCCAGCCGGCAATAACGCCGCGGACTACGCGGGCGTAGACGGCGGCGAGCTTGTCGAACGCCTTGTTGAACAGCCGGAAGCCGGCGTGCACCGGCCGCATCAGCAGGCTTTCGTGTTCGTGCGTGGTGTGCGGCTGCAGAAGTATGGCGCACAGCGCCGGGCTCAAGGTGAGCGAGTTGAATGCCGATATGATGGTCGCCGTCGCCACCGTCACCGCGAACTGTTTGTAGAACATGCCGGTGATGCCGCCGATGAATGCCGTCGGTATGAACACCGCGGTCAGCACCAGCGCGATGGCGATCAGCGCGGCGCCGACCTCGTTCATGGTGACGTGTGCCGCCTCGGGCGCCGACAGCCCCTCGCTCAGCTTGCGTTCGACGTTTTCGACCACGACGATCGCGTCGTCGACCACGATGCCAACGGCGAGAACGAGCCCGAACAGAGTCAGCATGTTGATGGAGAAGCCGAGCCCCTGCATCACCGCGAACGTGCCGATCAGCGACACCGGTATGGCGACGAGCGGGATGATCGTCGCCCGCCACGTCTGCAGGAACAGCAGCACGACGACGACGACGAGGAACACGGCCTCGATGATGGTTAGGTACAGCTCGGAGATCGAGGCTTCGACGAACTCCGTCGGGTTATAGATGATGCGGTATTCGAGACCCTTGGGGAAACGCTCCGACAAGCGCTTCATCTCGGCCTTGATGGCGTTTGCCGTATCGATAGCGTTGGAGCCCGGCTGCTGCGTGATCGGCATCACGGTGGCGGGAAAGCTGTCCTGGTAGCCGTAGGTCGTGTAGCTGAGCGCTCCGAGCTCAACGCGGCCGACGTCCTTGACGCGCACGACGCGTCCGTTGGCCCCGGTCTTGAGCACGATGTTCTCGAACTCGGCCGGCTGCAACAGGCGCCCCTTCAGCTGCAGGGACATTTGAAATGCGCCCATATTGGGCTGCGGCGGCTGGCCGAGCGCGCCGCCGGCGACCTGCAGGTTCTGCGCCCGTAGCGCCGCCATGACCTCGTCTGCTGTCATGCCGCGCAGGGCGATGCGCTCGGGGTCGAGCCAGATGCGCATGGAGTATTCGCGCGAGCCGAACAGCGTCACGTCGCCGACGCCGGGAATGCGCGCCAACTCGTCCTTCACGTTGAGCAGTGCGTAGTTGGAGATGTAGACCTGGTCGTAGGTCTTGTCGGGCGACACGAGGTGCACGACCAGCAGCAGGTCGGGCGAACGCTTGTTGACGAGAATACCGTTGCGGCGCACTTCCTCGGGCAGCCGCGGTTCGGCCACGGCGATGCGGTTCTGGACCAGCACCTGTGCCTTGTCGATGTCGGTGCCGATGTCGAAAGTGACGCTGAGCGACATGTTCCCGTCGTCGGTCGACTGGGAATACATGTAGATCATGCCCTCGACGCCGTTCACCTCTTGCTCGATGACGGAGGCGACCGTGTCGGAGACGGTGACCGCATTGGCGCCCGGGTATGACGTCGTGACGGAGATCGTCGGCGGCACGATCTCGGGGAACTGCGCCACCGGCAGCGTCAGATAGGCGATCGTCCCAACGATCACGATGATGAGCGAGATGACGGAAGCGAAAATCGGGCGGTCGATAAAGAAATGGGAGAGGCGCATGTCCGGTTCTGGCCCGCGTTACGGCTTTGCCGGCGGTGCGCTGGCACCGGGCGCGGCGTCCGAGACGGTGAGCGGCGCGCGCCGCGGCACGATCTTCTGGCCCGCTCGCACGCGCTGCTGGCCGCGCAGGATCACCCAGTCTTCGGATTTCAAGCCTTTGCGGATGACGCGCAGGCCGTCTTCGAGGGGCCCCAACTCGACGGTGCGCCGCACTGGGATATCGTCGTCGCCGACCACATACACGAAGCGCGTCGCCTGGTCGGTGCCGACGGCCTCGTCGGGCAGCATCAGTGCCTCGTACTCGGGCGAGCCTTGTAGCCGCACGCGCGCGAACATGCCGGGCGAGAAGAGGCGGTCCTTGTTGGCGAGGATGGCGCGGGCGCGCAGCGTACCGGTGCCTTCGTCCAGGCGGTTCTCGAGGAAGTCGAGCTTGGCACCATGTGGGAAGCCGGTCTCGTCGGGCAGGCCAACGCCGACGGCGGCACCAAGGATGCCGTCGCCCGTCTTGCCGCTAGCCTGCGACATGCGCTGGTACTTGAGGGCGTTGTTCTCGCTCACATCGAAGTAGATGTAGATCGGGTCCTGCATGACGATGGTGGTGAGGATGGTCGAGCCGGTGTCGGAGCCGCCGCCGCTGACGAAGTTTCCGGGCGTCACCAGCGTGCGACTCATGCGGCCGGAGATCGGCGCCGTGATGCGGCAGAAGCTGAGCTCCAGCTCGGCGGCCTTGACGCGCGCCTCGGCGATCTTCACCAGGGACTCTGCTTCGCGCATCAGGTTCTCGCGATCGTCGAATGTCTTTTTGGAGATGTAGTCGCGCTGCACGAGCGGGCGGCCGCGCTCCACGTCGAGCCGCGCGTTGCTGACGCTCACCTTTGCCTGATCGAGCTGCGCCTTGGCCTGGTCCAGCGCTCGCTCGAAGGGGCGCGGATCAATGGTGAACAGCAGATCGCCTTTCTTCACGTCCTGACCGTCGGTGAATTTCACTTCGGTGAGATAGCCGGAGACGCGTGCACGCACCTCGACGGATTCGACCGCTGCGAAGCGACCGGTGAACTCATCCCACTCGATGACCTGGCGGGCGATGGGCTGACTAACTGTGAGCGCTGGCGCAGCGGCTTTTGCGGTCGCCTTCTTGGCGCCGCCGCGGAATACGGAGAACGCCGATTGGATGGCGCTCCCGACGTTCTCAAAACCGGATTCGACGCTACGCCCGCGCAATGGCCCGACCGCGGCCATAGCTGCCACGGCCGCCGCTACGAGGATCATGACGACGTAGCTGGGACGCATCGAAACTCTCAAAACCGCCGGCTCGGCTGTTCAACGGAAGTTAACCACGCTTTCCGTCGCGAGCCGCGCCAGTTTATCCGAGCAATAGTAAATCCGCCGACCACCAGCATGCGAGTGCCGGTGGCCAGCAGCTAAGTTCGGGCAGGCATCATAGCCCTGCAAAGCGAAGGCTTGTGCAACCGGCCTCTGTTTCGCCCGTTCAGTTGGCGCGGCCTTCACGCGCTCCGTCGACGCTAAAGGAGCCTGGCCCCGCAGCGGCGAGATAGAGGAACAGGAAGCAGAACAGGATCGCCGCGTCGCCGCCGTTGATAGCCGGGTAGGGGCTGGCCGGGGCATGGGCCATCCAGTACGCAAAGGCCATCTGGCCGCTGAGTACGAAGGCAACAGGGCGGGTGCACAATCCGATCAGCAGGAAGAAGCCACCGACCAGTTCGAGGACGCCCGCGAACCAGATAAGCGTCAACATCTCTGGCATTCCGTGAGTGGGGGGCGGGAAGCCGAGAAGCTTTTGCGCCCCGTGCTCCATGAAAAGAATTGCAGCGACGATGCGCAGCAAGCCCAATAGACGCGGGGCCCATACCGTCTCAAGCTCTGCTCGTGTCATTGGCGCTCCTCGACCTGTCCGTTTCTGTTACCGGACGCGAGCCTAGCCGCCCCGTCGGCGGCGCTCAATCGGGAAGGTCGGTCGGGCGTTACCAGCGCAGCAGGCGAGCGCCAACGTAGGCGCCAGTAGCCGCGACGACGGTGGCGCCAATGACATACCAGGCGGCCATAAATAGGGGGCTGTCGTTCGTGCAATGCGAAGCGTACAGCGTCGCGGCGATGCCGGTAGAAGCAAGGCCCGCAACGGCGCCGGTGAGCGCGGGTCGCGATGGGGCGCCTTGGCGCAGGGCAATCAGGAACGCGGCCAGCGGCAGCGCTGAGATCAGCGGAATGAAAATCATGCAGGCGACGGCGTTGTCGCCCATCATCGTGGGCATCCATTCCGCCTGCGGCAACGTCACGAGTTCATAAGCAACGCCGGCCAGGAGCACGGCAACGGGCGCCAACAGCAGCAGCAGCCGGTCGCCGGAAATGGGCTGCGGGCGCGCCAACTGAAGCACCAAGAACATTGCGGAGGCCAGAAGCGTGAGAGTGAGAGCCCACTTGTAGAGAAAGCCCGGATCGAAAATGGCTTCGCCGATATTGGGTCGGACCTGCAGCAGGGAGAAAAATACCATCGCCGCGCCAGTCAAACCGGCGCCCGCGGCAAGCCACACGATCGACGCGATCGGCGGGCGGGCCGACTTGGCGTCGGCCGATATTGCTGCGATGAGATCGTCGGTCTTCATTCGTCATCTTTCTTGTGCAAGGCGGCGAGCGCCTTGAGGCCGCGATGCAGTGCGACACGCACTGCCACTTCCTTCATCTCCAGCCGTTGCGCCACGTCGCGGATCGACTGGCCCTCGAGGCTGATTGCACGCACCACTTCCTGCTGGCGTCCGCGCAGACCGTCGACGAGGCGTTCTGCATCCTGCCGGTCGACACCGCTGCGATCCTCCTCGACCGCCAGAGTGTCGAGAACGCTTTCAATTGGCACATGGATGCGCCGTCCCCGGCGGCGCAACGCATCGATCAGCTTGTGTCTGGCGATGGCGCGCACCCAGGGTCCAAGCGGTTGCGAAGGATCCCACGTGTTGCGTTTCAAGTGCAGCGCCAGCAGCGTCTCCTGAACGACATCCTCGACATCGCCCAGCGAAGCCCCAGCCTGTGCAAAACCACGTCGCACCGCCGCCCGCAGACCATAAGACAGCGCTTCCAGCAGCATGCGATACGCCGCCTCGTCGCCACCGATGGCCGCCCGCATCCAGGCTGCCCATTCCTCCTCACGCTGCGCTTGAGCCACTAAGCTCCTCGTAGGCTGTTCGCGACCCGATCCTTTTTCGTTACAGAAAAGGATGGGAGCTTCGATGGTCGCACGGCCTCGCAGCCGGTGTAGCCCTCCGTATCAGGACGATAGAGGGCCGGCAATTAGTAACGGATTGAGATTATCCCGGCGGAAAATGAATGGCCACTTGCGGAGCATCTTCTTGGGCACGCGTGGCGCCACCGAGGCGCCGGTGAAGCCTATCGAGCAGAAGGTAAATTACGGGGGTCGTATACAACGTGAGCATCTGCGAGACGATGAGGCCGCCGATGATCGTTATGCCCAGCGGGCGGCGGATTTCCGAGCCCGGCCCAACGGCGACGGCCAGCGGGATGGCCCCGAGCAGGGCCGCCAGCGTCGTCATCAGGATGGGGCGGAAGCGGGCGATGCACGCCTCGTAGATGGCCACCGCCGGCTTGAGGCCGCGCGTGCGCTCGCCGTCGAGCGCGAAGTCGACCATCATAATCCCGTTCTTCTTGACGATGCCGATGAGCAGGATGACGCCGATCAGCGCCACCAGCGACAGCTCCATGCCGGAAACATATAGCGCCAGCAGCGCGCCGAGCCCGGCCGAGGGCAGCGTCGAGATGATGGTCAGCGGATGGGCCAGGCTCTCGTACAGCACGCCGAGCACGATGTAGACGGCGATGAGCGCGGCGAGGATCAGCAGCGGCTGCTGCGAGGCCTGCTCGGCGAAGGCGCGCGCGTCGCCCGCCGCCTCCCCGCGCAGCCCGGGCGGGGTGTGAATGTCGGCCATTGCCGCATCGATGTCGCGCAGCGCCTGGTCGAGCGTGTTGCCCGGCGCGAGATTGTAGCTGACCGTCGCAGCCGGGAACGGCCCTTGGTGGTTGACGACCAGCGGCGCAGTATTCTCCGTCACACGGATCACCGCCATCAGCGGCACCTGCGGGCCACCGGCGCTCCCCGGCACATAAATGTTCTTCAAGTCGGACGGACCGCGCTGCAGGCGCGGATCGACCTCGAGGATGACACGGTATTGATTGCGCTGGGCATAGATGGTCGACACCTGCCGCTGCGAGAACGCGTTGTTGAGGGCCGAGTCTATGTCGGAGATGCGCACGCCGAGTCGTGCCGCCGCGTCGCGGTCGATCTTCACGTCGAGCTGTAGTCCGCCCGCCTGCCTGTCGGTCGAAACGTCGACGATGCCGGGGATCTGCTTCATGCGGTCGAGGACCTTCGGCGCCCATTCGTTGAGTTCGTCGATGTCCGGATCCCACAGCGTGTACTGGTATTGCGAGTTGCCCTGGCGTGCGCCTACGCGAATATCGCGCGAGGCGAACATGCGCACCTCGAGGCCGTTGATACCCTGCAGCTTGTCGCGGATTTGGTTGACGAACCGCGAGGTCGATAGCCCGCCGCGCTGATCGACTGGCTTCAAGTTGATGAACATGCGGCCGCGATTGTTGCCGCCGCCGCCCGGGCCCGATCCGCCGATCGACGATCCCACGTGCTCCACGGCCGGGTCGGCTAGGATGATGTCGAGCGCCTGATACTGCAGCTTGAGCATTGCCTCAAACGACACGTCCGCCGCGGCCTCGGTCGAGCCCATGACGAGACCCGTATCGTCCTCGGGGAACATCCCCTTGGGGATCTGCACGTAGAGATGGACGGTGAGCACGACGACACACAGGAGCGAGAACAGCGTCACCACCTGGTTGCGCAGGGCGACGCGCAGCGTGCGCGCGTACGCGGACACCATCCAGCCGAGCGCACCCTCGACGACGCGGTCGAAACGGCTCGGCTTCGCGTCCTTGTCGTGTTTGAGGAATTGGGCGCAGATCATCGGCGTCACTGACAGCGACACGACGACCGATATGGCGATGGCGACCACCAGCGTCACCGAGAACTCGCGCAGCAAACGGCCGGCGACGCCGCCCATGAACAGCACGGGAATGAACGCGGCAATGAGCGACACGCTGATGGAGATCACCGTAAAGCCGATCTGCCGGGCGCCGACGAGCGAAGCTTGCATCGGCGCCATGCCGCGCTCGATGTTGCGGTAGACGTTCTCGATCATGACGATGGCGTCGTCGACGACGAAGCCGACGGCGATGGCGAACGCCATCAGCGTCAGGTTGTTCACCGAGAAGCCGAGCGCCCACATGGCCGCGCAGGTGCCGGCAAGCGACAGCGGTACGGTTATGCCCGCCGCGATGGTCGGCGTCGCACGCCGCAGGAAGACGAAAACAACAATCATCACCAAACCGATCGACAGCAGCAGCGTGAACTGCATGTCGTGGACAGAGGCACGGATCGTCGTCGTGCGGTCGGTCAACACCTGGATGTCGATGCCCGCCGGGATCCAGCGCTGCAGGTTGGGGATCAGCGCCTTGACCTGATCCACGGCGTCGAGAACGTTGGCGTCGGGCTGCTTGCGGATGATCAGCAACACGCCCGGTTGCTTGTCGAACATTGCCACGGAGCGCGTGTTGCGCGTGCCGTGCTCGACGCTGGCGACGCTCGACAGCCGCACGACGTTGCCGGCGTTCGTCTTCAGGACAATGGCGCCATAGTCCTTGGCGCTGCGCAGCTGCGCGTTGGTGTCGATGGTGATCGCCTGCGTGTCGCCGTCAACCGCGCCAACCGGGGCAATCGCGTTGGCCTCGGTGATGGCGCTGCGCACTTCCTCCATGCTGAGGCCCATGGAGGCGAGCAGTGTGGGGTTGACGCGTACGCGAATGGCGGGCTGCTCGGCGCCGCTTACTTCCACCTGGGCGATGCCCTGAACCTGCGAAATGCGCTGGGCGACGACGGTGTCGGCGGCGTCATAGATGGCGCTGGGCGTCAGGCTCTTCGAAGTCATCGCAAGAATGAGAACCGGCGCCGCCGACGGGTTGAACTTGCGGAAGGTCGGCACGTCGGGGAGGTTGCCCGGCAGGTCCGCGGTGGCAGCATTCAGCGCTGCCTGCACGTCGCGGGCGGCGCCGTCGACGTCGCGTGTAAGGTCGAACTGAACCGAGATGCTCGTCGTGCCCTGCGAGCTCACCGAGGTCAGCTCGGTGACGCCGGCGATCTCGCCCAGCCGCTTTTCGATTGGCGCCGCGATGGTCGCCGCCATGGTTTGCGGGTCGGCCCCGGGGCTGCTGGCCTGGATGCGCAGGGTGGGGAAATCGACCGCCGGCAGGCTGGCGATCGGCAGCTCGAAGTACGCGGTGGCGCCGAGTATGAACAAGCCCGCCGCTAGCAGTGCCGTTCCGATGGGTCGCAGGATGAAGGGGGCCGAGAAGTTCATGGCGCTACTCGGCCGGGACGTTGACGGTCGCCGCGGCGTGCTCGGGCGGCGCACCGGGCGAAAGCCGGACACGCAGTCGCTCCATGGCGAGATAGATGACGGGCGTCGTGTAGAGCGTCAGCAGCTGGCTCAGCAGCAGGCCGCCGACGATGGTGATGCCGAGCGGGTTGCGCAGCTCCGAGCCGACGCCGCTCTCGATGGCCAGTGGCAGTGCGCCGAACAGCGCCGCTAGCGTCGTCATCATGATGGGACGGAAGCGCAGCAGCGCCGCCTCGACGATGGAATCGCGCGGATTGAGCCCGCGTTCACGCTCCGCCTCGAGCGCGAAGTCGATCATCATGATGGCGTTCTTCTTGACGATGCCCATCAGCAGCACGATGCCGATCAGCGCCACCAGCGACAGATCGAGGTCCATGTACATCAGCGCCAGCAGCGCGCCGATGCCGGCCGACGGCAGCGTCGTCAGGATCGTGAACGGGTGGACGAAGCTTTCGTAAAGCACGCCGAGCACGATGTAGATGGTCACGATGGCGGCGAGGATCAGCCATGGCTGGCTGCGTAGCGAGGAGGCGAATTCGCTGGCGTCGCCGAAGAAGCTGCCGGTTACCGACGACGGCATGCCGATCTTCGCTTCCGCCGCGGCCATGATCGATACCGCGTCGCTCAACGCCGCGCCGGGCATGAGGTTGAAGCTGATCGTCTCGGCCGGAAACTGGTCCTGGTGGCTGACCGCCAGGGGAGCCGTCGTGTAAGCGATCTTGGCTATGGCCGTCAGCGGCACCTGCGCGCCGGTCGACGAGGGGATGTAAAGCCGGTTGAGGCGCGAGGGATCGCTGCGGTATTGCGGGAGGGCCTCCAGCACGACGCGATACTGGTTGGCCTGGGCGTAGATGGTCGATACCTGCCGCTGGCCGAAGGCGTCGTTCAGGGCATCGCTCACCGCCTGCACGGTGACGCCGAGCCGGCCGGCTACCTCGCGATCGACGTCGATACGCGTGCGCAAACCGGTGTCCATCGTCTCGAGGTTCACCTCGCTCAGCTGCGGCGATAGCGCCAGCTCGGCAGCGAGCTTCGTCGTCCACTCGGCCACCTCGGCGGCGTCCGTGCTGACCAGCGTATACTGGTATTGAGCGCGGCTGGTGCGCGTTGCGATCTGCACGTCCTGCACGGGCTGGAAGTACACCGTGATGCCGGGGATCGCGGTCACCGCCCGCTCCAGACGATCCACCACTTCAGTTATCGGCGCTCCGCGCGAGGCATGAGGCTTCAGGGTAATCTTGAGGTGCGAGACATTGGGCGTGGGGTTCAGCTGGCCGACGCCGACGACGGAGACGACGCCCTCGACCGCGGGATCCTTGCGCACAGCGCCGGTAACCTCCGCCTGCAGCCGGCTCAGCTCGGTGAACGAGACTTGCGGCTCGGCCTCCAGCACGGCCGTGATGAGGCCGGTATCCTGCGATGGCAGGAAGCCCTTCGGAATGACCACGTACATCCAGATGGTGATGACGAGCGTCAGCGCGGTTACCACCAAGGTCGCCGTCTGGTGGCGCAGCACCACCTCGAGGCTGCGCCGGTATCCCTCGACGACGGCATCCATCGACCAGTTGACGCCGCGCGAGATCCAGTTGCTTGGCGCCTCGGGCTGATGCTTGAGCAACTTGGCCGCCATCATCGGGGTCAGCGTCAGCGAGACGATGGCGGAGACGACGACGGCGATGGTCAAGGTCAGGGCGAATTCGCGGAACATGCGTCCGACGAGGCCGGTCATGAACAGCAGCGGGATGAACACGGCGATCAACGATAGCGTCAGCGAGATAACCGTGAAGCCGATCTCGCGGGCGCCGTCGAGCGCAGCCTGCAGCGGCTTGGCGCCGCGCTCCAGGTGGCGGACGATGTTCTCGATCATCACGATGGCGTCGTCGATGACGAAGCCCGTGCCGATGGTGAGCGCCATCAGCGAAAGATTGTCGAGCGAGAAGCCGCAGAAGTACATCACTGCGAAGGTGGCGATCAGCGATACGGGCAGCGCCACGCCGGCGATAATGGTGGCGCGCCAGGAACGAAGGAACGCCAGCACCACGAGCACGATCAGCACGACGCTGAGCACCAGTGTGAACTGCACGTCGTGGATGGAGGCGCGGATGGTGTCGGTGCGGTCGTGCACCAGCGTCAGCTTCACGCTCTTGGGAAGCGCGCGCTCCAGGCGCGGCAGCTCGGCCTTGAGGCGGTCGACGGTCTCGATGACGTTGGCGCCCGGCTGGCGCTGCACGTCGATGATCACCGCCGGGGTGCCCTGATACCAGCCGCCGACGCGGGCGTTCTCCAGGCCCTCGGACACCTCGGCGACGTCTTTGAGGCGCACCGGCGCGCCGTTGCGGAAGGCGACGACGATCTCGCGGTAGGCTTCGGCCGAGGCGATCTGGTCGTTGGCGGCGATGGTGTAGCTCTGATGCGTGCCGTCGAGAGAGCCCTTCGGCCCGGCGACGTTGGCAGCCGTGACGGCAGTGTTGAGGTCGGAGATCGAAAGTCCGTACGAGGCGAGCCGCGCCACGTCGGCCTGGATGCGCACGGCCGGGCGGATGCCGCCCTCGACCGACACGTGGCCGACGCCGCTCACGGTCGACAGGCGCTGGGCAATCAGCGTGTCGGCGAGATCGCTCAGGTCACGCATCGATACGATGTCGGATGTCAGCGCCAGGGTGACGACCGCCGCGTCGGCCGGGTTCACCTTGGCGTAGGTGGGCGGATACGGCAGGTCGCGCGGAAGCGTCGAGCCGGCGGCATTGATGGCCGATTGCACATCCTGTGCGGCGGCGTCGATGTCGCGCCCGAGATTGAACTGAAGCGTGATTTGGCTGAGCCCGAAGGAGCTCGTCGAGGTCATGGTCGATAAAGCCGGGATCTGCCCGAACTCGCGCTCCAGCGACGCGGTGATCAGCGTCGACATGGTCTGCGGATTGGCGCCGGGCAGCTGCGTCGAGACTTGGATGGTGGGGAAGTCCACCTGCGGCAGCGACGAGACGGGTAGCCAGAAATAGCCGAGCCAGCCGCCGATGACGACAGCGAAGGCGAGCAGCGAGGTCGCGATCGGCCGCGTGATAAAGGGGGCCGAGACGCTCATCGCGCGGTGCCGGGCGGGTTACCCGCTTCCCTCCGTGACCCGCGCTTGCCGTCGCCGCGTTTGCCCTTGCGGAACTCGCCGCGTAGGTCGCCCTGCACGTTTGCCGGTGTCGCCGCGTTGATCGATGCCGTATCGCCGGCCGGAGCCGCGCCGGCATTGGCCTGGGGTGCGGCGGTGTCCGATGCCGCGGCTGGCTTTGCATCCGCCGGCGGGCTCACGGTGACATCGGCGCGGTCCTTGAGGCGCGCAAAGCCCGTCGTCACCACCATGTCGGATGGCGCAACACCCTTGGAGATGACGGCCAGTTTGTCATCCTGCTGGGTCACCGCAATGGGGCGCACCGACGCCTTGTTGTCGGCGCCGACCACATAAACGAACGTGCCTTCCGGCCCGCGCTGCACGGCGGATGTCGGGACCACGACAACTTGCTCCAGCGTATTGAGCAGCATCCGCACATTGACGAATTGGCCGGGCCACAGCTGCAGGTCTTTGTTGGGGAAGTCGGCCTTGAGGCGGATGGTGCCGGTGGTCTGATCGACCTGGTTGTCGATCACCTCCAGGTGGCCCGTATCGAGCACGTTCTTGGAGTCCGTCTCCATCGCCTCGACCTTGAGCGCGCGCTGCGCCACCGCCCGGTTGATGTCCGGCAGATCCTGCTGGGGCAGCGTGAACAGCACGGAGATCGGCTGCACCTCGGTGATGACGACGATGCCGGCGTCGCCCGCGCGCACGAGATTGCCGACGTCCACCATGCGCATGCCGGTGCGCCCGCTGATCGGCGCGGCGACGCTGGCGTAGCTGAGGACGGCACGCATGTTCTCGATCGCCGCGTCGTCGGACTTGATCTGCGCCTCGAGCTGCGCGACGAGCGCGCGCTGCGTGTCGACCGTCTTGGCGGCGATGACGTTGGCAGAAAGGCTGGTGTAGCGTTCGAGATCGCGCCTGGCGTTATCGATCTGCGCCTCGTCCAGGGCCTTTTTGGCCACGGCCTGATCGAGCTGCGCCTTGTAGGTGACCGGGTCGATCTGGGCCAGCAGGTCGCCCTTCTTGACCTCTTGACCCTCCTTGAAGTCGATTGACATGATCTTGCCGTCGACTTGCGGTCGTACGGTGACGAGGTTGCGCGCCTTGGCTGCGCCGACGCCTTCCAGCCAGACCGGCACGTCGGCGAGCTTGGCCTGCGTGGCAACGACCGGCACCGGCCCCTCGGACCGCGCCCACCGGCGTCCGCGCTGGGACTGATCACCACCTTGGGTGAAATAGACGGTCGCCGCCGTTACCGCTCCGATGATCAGAACGGCAAGAACCGATTTGAAGAACTTTTTCACCCGTGTAGGTCCTGACCCTAGCCCGTACGCAGACCAGAGGCCGCAAAGCGGCAACACTGCGGCGTTACCGGCAAAAACGGATGACACGGCTAAAAGCCGTCGCCGCCGGCTGGCGGGTTCGTATGATTTATTAGTAACAGACGTCCGACAGCCATCCTGGGGCTATTTTTCAACAGGACCGACGGGCGAAATTCGGCTGCGGCGCCAGCCGCATACCGGGGCTCCCCTCCGGCAAGGTGCTAGACGCCCTCTCCGGCACGGCACACCCCGGCCGACTATCAGGTGCTAAGCCGTGAAATTGCTAGCGACGGACTGAGCCCGTGATTAGGGCGCCGCAGGCTGCGGCGCAGGCGTTGTCGCTTGCGGCGTCCCGACAGGCGGCGTGCCGAGACCGAGCCGGTCGCCGAAGAACACGACGGCACACGTTGCGACGAAGGCCACGAGGATCAGGGCGCCAAGCAGCGAGATGCCTTTGCGCTGCGGCACGACCTTGCGTTCGACGATCGCCCCGTCGGACCCCACTGCAATGTCTCTTTCGATTACTTCGGCCATTTCACTCTCCTGGGTGGCACGCTCCCAAGCCGAACCGCTGCGAACCTCGTTTTGTTCCGCGCGAGGCGATGGGTGCCGTCGTCAGAGCAACGCGAACCGCAGGATAAACAGTACCGCCAGCACGCCCACCGCAATGGGCATCTCCGTCCAGCGGCCGGCAATCAGCTTGATCCCGGCGTAGGCAATAAATCCAAAGGCGATGCCGTCGGCGATGGAGAAAGTGAGTGGAATGGCAATGATGGTGACGGCTGCCGGCACGTATTCGGTAGGGTCGTCGAAGTCGATATCCTTGGCCGCTGCCATCATCAGGCACCCGACAAAGACCAACGCCGGCGCGGTGGCGAAGGCCGGGATCGAACCGGCCAGCGGGGCGAAGAACAGCGTCGCGACGAACAGCACCGCGACGGTGACGGCGACGAGCCCGGTGCGTCCACCGGCATTCACGCCCGCGGCGCTCTCGATGTAGCTCGTTGTGGTCGAGGTGCCGAGCGCTGCGCCGGCCATGGTGGCGGTGGAGTCAACCGCCAACGCCCGCTCAAGTCGCGGCAGCGAGCCGTCGGGCTGCATCATGCCGGCGGCGCGCGCGACGCCGATCAGCGTGCCGGTATTGTCGAACAGCACGATGAAGAAGAACGTCAGCACCACGGCCAGCATCGCGGTATCGAGCAGGGCGGCAAGGTCCATCTTCAGGAACACTGGCGCGATCGACGGCGGCAGCGAGGCTACGCCGGCGAACGGCGCCAGGCCCAGCAGTAACGCCGCGCCATAGGCGGCGAAGATGCCGATCAGGATGGCGCCGTGCACCTTGCGAGCGTCGAGCGCCGCCATGAGGACGAATGCCGCCACGGCGATGGCCGCTGCCGGCGATTTCACATCGCCAAGCTTTACCAGCGTCTCCGGATCGGCGGCGATCAGCCCGGCGGCGTTGAGGCCGATGACGGCGAGGAAGAAGCCAATGCCGGCCGAGATGGCGAGCTTCTGCGATTTCGAGATGCTATCGATGATCCACCGGCGCACCGGCGTGATGCTGACAATGAGGAACAGCACGCCAGACGCGAACACCGCAGCCAGCGCCGCCTCCCACGGGATGCCCAGTCCCTTCACCACCGAGTACGTAAAGAAGGCGTTGAGCCCCATGCCGGGCGCCAGCGCCACCGGGTAGTTGGCGTACAGCCCCATCAGTGCGGAGCCGAACGCCGCGGCGAGGCAGGTGGCGACGAACACTGCGCCCTTGTCCATGCCCGTCTCGGCCAGCATCGCCGGATTGACGAAGGCGATGTAGACCATAGTCACGTACGTCGTCAGTCCGGCCAGCAGCTCGGTCCTGACGTTCGTGCCGTTTTCCTGCAGTTTGAACATGTCGCCCCCGCCGCGCGCCCACGCCAACTCTTAGCGGGGTATCGGCCCGGCGGACAAGACGGCCGCCTACGGCTTTGCAGTGGTGCCGGTGTAGAAGTCGCGCGGCAGCCCGGTGGGTGCCTGCGGTGCGGCCGGCGTCGCCTGCTGGCGCGGCGGCGATGCGTAGCGGCGCGGTGCGTCGACCTTGCGCTTCACGCAGTAGTACGTCGCCTTCACGCTGAAGGGCGTCTTCTTGCGCAGTTTTTCGGCGGCGCGCTCGCAGATCGACATGGTGGGAAATTGGTCGGTCGTCATCCGCTTGGGGCCGGAGGCAACGGCTATCACCGTGTAGAGAGTCGCAGCATCCATCGTCTCGTCCCCCGCCTTGCGTGTCGTGCACCCGGATCGGTCGCGCCGGATATAATGGCGGCGGCGCATCGCGTTCCCGCCCGTTGTGCCAGATAATAACCGCGAACGCCGCGCGCCCGCCCTGCGTCTTATATACCGCGGCTTGGTTGCTGTTGCGACCCGCGCGCTGACGCGGCTCCCTCACGCCCTGGCGCCCCGGTGCGCCGTCTGGCAAGGTGCGGCTCGCTCAGGGGCGCGGACGGTTCACGGCAAACATGCTCGTCAAGATTGCACAACGGTGGCCGTGAAAGCTGGCGCCGCACGGCCAAAATCCTCTGTCGGGGCGCGAGACGGCGTGTGCTTGGCATTGTCCCTGATGCTAGCCGCCGCTCTGCCGGCGCAGGGCCTTGCCGGGGTTGTGCCGCCGCCTACCGCGCCAGGCGCCCGCATCGTTCATACGATCGCCGAGGGCTTCCACACGGATCGTCTGCCGCCCGGCGTGCGCGTCGTGTGGCCGTCGGTATTCGCCTTCGTCTGCGAAGGCCCAGCCAGCATCTACATCGCCACCGCGTTCCTCGTTCGCCGGACGCCGCGGGGCGGCTCCGCCGACAACTATTTCATCACCGCCGGCCACGCGATCGAGGACTGCAAGCTGCCGCGCCGCTACCTCGTCGAGGATCTGCAGCAACAACGCTTCGAGAGCGACGGCATCACGCTTGCCCAGCCGCCGCAGCGGCTCGCCGGCATCGAAGTGGTGGCGCGCGACGACGCCTACGACATGGCGCTCATCAAGGTCGCGACACCGGCGGTCGTCAAGATCGGAACTCCGATCAAGGTCGACGGAAAATGCGATGCGGCCTTGCGGCAGGAGATCTACGCCATCGGCTTTCCCGGTGTCGGCAAGCGCCGGTCGCTGCGCCTCGGCCGCGAGGTTAAGCGCTGGAGCAAGGGCGACTATATCGGCCTCGGGCGCGCCGAGCAGGGGGGAATCATGTCGACCTACATCGCTTCCACCGTCGACTCGCTGCCGGGCAATTCTGGCGGCCCGGTCGTCGACGCGGCGGGTGGGCTCGTTGGCGTGATGGTGAAAGGCGCGTCGAACGCGGAGAACGGCTTCCGCTACGATGTCGACCCGCGTACGGCGGACGACTGGCAGTCGTTCCTCGTGCCGTGCCAGGCGGTGCTGCACATGATGGAGCGGAGAGGAGCGAAGTAGCAGGCGCCCTAGGCGGCGTCGGCCGAGCCGCGGTAGCGCCGCGTTGCACGTTCCGTTGGGGTCGGCGCCGGCACGCTGCGCTCGCCGAACCACCGCGGCGGAACCACGTGCGCTTCGAGCGCCGTTTCCTCGAACAGCATCGGCTCCTTGGGTCCGATCACCTGCACGCGGTTGCGGCCCGTCTGCTTGGCCGCGTACAGCGCCCCGTCGGCGCGGTGGAACAGGGCGCCGATATCGCAGTCGATGTCGTCGTTCGAGGCGACGCCGATGCTCACGGTGGC
Organism: Hyphomicrobium sp.; assembly: GCA_039933175.1. Classification (GTDB taxonomy): domain Bacteria; phylum Pseudomonadota; class Alphaproteobacteria; order Rhizobiales; family Hyphomicrobiaceae; genus Hyphomicrobium_A. The sequence goes on along the minus strand of JBDTOR010000035.1, from coordinate 1,179 downwards.
GCCCACCGGCAGGCCGTCGATGACGACGGCGATATCGGCGAAGGCGGCGCGCACGCACTCCGCCCTGGCGGCCGCGGCGTTGAGGTCCGCCCCCGGCAGGATGGCCGCGAACTCCTCGCCGCCGAGACGGCCGAGAATACTGCCGGTGTCCAGCTCGTCGGTCAGCGCGGCGGCGAACAATTGCAGCACGCGGTCACCGAGACGATGGCCGTAGGTATCGTTGATCTTCTTGAAGTGGTCGAGGTCGAGAACCATCACCGAAAGCGAATCTCCCTTGAGGTATTTACCATGCCGGGTGAGCGCGTCGACGGATTCGAACAGCGCGCGCCGGTTGGGGAGGCCGGTCAAAGCGTCGGTGAGCGCGAACATGCGCTGCTGCAACTCCTGGCGCTCCTTGACGATCGCCAGCACCACAAGGGCGAGCGCTATGCGGCTCAGAAGCGCTATGAGGATGACGGCCGGGAACCAGCTGCTGGCATATATGAGACCCACTTCGCGGATCGGCATGATGAGGGTGAGCGGCATCCATGCCAGGAACCCGCAGGCGGTGATGACCAGCAGCACGATCGCCGGCCAGCGCGACACCAGCTTCTCCGTTTCCTGGTAGGTGAACTCGGCCGCGGCCATGAGATTAAGTGTCGCCATCAGCGTGCAGGCGAGGATGAGACGCTGATCGAAGGTGGCAGCGATGCCCGTGGCGGCGGCGATGATGACGCCGCACGGCCACACGGCCACCCACACCGGGTCGAGCCGGCGTCCTTCGAACTCGCGCACCGCCATCCACAAGATGGCGGCAGACAGCACCATCGTGGCTTGCCCGAATACGCTGAGCGAGGCGTGATTGGTGGCCGACGCTGTGGCGGCCATTGCGATGCCGGTGGCCATGACCAGCTGCGCCACGCCCCACCATCCGATTAGGGCGCTGGAGCGCTCCCGGCACCATACGAACAGCAGCACGAGGCCGAGCATTGTCGTCGCCGCGATGGAGACGAGCGAGATGGTAGGCATGTCGAGAGTCATAGGCGCCCCAGGGAGCGATCCTGGCCGGATCATTGAGCTGGGCGAGGATTACCGCTGCCGCCATTTACGGCTTGTATAGAAAGTCGGTGAAATTGGATGGATCGCAAGAACGCCCAAATCCCGCTATTCCGACGCCCCAATCGGGTACGCGCCGGCGCT
>JBDTOR010000034.1:0-18971 GCA_039933175.1 Hyphomicrobium sp. | reverse complement strand
AAGACGACGAAAGGGGAGGTCGCTCACGCCGGACATGGGTGCGAGAATGACCCTGGTGGGTGCGATTTGCCCCCCGATGTCCAGTTTACCGGCTATCGGCGTCATCACGGACCTGTGACCTGCTTGGTAATTAGGCAATTTGATTTGGTGCCCTTCATTTGGGCAGAATATGGGATTGTGCTTTATTTCGCAAGCGCGAACAAACCCATCCACAATTGCCGCGAAACGGCAATCTCGCTAAGCAGGCCGGGACTTTCCAAGCGGGTGCGACAATGACGACGACGGCGGCGGTGATCGTTGCGGCAGGCCGCGGGGCAAGGGCGCGCAACGGCGGCTCGGTACCCAAACAGTACCAGCAGCTGGCGGGTGAGCCGGTTCTTGCCCACGCGCTGCGCGTGCTGACCGGCCACCCGCAGATCGACGCGGCGGTGGTTGTCATCAGCCCTGAGGATACGCCTCTCTATGAGGAAGCCGCGGCGCCCTTCGCCGGGCGCCTCATCGCCCCGGTGGCCGGCGGCGCCACGCGCCAAGCCTCGGTGCTGGCCGGGATCGAGGCGCTGGGCGGCAATCGGCCGGACCGCGTGCTGATCCACGATGCGGCGCGCCCGTTTCTCACCGCCGCCCTCATCAGCGATCTGCTCGGCGCCCTGGAAACGAACGCCGGCGCCATCGCGGCTGAACCGGTCAGCGATACCCTCAAGCAGGCGGCGGCCGACGGGACGATCGCACGCACGGTTGACCGTACCGGACTGTGGCGTGCACAGACGCCGCAAGCTTTCCGCTACGTCGACATCCTCCAGGCGCATCGCCGCGCCGCTGCGGCCGGCCGCTCCGATTTTACCGACGACGCCGCGCTGGCCGAATGGGCCGGCCTGCCGGTGAAGCTGGTGGCCAGCAGCCCGCGCAACATCAAACTGACGACGGCCGCCGACATTGCGCTGGCTGAACGCCTTCTGTCGCCCAGCGCCGCCGAGATATACGAGCCGCGCAACGGCACCGGCTTCGACGTACATCGCTTCGCGCCCGGCGATCACGTATGGCTGTGCGGCGTGAATATCCCTCACACGCACCGCCTGGAAGGCCACTCGGACGCCGACGTCGGCCTGCACGCTCTCACCGACGCGCTGCTCGGCGCCATCGGCGACGGCGATATCGGACAGCACTTCCCGCCCAGCGACCCGACCTGGCGCGGCGCTGCCTCGCGCATCTTTCTCACCGATGCGGCGGCACGCGTCCGCAAACTCGGCGGCCGCATCTCCAACGTCGACGTGACGTTCCTGTGCGAGGCGCCGAAGATCGGCCCACATCGCGGCGCCATGCGCGAGGCTGTCGCCGCCATCCTCGGCATCGATGTGGGACGCGTCGGCATCAAGGCGACGACCATGGAAGGGCTCGGCTTCATCGGGCGCGGCGAAGGCATCGCAGCCATGGCCAGCGCCACGGTTTTGCTGGCGGGCCGGGACGCCTGAGTTCGAGTTGTGCCGACATTTGACCCCTGCGACAGAATCGCGGCATCAAGGCGCGAGGTGGTTGTATGACCACGAGCCTCGGGGGCCGACATGAACCTGATGACCAACACGCTGGAGCGCAAACCAGCAGAGACCGCTAGCATCGCCGATATCGCCGAGACCACGGCGGGCGCCTGCCTGGCAACGCGCGTTCGCCAGCTTTCACGCATCATCACGCGCGTATACGACGACGCCATGCGCCCGCTTGGCATCACGGCGAGCCAGTACACGCTCCTGGCGCAGCTCGCCGCACGCGACGCCATCACTGCCGTCGAAATCGGGCACGAGCTCGATATCGAGAAGTCGACGCTGTCACGCAACCTGAAGCGGCTGCTGGCGCTGGGCCACATCAGCATGGACCCGCCGGCCGGTCGCCGCGGCCGTGGCCTGCACCTGACCCCGAAGGGCCAAGCGATCCTTAAGGACGCTTTCCCGGTCTGGCAGGATGCACAAAAGCGTGCCTTCACAGTGATGGGCGCTGAAAGCCGCAACACGCTAGACGGCCTCCTGATGCAGGCCGAAAAGCTGGTCGCCGTCTAAGCCGGCCGCTCTATTTGACCTCGTAAACGGTTCGCGGGAGACTGCAGCAACGCCCTTCGGGGCGTTGTCCGCCGGCCGTTGAGGTTCATGACCACCCTTTTTCCTTCCGATCTCGTCGACGCTGCCAAGTCCGTGCTCGCGGACCTGCAGCGTCACGCGCTGCTGATCACGACGGCCGAGAGTTGTACCGGCGGCCTGCTCTGCGGGCTGCTGACAGAAGTGCCGGGGTCCTCCGGCATGGTCGAGTGCGGCTTCGTCACCTACTCCGACGCCGCGAAGACCGCGATGCTCGGCGTCGCTCCCGATGTCATCAAGCGCTACGGCGCCGTGAGCCAGGAGGTTGCCCGCGCCATGGCCGACGGTGCGCTGAGCAACTCGCCTGCGCACATCGCCGTCTCCGTCACCGGCATCGCCGGCCCGGACGGCGGATCGCCCGAAAAACCGATCGGGCTCGTCTACGTCGGCGTCGCCGCTAAAGGCGCAGCGACGCGCACGTTCGAATGCCGCTTCGGCGACATCGGCCGCCGCGAAGTGCGCCTGGCAAGCGTGCGCGAGGCTCTGCGGCTGGTGCAGGACATCATGAAACGGGGGCTGCGGCATGACTAGACGCGCGCGCATGTTCGTTGCCCTGGCGATCCTGCTGCCGGCGACGGTCAACGCCGCCGACGTCACCGTGCGCGATCTGACTTCGCGCCTCTACCACGCGGAACGGGGCAATCCGTTGCAACTCGGCGGACTCGACCTGCGCGATCTCGATTTGAGCGGTCTCGACTTCAAAGGCGCCACCCTGGCGGCGAGCAATCTGTTCGGCAGCGATCTCAGCCGCGCCGATCTGTCGAAGGCCGATCTCAAGGGCGCCCGCCTCGACCGCGTGACCATCATCGGCACCCGCTTCGACGGCGCCGACCTTTCCGACACCAGCTTCCTGCGCCCGGCGACCTTCTCGACGCTGGCGGCGCCGGCAACCGAGGTGGCGAGCTTCGCCGGCGCGAACATGCGCCGCACGCGCCTCTTCGGCCGCTTCAATCGCACCAGTTTTGCCGGGGCCGACCTCAGCGGCGCCACGCTCGCCCCGTTCACGAAGTCCGGCTTTATCGAGCACATATGGCGCACGGAGATGGTCGGCGCCGATCTCTCGAAAGCGAACCTGTCGGGCGCCGACCTCACTTACACGAAGTTCGCCTTCGCCAACCTGCGCGGCGCCAATCTCTCCGGCGCCGTGCTGCACCGGGCGGACCTGTCACGCGCCGATCTGACCGGTGCCGACCTCACCGGCGTAGACTTGGCCGAAGCCGATCTCGACGGCGCCATCCTCACCGGGACGCGTGGCCTCGAAACGGCCCTGGGACTCGCCACCGCACGCAACGTCGACAAGGCCATCCGCTAGCGGATCTGCACGACCGTCGGACCGGCGCCATAGAGCGCGCGGGCCCGCGCCTCAAAGGCTTCGGTATACTTGCGCACGGCCTTGTCGAACACGGCGCCCATCAGCAGCGACAGCATGCGCGAGGCGAACGCGTAGTCGATGTGAAAATAGATCTCCGACCCGCCGGGCACGTCGCGAAAGCGCCAGCGGTTGGTGAGATGCGCGAACGGGCCGTCGATCTTTATGACGTCGATCTCCCGTGCGGCCGGCCTGAGCGTGACGCGGCTTTTGTACGTCTCGCGGATGGCCTTGTAGCCGACGCTCATCGAGGCGATGAGCTCCGCATCGGGACCGGTCTGCTTGCGCTCGTGCACGATCAGCTTCTCGCACAGCGGCACGAACTCGGGATAGTGCTCGACGTCGGCGACGACGGCGAACATCTGCTCGGCCGTGAAGGGCACCCGCCGCGTCGTCTCGAAGGTGGGCAAGGGCGGCTCCGCTGTGCCTAGGAATGCGCAGCGCGGCGCGCCGCCTGCAGCTTCGCGAAGTCCTCGCCTGCATGATACGACGACCGCGTCAGGGGGCTGGCGGCCACCAGCGCGAAGCCCTTGGCCACCGCGATGCGTCGCAGCGCGTCGAACTCGTCCGGCGGCACGAAGCGTTGCACCGGCGCATGGCGCGGGCTTGGCTGCAGGTACTGGCCCATGGTGAGGAAATCGACACCCGCCGAGCGCATGTCGTCCATCACCTGCATCACCTCTTCGCGCGCTTCGCCGAGGCCGAGCATGATGCCCGACTTGGTGAACAGCGTGCGGTCGATCTCCTTGGCGCGCTGCAGCAGCCGCAGCGAATGGAAATAGCGCGCGCCGGGGCGGATCGACAGGTAAAGTCGCGGAACGGTTTCGAGGTTGTGGTTGAACACGTCGGGTCGCGCTGCCAGCACCCTCTCGAGCGCCCCGTCCTTGCGCAGGAAGTCCGGCGTCAAGACCTCGATCGTCATGGCCGGAGCGGCCTGGCGCAACGCCGTGATGACCTTTGCGAAATGGTGCGAGCCACCGTCGGCGAGATCGTCGCGATCAACTGAGGTGATGACGATATGCGTGAGGCCAAGCTCCTTGGCCGCCGCGGCGACGCGTTCAGGCTCGTGGGGGTCGAGCGGGCGCGGCATGCCGGTGCGCACGTTGCAAAAGGCGCAGGCGCGCGTGCAGGTATCGCCCATGACCATGAACGTGGCGTGCCGCTTCGACCAGCACTCGCCGATGTTGGGGCAGCCGGCCTCCTCGCACACGGTGGTGAGGCCATGGCCGCGGACGATGCGCACCGTCTCTGCATGGGCGGCCGAACCCGGAGCCCGCACTCTGATCCATGACGGCTTGGCCGGACGCACCCGCGGCGTGGCAGGCTCGGTGGCAGCGGGCGATGCAGCAGGTATGGCGGGGGCGCTCAAGTCGGTCAGCTCCGGCCTCGGATACCCGCCATTGTAATGCGCTGCGGCGGCCGCGCAATCCGCGCCCTTGCCGGTCTAGCGCCCGATTATGCGGGCGATGACGATGATCAACAGGGCGCCGACGGTGGAGACGAGAATCTGGTGCACCCACGGCATGTCGAGCAGGAACGGCAGCTTCAACAGGCCGGCCTGCACCAGCGCACCGCCGACGAACGATCCGATGATGCCGACGAAGATGTCGCGGATGATACCGCCTCCGCCAAGCAGCAAGGAGGCGAGCCACCCGGCGACCAGACCGTTCAGAACCATCACGATCCAGGGTGCGTAGGGAGCGTAGCTTTCCATGGCGCCGATCTTTCCTTCGTTGTCGTCCGCGCCCTCAGGCGATGAAGCGTGCCAGCAACACGACGATGACGGCGCCGACCGATGCGGTGGCGATCTCCGACACGATCTTACTGCGGAATCCGAGATCGATCTTCATGACGTCGAACAGGTAGCCGCCGACGAAGGCGCCGATGATGCCGGTCAGCAGATAGCGCAGTAGTCCGCCGCTGCCGCCGAGCAGCAGCGAGGCAATGAAGCCGGCGACGATGCCAATGAATACGAAGATGAGCAGCGCACGAGTGTCGATGTCCATCCATCCCTCCCGATCGTGCCGTCAGCTGGACGTCTTGCCCGCCGGCGGAATGTGCAGCGCCCGCCCATAGGCGGCCAACGCACTTTCGCCCATCATCTCTGAAAGAGTCGGGTGTGGGAAGACGGTGCGCATCAGATCCTCCTCGGTCGCCTCCAGCTGCATGGCGATGACGAACCCCTGGATCAGCTCGGTGACCTCGGCGCCGATCATATGCGCGCCGATCAGCTCACCCGTCGCGGCGTCGAAAATGGTCTTCACCAGTCCGTCACGCTCGCCGAGCGCCAGCGCCTTGCCATTGGCGCGAAAGGGAAACCGCCCGATACGTACCTCGCGCCCGGCAGCCTTGGCGCGCGCCTCGGTGAGACCGACCGAGGCAATCTGCGGACGGCTGTAGGTGCAGCCGGGCACACGCAGCTTGTCGAGCGGGTGGAAGTCGAGCCCCGTGATGGCTTCGACGCAGATGACGCCCTCGTGCTCGGCCTTGTGGGCGAGCATGGGCGCGCCGGCGACATCGCCGATGGCATAGATGCCGGGGACGCTGGTGCGGCCGACGCCGTCCGCGACGATCAGGCCCCTGTCGAGCTTGACGCCCAGCGCCTCCAGCCCGAGACCCTCGACGTTGCCGACGACGCCGACGGCTGAGATCAGCCTTTCGGCCGCGATGCTCTCGACCTTGCCGTCGCCGTGCTCGACTGTGGCGGTGATGCCGTCCTTGTCACGCTTCACGGCGCCGACCTTGGCGCTGGTGATGAAGCGGATGCCTTCCTTGGTGAACGCCTTGCGGGCGAGCGCTGCGATCTCCGCGTCCTCGGCCGGCAGAATTTCCGGAAGCAGCTCGACCACCGTCACGTCGACACCGAGCGTTCGATAGAACGAGGCGAACTCGATGCCGATGGCGCCGGACCCGGCAATCAGCAGCGAGCGCGGCAGCGACGGCGGCAGCATCGCCTCGAAGTAGGTCCAGATGCTCTTCCCGTCGGGCTCCATGCCGGGCAGCGCGCGCGGTCGGGCGCCGGTGGCGATGACGATATGCGCGGCGGTGTAGCGGCCCGGCCCGCGCGCATCCTTCGGCGGATCGGGATTCTTGCGGCCCGTCGCCGCCGGCGCCGTGACATCGATTGTTCCGCCCCCGCCCAGCTTCGCCGTCCCCCAGATGATGTCGACGCGGTTCTTCTTAAGCAAAAAGCCGACACCGTTGCTCAGTTCGCCCGCCACCGAGCGCGAGCGCTCCAGCATCACCTTGAGGTCAAGTTTCGGCGGCCCCGGCAGGATGACGCCGAACGTTGCCGCCTCGCCGACCTCGTGCAGGATCTCGGCCGAGCGCAGCAGCGCCTTGGTCGGGATGCAGCCCCAGTTGAGGCAAATGCCGCCGAGGTGTGCGTGCTCGATGACGGCGGTGCGCAGGCCGAGTTGCGCGGCGCGGATAGCGGCCACGTAGCCGCCCGGGCCGGCGCCGATGATGATGACGTCGTAGTCGGTAGCGCTCATATGCTTTGCTCCGCTGCGGCAAAGCAAAGGCCCCGGAGCGTTGGTGCGCCGAGGCCTGCGTTACGATCGGTATCAGTTGCGCGATCGACCCTGCGCATCGCTACACGTGGCAGCGCGCACCGAGATACTTGTCGAGCAGCTGGTTGTAGAGATCGGCCTTCGCCTTTTGCGGCGCGCCGAGCTTCTTGCCGTTGTTCTGCTGCTCGACCAGCGAGGGCACGCCCTCCTTGTCGAGGCGATTGAGATTGGTGCGAATGGACTGGCACGTCTCGCCACCACTTAGCGACTGAGCCCCTGGGTCACCGCCGGTTGCGTTGGTGTTTCCTGCGCACCCGGCGAGCAGCACCGCAATGGTGCCCGCGATTGCTCCGCCGAAAGCACGCGCGCGCCGACCGTTGCCTGACACCATGTCCTCCGCTCGGTATTTGGAAGCCAGGGCGTTTTTCACCACACGCACACTGACCGTGCAACCCTTGATGTCATCCTGTGCAGAAATCGTTCAGGCACCGCCGCATCTTGACGACACAGCTGGCGCCTGAAAGTTGAGCACAAATTGGCAATTCTGAACTACTCGGGAGCCCCGACGGCAACAGGACCGCTGGAGGCTTGCGTCGTCTCTTGGGTCGCCATCGCCGCAGCAACGGGCTTTTGCGACGGAACCGGAGGCTTGGCCTTGGCTACGGCCGCGACCTTCGGCGTTTCCTTGGCTGCTGCCGCCGTGTCCTTTGCATCTGCCGGCACCGCAGCGGCAACGCGCGGCGGATAGCTCGAGCATTTGCCCTGGAACTCGGTGTTGGCCTTGTTGAGCTCGTCGGCCTTCGTCAGATCGGTAGCCTTGAGTTTGTACTTCTTAGCGGCGGCCTTCGAGACTTTGTCGGAGACGCCTTCCGTGTTCAGCGCCTCGATCTGCGAAGCGAGCGTCAGACACAGGGCCTCCTGTGACTTCGACTGCGTCGCAGCTGCCTGCGGGTTGACGGATCCGGTGTTGAGACCGGTCGAAAGGCTGCCGTCGTTCGCACAGCCGGCGAGCATGCAGGCCATGGTCGCGGCATAAATTATGGTTGAGCGCGCCGTCATTGGGATTCACTCCAAGGGCTAGAGTCGGTCACCAGTTACGCCCACGCTATATTTCCCGCTTCTAGGCTTGCGCTGGGCCACCGGCAAGCGAGTGCCCTATTCTTACGCTCTTACGGCCTCGTTGGGAGGCGCTTAGCTGGGGAAATACCTTCGCCCGTGCCCCGCCGGCCACACGTGAAGCGGGCGAAAGCAGATGCTTTGCCTCTCGTTCAAGCGAGGTGATTCGGTTAACGGCGTGCGTCGGCGCTGCTAAACTAGCATGCGCACGGGGTCTTGCATGAAGGCGCGGAAGGCCCCGAGCAGGGCCGCACCGGTTGCTCCGTCGACCACCCGATGATCGCAGGACAGTGTGACATTCATCACCGTGGCGGCTTCCAGCGCCTCGCCCGACACGACTGGGCGCCGTTCAGCGGCACCGACGGCGAGGATCGTCGCGTGCGGCGGGTTGATCACGGCGTCGAAGTTCTTGATGCCGTACATGCCGAGGTTGGAGATCGAGGTCGTGCCGCCCTGGTACTCGTGCGGGGCAAGGCGCCGCTTGCGGGCCCGTTCGGCAAGGTCGCGCATTTCGTTGGAGATTTCCGACAGCGACTTCATTTCGGCGTGGCGAATGACCGGCGTGAACAGGCCGCCCTCGATCGCCACGGCAACGCCGACGTCGGAATACTTGTGGCGCAGCATGCCGGCCTCGGTCCACGTCGCGTTGGCGGCCGGAACCTCCTGCAGCGCCAACGCCATGGCCTTGATGATAAAATCGTTGACCGAGAGTTTGTAGGCGCGCGGGCCCTCGCTCGGCGCCGCCGCGTTCATCCGCGCGCGCGCCTGCAGCAGCTCGTCGATGCGGCAGTCGATCGACAGGTAGTAGTGCGGGATCGTCTGCTTAGCGAGCGTCAGGCGCTCAGCGATGACGCGGCGCATCTTGTCGTGCGGCACCAACTCGTAGCTGCCCTTGTCGTAGAGCGCGAGGATCTTGTCGTCGCTCGGCCCCGTGGCCAGGCGCGCGGTGGTGGCGACCTCGCGGCGCGTCGGCTGTGCATCGGGTGCCCGCTTCGTGCCCGACCCGATCGCCGCCTCGATGTCGCGCTTGACGATGCGCCCGTGCGGCCCGGAACCCTCAAGCGCATCGAGCGCCAAGCCAGCCCGGCGGGCGAGGCGCCGCGCAAGGGGTGAGGCGGCAACGCGGTCCGGCGAAGTCGTGCTCATGGGCTGCTCCCGGCGCGTTCGCCGACGCCGGCTTCTTTCGACCAGTCGTGGAGGAACGTGAGATAGGCAAGCGCCGCGTAGACGGCGACGCCGATGATCCAGCCTGTGACGACTCCCAGCTCCTGCTGCGAGAACGGCAAGCCCGTTTCGAACGGCATCGGGTTACGCAGGCCTTGCACCGGGATGACCGGACTTGGCAGCGCGCCCCATGCCTTTAGAAGGCCTTCCTGCATCGATCCGACGACCAGCGCCGTGCCGCCGAGAAAGCTAAGGCCGATGGTCAGCAGACCGAAGGCAAGCAAACGCAGGAACAAGCCGGCGCGTGCCAGGAAGAAGTAGAGGCCTGCGATGTAGCCGGACACGATGGCAAAGAACAGTGATACGAGCGTCAGGATGGTCTGCAGCGCGTCGAACAGGCCGCCCAACAACTCCGCTTCGGTCATAGTGGCCCCTGGCATGATGCGCCTCAATGCTCCTGGCGGCCTTTGAGGCGCCCCGAGGCGCCCGGCGACAAGCTGCCGAAGCCGGAGACAAAGGCGTCGCGCAACGTCGCCTGCGCATCCGTCTCGGGCATGTAACCGTTGAGCGCCGCCGCCTTGGCGATGTGATGGCCGACCTCGGCGAGCAGGCGTCCCCAGTCGGCAACGTGGTCGCCGAACGCCGAGGAGTTCAGCGCCACGAGCAGCGAACCGTCGCAGATCCAGGCGCGCATCAGCTCGACGGCTTCCTCCGCGTCGTCGACGCCATCCGGCGGGTCCAGCTCAACGGGCAGTTCTTTCACCATGACCGGCTCCTTGCGAAGCTAGAGATACAGCACCGACTTCACGGCGGCGATGACACGCTCCACTGAAGGCAGCGCCAGCTTTTCGAGATTCGCCGCATACGGCATCGGCACGTCGGCGCCGGACACCTTGGCGGGCGGCGCGTCGAGATCGTCGAAGGCTTGCATGGCGACCTGCGCGCAGATCTCCGAGCCGACCGAGCACACCGGCCAGGCTTCCTCGACCGTGACGATACGGTTCGTCTTCTTCACCGAGGTGAGGACGGTCTCCATGTCGAGCGGGCGCAGGGTGCGCAGATCGATCACCTCGACGTCGATGCCGTCCTTGGCCAGCTGCTCGGCGGCTTCCAGCGCATAGACCATGCCGCGCGCGAAGGAGACGACCGTCGCATCGCGTCCGGCTCGGGCAATGCGCGCTTTGCCGATGGGGATGAGGAAATCATCGCTCTTCGGCACCGGGCCGTGAGCGCCGTAGAGGAGTTCGTTCTCAAGAAACACGACGGGGTTGGGGTCGCGGATCGCCGACTTGAGCAGCCCCTTGGCGTCTGCCGGTGTCGATGGCGCGATGACCTTCAGACCGGGGACGTGCGCGTACCAGGCCGAGTAGCACTGGCTGTGCTGGGCCGCGACGCGCGCCGCGGCTCCGTTGGGTCCGCGGAACACGATGGGCACCTTGACGTCGCCGCCCGACATGTAATGCGTCTTGCCCGCCGAGTTGATGATTTGATCGATCGCCTGCATGGCAAAGTTCCAAGTCATGAACTCGACGATGGGCTTTAGGCCCGCGAACGCCGCGCCGACGCCGACGCCGGCAAAACCCTGCTCGGTGATCGGCGTGTCGATGACGCGCTTCGCGCCAAATTCCTCGAGCAGATGCTGGCTCACCTTGTAGGCGCCCTGGTATTGGGCGACCTCCTCGCCCATGAGGAACACGTCGGGGTCGCGGCGCATCTCCTCGGCCATCGCGTCGCGCAGCGCTTCGCGCATGGTTAGGTTTACGGTCTCGGTGCCGGGGGCGATTTCCGGCTCGGCCGAGACCGGTTCATGCCGGCGCGATGGCTCGTCCTTCGGCTGCTCGGTCGGGGGTACCTTCAACTCGTCGGCAAAATCGTTACCGGTCATGCTTTTGGGCGGCGAGGTCTGCTTCGGTGGCGTCGGTTTGGCGGCCGGAGCCTCGTCCTCGCCTTGTATCAGCGCGATCGGCGTGTTGACCTTGACGTTCTCGGTCCCCTCGGGAACGAGGATCTTCGTCACCTTGCCCTCGTCGACCGCCTCGACCTCCATGGTCGCCTTGTCGGTCTCGATCTCGGCGATGACGTCGCCGGATTTTACGGTCTGGCCCACGCTGACCAGCCACTTGGTCAGCGTGCCCTCCTCCATGGTGGGCGACAGCGCAGGCATCAGAACTTCCGTCGGCATTACCGCCCGCCCCTCGCCATCAAATCAGCACGTCGGTGGTGAGCTGCGAGGCATCGGGCTCGGGATCGGCAAGCGCGAACTCGGTCGCGGCGCTCACCTCCTCGCGCACCTGGCGGTCGATCGCCTTCAACTCGTCCTCACCGACGCCGGCCTTCAGCAGCCGCGCGCGCACCTGCTCGATGGGATCCTGAGTGTCGCGCATGCGCTGCACCTCCTCGCGGGTGCGGTACTTGGCCGGATCGGACATCGAGTGGCCGCGATAACGGTAGGTCATCATCTCGAGAATGACCGGGCCCTTACCGGACCGGGCGTGCGCAATGGCGCGGGCGCCGGCGGCTCGAACCGCTTCCACGTCCATGCCGTCGACGTGCTCGCCGGGAATATCGAACGATAGCCCGCGTTGGGAAAGATTGGTCGTCGACGACGAGCGCTCGACCGAGGTTCCCATCGCGTACATGTTGTTCTCGATGATGAACACGACGGGCAGCCTCCACAGCTGCGCCATGTTGAAAGCCTCGTACACCTGGCCCTGGTTGGCGGCGCCGTCGCCGAAGTAGGTGAGGCAGACGCGGCCGTTGTCGCGGTATTTGTTGGCGAAGGCGAGCCCGGCGCCGAGCGGCACGCAGGCGCCGACGATGCCGTGGCCGCCATAGAAACCGCGCTCGGGCGAGAACATGTGCATCGACCCGCCCTTGCCCTTGGAGCAGCCGTCGCGACGCCCGGTCAGCTCGGCCATGACGGACTTGGGGTCCATACCCACGGCGAGCGTGTGGCCGTGGTCGCGATAGGCGGTGATCACCTGATCGCCCGGCTCGAGTGCCATCTGCATGCCGACGACGACGGCTTCCTGGCCGATGTAGAGATGGCAGAAGCCGCCGACGTGCCCCATGCCGTAGAGCTGGCCTGCCTTTTCCTCGAAACGGCGGATCAACAGCATGAGCCGGTAGGCGTCGAGCTGCTCATCGCGCGTAAATCCGGCGCGTGCGGGCTTTTTGTGCCCGTTGGTCGCTGCGCCCTTAGCACCGGCGCCCGCAGCGGACGCCGTCGCGCGCGAAGATTTTCCAGAAGCCATCGAGTTACCCCGGCGCCGCCACAAGGGTCTGGTCGGACGAGTCGGAGCCTACAAGAGCGGATCGGCGATGGCCAGAATGACGCGGTGAATGACGCCAGCGCACCGCAAAGGCGCGCTCAAGGGCGCGTCAGCACCTGATCGGCGGGACGCACAAAGCCCAGCATCTCGCGGGCGATCTCTTCGACGAGGTCGGGATCGGGCTTTTGGGGTGCGAGCAGAGCGACGTCGCGCTCAAGCTTGGCGCGCACGGCTTCGAGGCTTTTGATCTCAAACTCTAACAAGGCTGATCTTTCGATCAGCCGAGATCTCACCTCGAAGCCGTGCCTGCCATTGATGGCATGATGGACGAAGTAGGCCGTCAAACCCAAGCAGAGAAGCAACACCGTAGCCTGCCGTGGCCTCGAACGCCGATCATGATTTTTTGGCTGACGCAGCACTTTGGGTACGCTGCACAAAACTGGTGGACACCCTTGTTATCCCACGTGCTCGTTAATTCGAGGTAAAGCGCTGTCCCATTCGGCAAGACGCCGCTAGGCGCCGGCGCGGCCGCGAATGACGCTCTTGCCGGCGTAGCGCGCGGTATCACCCAACTCGCCCTCGATGCGGATGAGCTGGTTGTACTTGGCGAGCCGATCCGAACGGCACAGCGAGCCGGTCTTGATCTGGCCGGCATTTGTCGCGACGGCGAGGTCGGCGATGGTCGCATCCTCAGTCTCGCCGGAACGGTGCGAGATGACGGCGGTGTACGCGGCGCGCTGCGCCATCGACACTGCGTCAAGCGTCTCCGACAGCGACCCGATCTGGTTGACCTTGACGAGGATCGAGTTGGCGATCCCCTGCTTGAGGCCCTGCTCAAGACGCTCGGTGTTGGTGACGAACAGATCGTCGCCGACCAGCTGGCAACGCGCGCCGATGGCCTCGGTCAACGCCTTCCAACCGGCCCAGTCGTCCTCCGACATGCCGTCCTCGATGGAGATGATCGGGAAGCGCGATACGAGGTTCTCGAGGTATTTCACCATGCCGCCGGCATCGAGCGACTTGCCCTCGCCCTCGAGCGTGTACTTGCCGTTCTTGAAGTACTCCGTCGCCGCGCAGTCGAGCGCCAGCATGACGTCGTCGCCCGGCTTGTAGCCGGCCGCCTCGATGGCCTTCATGATGTAGCCGAGTGCGTCGTCGGCCGACTTGAGGTTCGGCGCAAAGCCGCCCTCGTCGCCGACGCTGGTCGACAGTCCGGCGTCCTTCAGCGACTTCTTCAGCGTGTGGAAGATCTCCGCGCCCATGCGCACCGCGTCGGCGATCGAGCTGGCGCTGACCGGCATGATCATGAACTCTTGGATATCGATCGGGTTGTCAGCGTGCGCGCCGCCGTTGACGATATTCATCATCGGCACCGGCAGCACGTGCGCCGCGGCCCCGCCGAGGTAGCGAAAGAGTGGCAACCCGCTCGTCTCCGCGGCGGCCTTGGCCGTCGCCAGCGACACGCCGAGAATGGCGTTGGCGCCGAGGCGGCTCTTGTTGCGCGTGCCGTCGAGCTGGATCATCGCCGCGTCGACGCCGCGCTGGTCCTCCGCGTCCATGCCGACCAGCGCGTCGAAGATCTCGCTGTTGACCGCATCGACCGCCTTCTCGACACCCTTGCCGAGGTAGCGCGACTTGTCGCCGTCACGTAGCTCCATAGCCTCGTGCGCGCCGGTCGAGGCGCCGGACGGGACCGCCGCGCGACCCATCGCACCGTCTTCCAGCACGACATCCACCTCCACCGTCGGGTTGCCGCGGCTATCGAGGATCTCGCGGCCGATGATGTCGATAATGGCGGTCATGGTGGTTACCTTATGAGTTGCGGGCCGCGAACGGGCATGGGAGGTTCCGGCGCGTTTTAGCCGCTCTTACGGGAAGCGCAAAGGCCTGAAAATCGCCGCCCGGCGCGGCCAGGGCGGCCAGCGCAATCGTTCGGGGAGGGCAGTTCATGGCGGAGACCAAGACGTATACCGGCAGTTGCCACTGCGGGCGGGTCGCCTACGAGGCGGATGCCGACTTGAACCAAGTCATGTCCTGCAATTGCTCGAGCTGCCGGCGGCGCGGCACCCTGCTGACCTTCGTTCCCGAGGATAAGTTTCGCCTGCAAAGCGGCGCCGACGCCCTTACCGAGTACACCTTCAACAAGAAGGTCATCCACTACCAGTTCTGCTCCACCTGCGGCGTGCTGCCCTTCGCTCGCGGGTCGCGTCCGGACGGGGTACAGACGGTGGCGCTCAACGTCCGCTGCCTCGATGGCGTCGACCTCGACGCGCTAACCATCAAGAAGATCGACGGCGCCAGCTTCTGACGGACGCGACGATGACGCATGACGCGGCACTGGTGTTGTTCTCCGGCGGTCAGGACTCGGCCGTCTGCCTCGCCTGGGCGCTGTCCAAGTACGAGCGCGTCGAGACGGTCGGCTTTGCCTACGGCCAGCGGCACGCGGCCGAGCTGACGGTGCGCGACAGGCTGCGCGATGGGCTCGCCGCCATGGATACGCGGTGGCGCCAGCGGCTGGGCGCCGACCACATGCTCGAGCTGCCCGAGCTGGGCCGCCTCAGCGAGACGGCACTGACGCGCGACGCCGAGATCGAGATCACCAGCGCCGGCCTGCCGTCGACTTTCGTGCCGGGCCGCAACCTGCTGTTCTTCACCTACGCCGCCGCCCTCGCCTACCGCCGCGGCATCCGTACCCTCGTCGGCGGCATGTGCGAGACGGATTTCTCCGGCTATCCCGACTGCCGCAACCACACCCTGCAGACGCTCGCCACGGCGCTCTCGCTCGGCACCGACGCCGAATTCCTGATCGAGACGCCGCTGATGTGGCTCGACAAGGCGAGCACGTGGGAACTCACCGAGGAGCTGGGCGGCGTCCCGCTGGTGGAACTGATCGTCGAGGACTCCCACACCTGCTATCTCGGCATCCGCTCGCGCCGGCATCCGTGGGGCTACGGCTGTGGGCATTGCCCGGCGTGCGTCCTGCGCGCCAAGGGATGGGACGCATGGCAAGCCGCCAAGAAGAGCTAGCGCACGCCGTCGAGCGAGCACTGGCGCAGGACTGGGCGGCGGCGCACGACATCGCGCAGCGCCATGAGGGCGACGCGGTGGCCGACTGGCTGCATGCCGCGCTGCATAAGATCGAGGGCGACGACGGCAACGCGCGCTACTGGTACCGGCGCGCACAACGTCGCTTCGATGAGTTCGCTGACGCCCAGGCGGAGCTCGCCGCGATCCGCGATTTTCTATCTCGTTAAGGGCAAAGCCGCGGAATTGTTGTCGCGCGACCGGCCCCCGCATACACATCTTCTGTTGTCACATCGCGGATAATGACCATGCCCCGCTTGTCGATTACGCTCGCCGCCCTGCTCGTCTTTGCAGCCGCACCTGTCAGTGGCCAAGAGCGACGAGCGCCGCTCCCCGACCATCTGACGATCGGCTATGAGAACGAGGGCAAGATCGACGCATCGCCCGCCGGCTGCGAAGCCGCCACCAAAGAGCTCGTGGAATGGCCCGAGCCAGATATGTCGGACGCAATTCGTCAAGTCTGTGGGGCGCGCAAACGGCACGTCGATGCGTACGCGGGGATTCAGAAGAGCTACAAGGCACTGGTCAAGGCAATCGGCGACGATACACGGCTAGATTCAGCCACCGCCGTCACGAGCCTGCAGGCGATGGTCAAAGCTTGCATCGACCACAAATCGAACATTACCAACGGAGGCCATAATATTTCGACCGAACTCATTCCCAACAACATTGCCGCCGGGTGCCTGAACCTTGGCAAAAAGATGCTGGATGAGGAAGTCGCGTGGTTCAACGACTCTGAGAACGCCAGCTTGACTCCACCATAGTTTCCCAAACGTTCTTTTTGCGCGTGCGTCAAACGGCGCGCATCAACCTGACGTTAGTCGGGTCGCAACGTTGTGTAAGCGTTCGCATATGAAGCATCGCATATACTCGACGCCACCCAAGGCCGAGGAGATCCCCCAATGGGCGACATGAGCAAAGCTGCCGAACGCCGCAAGGCGCCACTGCAGACACCAAGCATCTACGACACCAATGCCATCCGCGATCTGTCGGGCGCGCTCAACGCGTTGCTCGCCGATACCTTCGCCATCTACCTCAAGACCAAGAACTTCCACTGGCACATGAGCGGACCGCATTTCCGCGACTACCATTTGCTGCTCGACGAGCAGGGCGATCAGATTTTCGCGATGACCGACCCGCTGGCCGAGCGCGTGCGCAAGATCGGCGGCACCACCCTGCACTCGATTGGAGAGATCGCCCGCCTGCAGCGCGTCGAGGATAACGACGCGGCCTACGTGACGCCGCAGGACATGCTGGCGGAGCTGCGCGACAACAACAAGGACTTCATCGGCCGGATGAAGGAAGCGCACGACCTGTGTGACGAACTCGGCGACGTCGCGACGGCCAGTCTCATCGAGAACTGGATGGACGAGACCGAGCGGCGCGTGTGGTTCCTGTTCGAAGCGACGCGCGACCGGAACATCTCGCCCTAAGCACGATCGCAGTGCTGGCCTCGTAAAGCGGCGGCAGCAGTGCCGCCGCTTCCCCCGCGCGCCTTCCGCGCCGTAGCGAAGGAGAGTTCCGTGTCCCTCACTCATACGGATGCGCCGGCCGGCAAGACCGCGCTCCCGAAGCGGCGGCTCGGCCGCACCGACATGCACATCACGCCGGTCGGTCTCGGCGCCTGGGCCATCGGCGGGGGCGACTGGGCGGTAGGCTGGGGCAGCCAGGACGACAAGCAATCCATCGCCGCCATCCGCCATGCGGTCGAGCGCGGCGTCAACTGGATCGATACAGCCGCCATCTACGGCCTCGGGCACTCGGAAGAAATCGTCCGCGCCGCGCTGAAGGACATGCCATCGGCCCAGCGCCCGTTGGTATTCACCAAGTGCGGGCTGCGCTGGGACGACAACGATCGCCAGGCGATGCCGCAGAACGTCGGCGCCCCTGCCAGCATCCGCGCCGAGTGCGAGGCTTCGCTCAAGCGCCTCGGCCTCGAGCGCATCGACCTCTATCAGATGCATTGGCCGGCTAAGGATGGCACGCCCATCGAGGAGTATTGGAAGACGCTGCTCGACCTCAAAGCCGAGGGAAAGGTGCGCGCCGTCGGCCTCTCCAACCATAACGTGGCGCAGCTCACGGCGGCCGAGAAGGTCGGCCACGTCGATACGCTGCAACCGCCATTCTCAGCCATCCGCCGCGAATTCGCCGCTGCCGAGCTGCCCTGGTGCGTCAAGCATGACACCGGCGTCATCGTTTACAGCCCGATGCAGGCCGGCCTGCTGACCGGTGCCTTCTCCGCCGCGCGCGCCAAGACACTCCCGGCCAACGACTGGCGCTCGCGCAATGCCGAGTTCACCGGCGCCAAGCTGAGGGCCAATCTGGAACTCGCCGAGACGATGAGAGCCGTCGGCATGCGTTACGGCACAGGCGCGGCCGCCACCGCCATCGCCTGGACGCTCGCCTGGCCCGGTGTCAGCGGCGCCATCGTCGGCGCCCGCGGTCCCAGCCAAGTCGACGGCTGGATCGACGCCGCCACCCTGCACCTGCGCCAGGCCGATCTCGACGAGATCGCCAAGACGATCGAGCGCAGCGGCGCGGGTTCCGGCCCCGCCCTCCCCGTCGAAATGGTGCGCTGAAAAGGCCTCTTAACTTGAATGCCGGCGTGCAGGCGATTAGGGATGCCCGCATGTACGCCGTGAAGGAGATTTTCTATACGCTGCAGGGCGAAGGTGCGAACGCTGGGCGCGCCGCCGTCTTCTGTCGCTTTGCCGGCTGCAATCTGTGGTCCGGCCGCGAGCAGGATCGCGCCAAGGCCGACTGCCAATTCTGCGATACCGATTTCGTTGGCACCGATGGCGAGAGCGGTGGCAAGTTCGCCACGGCCGACGATCTAGCCGACGTTTGCGCCAAGGTTGCCGGCGGTGCCGGCGCCACGTTCATCGTGCTGACCGGCGGCGAGCCGATGCTGCAGGTCGACGCGGCGCTCGTCGACGCCCTGCACGCGTGCGGCTTTAGCATCGCCATCGAGACCAACGGCACGCTGCCCGTGCCGCGCGCCATCGACTGGATCTGCGTCTCTCCAAAAGCCGGTACTGACCTCAAGCAGCGCTCGGGCGACGAATTGAAGCTCGTCTACCCGCAGCCGGACCTCGACCCGGAGACGGTGGCGGCGCTAGCGTTCACCCATCGCTACCTGCAGCCGATGGACGGGCCCGACGCCAAGGCCAACACGGATCGGGCCATCGCCTACTGCAAGGCGCATCCGGAATGGCGCCTGTCGGTGCAGACCCACAAGCTGCTCGGCATTCCCTAACGGCTGCCGGCCACTGGAAATGCACGAGAAAATGGCCTAGAGACCCCTGATGCGCATCTACAAAGAGTTTCAGTT
>JBDTOR010000033.1:0-18996 GCA_039933175.1 Hyphomicrobium sp. | reverse complement strand
CAGCCATGCTCGCGGGCGGCCTGCGCTATCAGGAGCAGCGATTCAACGAATCTGCGAAATTACGTCGCCTCCGACACGCTCAAGGACGGGACCGTAGTCACGGTCCGCGCTATTCGGGCAGGGGATCGTGAAGCTCTGCTTGCCGCGTTCGTGGCCCTGGACCGCGAGTCGATCTACACCCGCTTCTTCACTCACAAGAAGGAATTAACCGAGACCGAACTCCGGCAACTAGCCGAGGTCGATTCCGATCATGTGGTCGCGCTGGTGGTTACGATGCGGATCAACGATGCCGAGAAGCTACTGGGTGGCGGTCGCTACTGTTCAGAGCAGCCGCTTGGCGCCGCGCGCAGGGCCGAGTTGGCGTTCATGACAGCGGACGCCCAACACGGACGGGGGATCGCCAGCTTAGTCCTAAGGCACTTGGTTCTCATTGCTCGCGATCAGGGCCTGCTGCAGCTCGAGGCCGATGTTCTGGCGCATAATCAGCCGATGCTGGCGGTGTTCCGGCGCAGCGGGCTGGCAATGACGCTGCAGCGGGAATCGAGCGTCATCCATGTCCGTTTCGCGATTTAAACCTCCTTGTCGCGTCGACCCTGTCGGAAGGTTTTCGCATCTATCGGCAAAAGCACCCGGACATGATCATCGTCGATCTGTCGATGCAATCCGGAGCGCTTGGCGGATTGTCATTTATACGTCGCCTTCGCATCCACGATGAGCGAACGCCCGTTCTGGTTCTCAGCATGCATTCCGATCGCATGATCGTCAGCCGCGCGCTGGAGGTGGGGGCCAACGGCTATTTGCTGAAGGACACTTCGTCCGAGGAGTTCGCCAAGGCGTTCCGCCGCGTGCGCGACGGACAGCCATATCTCATTCACGAGCTGGCTTCACAAATCGCCTTCATGGAAGCGCGCGGCGATCGCAATCCTCTGAGCCGCATGACGCTGCGCGAACTGCAGACGCTGGCGCTCATCGCCGAGGGCAAGCCCTACATCTCGATCGCCGAAGAGCTGCACGTCAGCTATAAGACGGTGGTCAACACCTGCGCGCAACTCAAAGCCAAGCTCGGGGTGAGAACGCTCCCCGAGCTGATGCGGATTGCCATCCAGCATCTGCCGGCCAACTCCGGCAAATCTGGCCTCTAGCAGGGATGCACGGCGTCGGTCGTTACGTGCATCGTCGAGGCTATCCTGGTGCCGGAGCGGCGGCGGGCGGACAGTCGGGACCGATGTACTTCCCTCGATTGTCACGCCCGTATTCTTGACTCCCTCCGGCGGATCGAACGTCATCTTCATGATGCCGTGATAGCGCGAATTGAAGTCGCCGCCGAACGCCGTGCTCATGGTCTGCTTGCCGTGCGCACGCTTGCACACGACGTCCACGATCACCTCGCTGCCGGCCTCAGTCACGGTCGGCTTCGAGCAGTCGCCGCTTTCCGATGGCGTGGCGATGTTGTCATCTTCGCCGATGCAGGCATCGATCGTCGTCATGCCCATGCCGCCGGCTACGGTGGTAATCTGCCAGTGGCCTGGCTTGCGTTTCGGGGCCTCGACGGCCATCGCTTGCAGAGAGAAGAGTGTCAGAACAGCGAGCGTGCCGGCCGCGATCAAAAGACGATATTGCATTCCGTGCTCCTCAGTGCCGGATCAGGTCCGGCGGCGCAGAATATTCCTTCGCCGCGCGCCCCGGCACGCTGCCGTTATCCCAAACGGGCCAGACATTGTTCCCGCTGCGGGATCGAGAAATATCAAGTAGGCTGGATATCTGCCCGACTGGGTCGCCGTGATTAACCTAATCGAGCTCGCCCGTGGCGCATTCTGCGCGGCGTCAGGCCTACAGAAGACCAAGCATGAAAAGCGCACGCCCGGCCCAGGCACACGCGGGCCTGAAGACCAACGACCTCGACGCCTTCTGGATGCCCTTCACGGCCAACCGCCAATTCAAGCAGTCGCCGCGCCTCTTTGTCGGGGCGGAAGGTACACGGTACGTCACAGCCGACGGGCGCCACGTGCTCGACGGCACGTCGGGACTGTGGTGCGTCAATGCCGGCCACTGCCGCCCGAAGATCGTCGAAGCCATCCGCCGCCAAGCGGGGGAGTTGGACTTTGCCGGCACATTTCAGATGGGACACCCGAAAGCGTTCGAGTGCGCGGCGCGCCTCGTCAACATCGCGCCGCCGGATTTCGAGCATGTGTTCTTCACCAACTCGGGCTCGGAGTCCGTCGATACGGCTCTGAAGATTGCCATCGCCTACCACCAGGCAAAGGGCAACGGATCGAAGATACGCCTCATCGGCCGCGAACGGGGCTATCACGGCGTCAACTTCGGCGGTACGGCGGTCGGTGGCATCGGCGCCAACCGCAAAATGTTCGGCGCGCTGGTGAGCGGCGTCGATCATCTGCGCCATACGCACGATATCGCACGCAACGCGTTCAGCCGCGACGAGCCGCTGCACGGTGCCGAGCTCGCCGACGATCTGGAGCGGCTGGTGTCGCTGCACGACGCCTCGACCATCGCCGCCGTCATCGTCGAGCCGGTGGCTTGCTCGACCGGCGTGCTCGTGCCGCCGAAAGGCTACCTGCAGCGGCTCGCGGCGATCTGCGCCAGATACGATATCCTTCTCATCTTCGATGAGGTGATTACCGCGTTCGGACGTCTCGGGGCACCGTTTGCCGCCGACTACTTCAACGTGACGCCAGACCTGATCACGGCCGCCAAGGGAATCACCAACGGCGCCGTACCAATGGGAGCCGTGTTCGTGCAGTCGAAGGTCTACGATGCCTTCATGACCGGGCCCGAGACGGCGATCGAGCTGGCCCACGGTTACACGTATTCAGGGCATCCGCTGGCGTGCGCGGCGTGCATCGCGACGCTCGACACGCTGCAAGAGGAAGGGTTGCTGACCCGTGCGGCGGACCTCGCACCTTATTGGCGCGAAGCCGTGCACTCGCTCAAGGGACTTCCGCATGTCATCGACATCCGCAACATCGGATTGATCGGCGCGATCGAGTTGGAGCCGCTCGCCGGCGAGCCCGGGAGACGCGCCCATGCGCGGTTCGTCGAGGCATTCAACCTGGGTGCGCTCGTGCGGGCCACTGGCGATACCATCGCGCTGGCCCCACCGCTCATCATCGACAAGAACGAGATCGACGAACTCATCGATCTCTTAGCGCGCGCGCTCAAGTCCGTGCACGACTAGTGGGCTCGGGCGACTGGGGCGGGCGCTATTGTCTCAGGCAACAAACAGCGTGGGATAGGGGGACGCTCTTCCGCGCGCACGCCGCATGCCCTAAGGGTGCCCCGATACATTTTCTCCAGGGCCCACCCGCATATGATTCGTCTCGACAATATCGGCAAGCAGAACGGCCACCAGATCGTCTTCATCGAGGCCTCGGCGGCGCTCAACAAGGGCGAGAAGGTCGGGCTCGTCGGCCCCAACGGCGCCGGCAAGACGACGCTGTTCCGCATGATCATGGGGCACGAGCAGCCGGACGAGGGGCAGGTGGCCGTCGATCGCGGCATCACCATCGGCTATTTCAGCCAGGACGTGGGCGAGATGGCCGGCCGCAGCGCCGTGTCCGAGGTGATGGACGGCGCCGGCCCGGTGAGCGCGGTGGCGAGCGAGCTGAAGGAGCTCGAGGCCGCCATGGCCGATCCCGAGCGCGCAGACGAGATGGAAGACATCATCGAACGCTACGGCGTGGTGCAGGGCCGCTTCGAAGAACTGGACGGCTATGCGCTGGACGGCCGGGCGCGCGAAGTGCTGGCGGGTCTGAGCTTCAGCCAGGAGATGATGGACGGCGACGTCGGCGCGCTGTCGGGCGGCTGGAAGATGCGCGTGGCGCTGGCCCGCGTCCTGCTGATGCGCCCCGACGCCATGCTGCTCGACGAGCCGAGCAACCACCTCGATCTGGAGAGTCTCATCTGGCTCGAGGAGTTTTTAAAGAACTATGAGGGCGTGCTGCTGATGACTTCGCACGATCGCGAGTTCATGAACCGCATCGTGACGAAGATCGTCGAGATCGACGGCGGCGCGCTGACGGCATACTCGGGGAACCACGAGTTCTACGAGCAGCAGCGTGCGATGAGCGAAAAGCAGCAGCAGGCGCAGTTCGACCGTCAGCAGGCGATGCTGGCCAAGGAAATCCGCTTCATCGAGCGTTTCAAGGCGCGCGCCTCGCACGCCGCGCAGGTGCAGAGCCGCGTCAAGCAGCTGGCGAAGATCGACCGGGTGGAGCCGCCCAAGCGCCGCCAGACGGTGATGTTCGAGTTTGCGCCGGCGCCGCGCTCCGGCGAGGACGTTGTCAGCCTCAAGGAAGTGCACAAGAGCTACGGCAGCCGGACCATCTACGAGGGCCTCGACTTCCACGTGCGCCGCAAGGAGCGCTGGTGCGTCATGGGCATCAACGGCGCCGGCAAGTCGACGCTGCTGAAGCTGGTGACTGGCTCGACGCAGCCGGATGCCGGCACGGTGAAGGTCGGCGGCAGCGTGAAGATGGGATATTTCGCGCAGCACGCCATGGATCTGCTCGTCGGCGAGCGCACCGTGTTCCAGACGCTGGAGGACGCCTTTCCGCAGGCGGGGCACGGCTCGTTGCGATCGCTCGCCGGTTGCTTCGGGTTCTCAGGCGATGACGTGGAAAAGCGCTGCCGCGTGCTGTCGGGCGGCGAGAAGGCGCGCCTCGTGATGGCGAAAATGCTCTACGACCCGCCGAACTTTCTGGTGCTCGACGAGCCGACCAACCATCTCGACATGGCGACCAAGCAGATGCTCATCGCGGCGCTGTCGGACTACGAGGGCGCCATGCTGTTCGTCTCGCACGACCGGCACTTCCTCGCCGCCCTGTCCAACCGGGTGCTGGAGCTGACGCCCGACGGCATCCACAACTACGGCGGCGGCTACTCGGAGTATGTGGCGCGCACCGGCCACGAGGCACCTGGCCTGCGCAGCTAAGGTCGCGGCGCGATGGAGGCTTAGATCAGTTTCATCTCGACCAGCCGGCGGTAGCGCAACTCCGGCTTCAGGGCATCTGCCGCCCCGCTCGGGCCGAGGGGCAGCGCAGCGGCGCTGTCATCGACAAGAACGCCGCGCGCCAGATATGCCCCGGGTGGCTTGGCTGAATCGGCAAGATCCCAGCTGTAGCCGAAGTGTTCGAAATCCGGCCCGTAGATGCGCTGCACGAGGTCCACGGCGCGGGCGGAGTATTGGCTCTCCATCTCCGTGCTGGCACCGCGGGCATGCGGCGCAAAGGTCTTGAGATCGAATCCGCCAAGCTGGCTGCGCAGCACCTGCGGCAGCGCGGCGATGTTCTCCAGAAAGAACGTCGCGTCATACGTGATGTTCGGCACATCGAGGTTGATGTGCTGCGGCCGGAAGTGAGAGTTCATCATCTCCGGGCGCATCGCGTCCAGCGTTTCGAGATGCTCGATGAAGCTCGCGGGGCGCCCCTTTCGCAACTCGGGGTACTGCACGGCATTGTTGCCGCGGACCATGTCGAGATAGCCGGACAAGGCGCGCGTATAGGGATTGCGGACGCAGGAGATGAGAAGGCGCTCTTTGCAGGTCCGGCTGCGCAGCCCGTCGTTCCTGAGGCAGTCGTCGCTCAGATGGGGCTCGGCCAGACGGCGAAAGCCCTTGCGGCCCGACTGCAGGTAGTCGTCGGCCTGTGCCTGCTTCAAGCTGTTCTTGATAGTGGAGCAGCCAGCTTTGGGGTTGCTCACGTAAATGATAGGCAGCTCCGGCGTCCACCAGAGTTGCAGATTGCCGTTCACCTTGAGTGTCTTAGCCACCCCGTTCCGTAGCCAGCGACGTGCGGCGCGCATCTTGCCCCCTGTGCGACAGTCGGCGGGATAGTGCGGGGCGAATCGCAGGGGCGTAAATCGGTTTGGCCGCGCCGCTAACAGCCAAGTTGCTGCTCCCAGCGGACGGCGTCACCCGGCCCGCGCGGCACCTCAATTCAAACGCTTAGCTGCGCCGGCGACGATTCCTGCTGAGATGCCGGCGGAAGGCCTCCAGCGTCGCCTTGCTGACGTGATGCTCGATGCCTTCGGCGTCGGCGTCTGCTGTCTCGGCATCGACGCCGAGTGCGAGGAGCAGGTCGCGCACAATCAAATGGCGCTCACGTGAGACCACCGCCACTTTGCGACCCTTGTCGGTGAGAAAGATGGCGCGGTAGGGCTGGCTCGTGACGAAGCCGTCGCGCTGCAAACGCTGGATCGTATTATTCACCGTCGCCTTGGTAACGCCGAGACGCTCCGACAAGTCGACGACACGCGCCTCGCCCTTCTCTTCGATGAGGTCGGCGATCAGTTCGACGTAGTCCTCGGCCAACTCCGTCTGATGCGCATCGCGCACGCGCTTGAAGCGCGCGGCGCGCTCGACTGGCGCCGGACTCGAAGTTCCTGCAGGTGCGGTGGTTGTTCTCTTGCGCGGCATGGCGCCTTCTAGCCTTTGACAGCCACGTTAGCCAAGCTAACAAATGCGCGTGATCTAAGTAGGCTCGGCCAATTGCTTGTTGCCGCGCGCCAGCAACGCGGCAAAGTCCGCCTGCCAGACACGTATGCCGTCGGCGGTGGCTTTATATGCCGCCGCTCCGATGCATTCGCCGATAGCCGTGTGCTTGCCGGCAAACGCGGCGGCATCGTCCCCGACTGGCGCTGCGATGGCGATGCAGTCAGTCCCCGTCCCGGTGACCGCTACGCCTTTCCTGCGCTCGCCTGAATCGAGCACCGCCGTTGTGCGCGCCTCGGTGGCAATCGACAGCGCCTCGATCAACGCGGCTTCCGAGAGCGGCCGCGAGACCTGCACCAGTGTGTTGATCGTGCCCGCTACGGGCGGCGGCTGATGCAGCCGTATGCCGACACGCTCGCTGTTCGACAACCCGACCGTCGTCAGGCATGTCGCGCGTTCGCCTTCAACGGAGACACGCTCCAGATGGTGGCGGCGAATATCGCGCGAGGTGACGAAGACGACCGCATCGTCGAGGCCGGCGCGCCCGACGCGCTCGCGGATCACCTGGCCCGCATCGACATCAGGCGGCAGATCGCGGTTGCGTATTTCGAGCCACGCGACGCGATGCGCGGTTTGAAACCCCGGCCGCAGCATCGACCAGCTCAGCACCCGGTGCGGCGCCGCGAACGTGGCGAGTAGAAACGGCGGCTCGAGCTTGACTGACAACAAAAGCTAAATCCCCCGATCACGTAGCGCCGCAGGCGATTGCGAGACACCCGATTGCTGCCACGGCAATCGATTGCATGATGCACGCTGTTCTATACACGGCCAGCGCGCGGCGCACATCGGCGGCATCGGCGGCATCGCGCCCGTCACCCATCCAATGGTCGCGTACCGGCGTGCCGCCGTAAGACCGCGGACCGGCCAAGCGTACACCGAGGCTACCCGCCATGGCCGCCTCGGGCCAGCCGGCATTCGGCGAGCGGTGGTGCCGAGCGTCGCGGCCCACGGCGTGCATCGCCTCACGGGCATTGGCGTCCGGCAGGGCGGACGCAGCGGCGATGATGAACAGCGCGGCAAGGCGCGACGCCGGTAGATTGACGAGATCGTCGAGACGCGCCGCTGCCCAACCGTAGGCGCGATAGCGCTCGCTCTTGTGGCCGATCATGCTGTCGGCCGTGTTGATCGCCTTGTAGATTGCGGCTGCGGGCAGCCCGCCGACGAGAAGCCAGAACAGCGGTGCCACGACGCCGTCGGAGTAGTTTTCCGCAAGGCTTTCGATGGCGGCGCGAGCAACGCCTGCTTCATCGAGCCCATCCGTGTCGCGGCCGACGATGAGCCCGACCGTCCGCCGTGCCTCGGCGAGGCCTGGTCCTTCGAGCGCAGCGGCGACGGCGGCGACGTGGTCGTAAAGACTGCGCTGGGCGATGAGCGTGCTTGCCGCAGCGCCGATCAGCAGCAGATTGAACGGCGCCGGGACGACCTTGTTGATGACGGCGGTCAGGGTGATACAGGCAGCCGCCGTCACCGCGAGCACTACGAAAAGCGCTATGGCGCCATGCAGGCGCCGGCGCGAGAACGACCAGCGTGGCTCATTCCAGCGCACCTCGCACCGTGCTATCAGCCTCCCCATCCAGCTGACCGGATGACCGACGGCCGCGAATACCCACGACGGATAACCCCATGTTGCATCCAGCGCGAGCGCCACGAGAGCTGTGAACGGATACATGAAATTTGTCGATCTGAGCGGCCTGCCGGTGGCATGTGCTAGCACGGGTGAAGGCGGCACAGAACCTGTCGCCCACGGCGGCGATCTCGCAGCGGCGCGGCGGCAATTCCCGGATGCACCCGAGCCGTGGGTCGATTTGTCGACGGGAATAAATCCGCACACCTATCCGCTGCCTGCGCTGGCGCCTGATGCGTGGTCAAAGCTGCCGCAATCCGAGGCGGAGGAGGCTCTGCGCGTTGCCGCCGCGCGTCGCTATGGCGCCGCTGATCCGGCGATGATCGTCATTGCCGCGGGCAGCCAGCCGCTCATCCAGGCTGTCCCGCGGCTCCTCGCGCCGACGGATGTCGCAATTCTCGGCCCGACGTATCGTGAGCACGCCGCCGCCTGGACGCGGCATGGACACGCCGTGAGCGAGGTCGACAGCGTCGCGCTACTGCGGAAGCGTTCCGTCGCGGTCGTCGTCAACCCCAACAATCCTACCGGCCGCATCGTGCCGCCCGATGAGCTGCGGCAGCTGGCAGCGATGCTGGTCGACCGGCAAGGGCTGCTCATCGTCGACGAGGCGTTCGCCGATCTGGCGCCGGCCGATACCAGCATCATTGAGAGCTTGCCGCGGGCAACGATCGTGCTGCGCTCGTTCGGCAAAGCGTATGGCCTGGCGGGACTGCGGCTTGGATTTGCCGTGGCGCACGTGGGGGTCGCCGAGCGGCTGCGTGCAGAGATCGGTCCGTGGCCGGTGTCGGGTCCGGCGCTCGCCATCGGCACGATTGCGCTGTCGGATTCTCGGTGGCTGGAGATGCTGCGGCCGGCACTCGCCGCCGATGGCGCGCGGTTCGATGCGCTCATCACATCGTGCGGGCTGGCAATCGAAGGCGCCACGCCGCTATTCCGCCTGCTGAGCCACCCGCGCGCCGCAGATATTGCCGACGCGCTGGGAAGCGACGGCGTTCTCGTGCGGCGCTTCGTGGAGCGGCCGAATTGGCTGCGCATCGGACTACCTTCCGGCGAGCCGGCGTGGATGCGGCTGGAACAGTCGATGCGGCGGGCGACGACGTAAGCCGAAAAAAAACGGCCGGCACACGGGGTGCGCCGGCCGGACAGGCATCAGAAGGACGGGCCGGTTAGCGACCGGCGCCGAGCCGCTGCTTGATCTCCTGCTGGGTCGGAATGCGACCATCGTGCGTCAGCTTGTCGATCAGGCCGGGCAGGGCCGCCGAAAGCTGGGCGAGCAGATCGTCCTTGCTGCAGCCGGCCTTGTCGGCCATCTGCGTCACAGCCTTCTTGCCGAGTGCGTCGCCGAGTTCGTCGGGCTCCACCGGCTGGTTCTGGCCCGTGCCGATCCATGATTTGACGACGTTATCGAGGCCGGCCGCTTGCAGCTGAGCGAGTAGGCCGCCGAGACCGCCCAGAGATCCGGCGTCCTGGCCGCCTGCTTGCGACGACGATGCCTGTGGCACCGACGCCTGCTGTTGTGGGGTCGGCTGGTTGCCAGGCTGTGCTTTGCCCAGCAACAGCTCCTGGAATATCGCCACCAGGGGCTGATTGCCGGTACCGGCTTGGCCGCCACCGCCCTGGTTGCCCTGCGTGAACTGTTTCAGCGCTTCATCGAGCAGTCCCATGTCGTTCTCCTCTTGCTACTCTGCAGTGTGAAAATCGCTACTGCTGGCTCAGTCTTTTGTTGCACTCGCTGTAGTAGCCGCCGCCTTCTTCGGTCCACCTCGGCTCGGTGATCCCGGCGGCCTTGTTGGCGCGGTATTGATCGCGGCACGTCAGCATGCGGGCTTTGCCAGCCTTCTGGCCCGCATACTTCCTGGCGATGGAAGTCGGGAAGAGCGTGCCCATGGTGGGCAGCATGCTGCCGCTGCGCTTGGCCATGGTGACGGGACATCCGGCCGAGCGGAATTCATTCCACGTCATGGCGCCGAGTGTGTCGGCGGATTTCGCCGCCTGGTAGCGCGTGCTGCATTCCTGCTGGCTGACGGTCGTCGTTGTCTCGGCCGGTGCAATGCGCGCCGTTTCCTTCTTCATCGCGGGCTTCGCCGCCGCCGTCTTGGCGACGCAGCCGGCTTTGCGGAACTCGTTCCACGACATGCCGCCAAGCGTCTTGGCATCCTTGGCCGCTTTGAAGTTCGCGCTGCACTCCTGCATGCTCGGTCCGGCCGCGGCGGTGGACGGTTCGGCTTTCTTCTCGGCCTTGACCTTGTTGAGCGCCATCGTGGCGCTCTCGCCGCACTCGGCCTTCCGGAAGTCGTTCCAGTTCATCGAGCCGACGGCGCCGGCATCGTTGGCGGTTTTGTATTTCTCGCTGCACTGCTTCATCGTCAGCGCACTGGCCGGCTGGGCCAGAGCGAATACCGACAGCGCCGCCACGCCTGCCAGCATCCCGTAAGCACTCGACATTGTTTCCTCACTCGTTGATCGCGGAGCGAGATCACTGATCACCAGCCGAACCGGCGAAGCAATGAATGGCGGGTGACAGGCTTTATCTTTGAAGAATGAAACGCAGACCTTTTTATTGCTTGCAAGAACGCTGTTCGGCCAAGCATTTGCAAGCTCGGCCGCCTGTCGCGCCCGAGCCGGAGTTTGGGGGCTGAAACAACAATCAGATCGCGGTCTGCTAATTGCCAAAGCTCTGACGGAAGATGTCGTTTGCCGAGTTTCCGCGGCTCACAACGCGCTGGGAGTAGCCGCCGCCACCGCCGCCGTCCCCACTATCGCCGCGGCTGACGACACGACGGCCGCTCCGGCGCGCCGTTGCACGTCCCGAACTCTCGGCGTCATCGAGCAGGCGC
Organism: Hyphomicrobium sp.; assembly: GCA_039933175.1. Lineage (GTDB taxonomy): Bacteria > Pseudomonadota > Alphaproteobacteria > Rhizobiales > Hyphomicrobiaceae > Hyphomicrobium_A. The sequence goes on along the minus strand of JBDTOR010000033.1, from coordinate 8,027 downwards.
GCCAGTTCCACCTGCGCCAGATGATCTGAACCCTTGTCGATGGAATTCCACTGGCCCTTCAACGCCTGGGTGATGCGCTTCTCGTGGCCGTAGACATCCTCCTCCGTCGTCACCTCGCCGCCGTCATCCACCTGGGCGGTGAAGTAGGTGATATGCACCGGAATGTGCTGGTTGAGCGGTACGCCGAGCTCTTCGGGTTCGCCGTCGAGTAGCTCATCGACCTCGCGAGCGCTCCAGCCCTTGTCGATGCCGAGCAGCACTTCAGCAAGACGCTCGGGGTTCTTCACGCGCACGCACCCGTGGCTGAACGTGCGCTGCGCTTCACTGAACAGGCCCTTGCTCTGCGTGTCGTGCATGTAGACTGAGTGTTTGTTGGGGAACGTGAACTTCATGCGGCCGAGCGCGTTGCCGGGGCCTGACGGCTGATAGACGTCGTACTCGCGGATGTCGGCCTTGCCCCAGTTGACGCTGCTCGACTTGATCTCGCGGCCGTTGCGCACGAGCTTCATGCCCTGGCGTTGAAAGTAGCCGCCGCCGCGCGCCAGGCTCGGCAAGATCTCCTTGACCTTGATGCTCTCCGGCACGTTCCAGCGCGGGTTGAAGTAGATCGTCTGCAGATCCTTCGAGAAGATCGGCGTCTGCTTGTCGAGTTCGCCGACGATGACGCGCTCGGTGTGCACGATCTCGCCCTTGCTGACGACGCTCACCGTGTATTCGGGAACATTGACCCAAACGTAGGTTTCGCCGAGATCCTCGGGCATCCACCGCCACTCTTCCATGTTGGCCAGTAGCGTGCTGGGCGAGACTTGCGTGTGCTCGTTGAGCGCGCGGCGCGTCTTGGCGTTGATGATGCCGTTGGCGGGGGAGATGTCGCGCTTGGTCTGGAACGCCTTCACCGCTTCGACGAGCGGATCGTCATAGACACCGGTGGCGCCGTCGGTCGCGGCAACACCGAGCCGCTCGCGGACGAGCGTTATGTCCTGGTGCGTCGTGCCGGGATACAGCTTGTTGCCTTTGGTGGGGATGTCCGCGGTTTGCGTCGTCGCGCCATCGCGGCGGGCGAGGTACTGCTGACGCAGTTTCTCGAACTGCGGGTGCTGCGGATGCATCTTTTGCAGGTATTCGCCGGGGGCGGCGCTGGCGGCAATCTGGTTCATGACGAGAAGCGGATGCCGCAGTGTCGGCTTGCGATCGAGGTAGGAACTGAGTTGCGTCGCCGGATCCTCGATGCGGCCGCCGCGGGCATAGCGCGCGTACTTGAGCGCGGCGAGCGACAGCGCCATCTCGGCGTCGGTCAGCGCCTTCTCCGATTGGGCGGCGTCCGGCATCAACGAGGGGAGCGCCGGCACCTCGAAGTCGGCGGCATCAAGGCCCCAGTCCCCGGCACGTTTGAGTTCGGCGATGACCGCCAGCGCTTGCGGCGTCCAACCCTTCTCATTGACCCACACCGGCTCGGTCCGCGCGGCGTAGAACATCCAAAGGCCGTCGCGATCGCCTTGCGTCGTGCCCTCGGGGAGCTGCGCGAGCAGCTTGCGCCGCACCGAGAGCAGCATCGGCTGATGCGAGGCCATGAACTGGGGCGGAGCGGGCTGCTCGATTGGCGCCGCCGTCGCCGGCCCGGCGACCAGGTTGAGGCCGATAGTGATGCCGGCGAACAAACCGGCGACGTTGGCGGTGGCAGGCTTCAGCACGGGCTTCATCTCCGGGGTTGGAGGCAGCGGGGGGCTCGCCGCTACGACAGGTTCCAGCTGGGCGCGTTGGGCTTCTTCCGGCGTCAGCACGCCGGCGGCGGTGACGGTCTTGATGACGAAATTGCGGGCGCGGAGGGCGGCCTCGGCGTCGCGATCGAGGCGGCGCGCCTCGGGTGCTTGCGGCAGCGCGACGAGCAGCGCCGCTTCGGCAATCGACAGGTCGTGCGGGTCCTTGCCGAAGTATTTGAGCGAGGCTGCGCGCACGCCTTTGACGCGACCGCCGAACGGGGCAAGGCCAAGGTAGAGGCTGAGGATCTGTTTCTTAGTGAGCCGCTGCTCGAGCTGCAGGGCGCGGACGATCTGCCGGAGCTTCACTGACGGCGTGCGCTTGTATTGATTGTCGAGCAGGCGGGCGACCTGCATCGTCAATGTGGAGCCGCCGGTGACGATGCGCTGTTTGAGGACAAGGTCGCGGGCGGCGCGGGCGATACCGAACGGATCGACGCCGGCGTGCGTATAGAACCGCCGATCCTCGAAGGCGAACAGCATGCGCAGGTAGCGCGCGTCGACTTGATCTGGCGACAAGGCAACCGATGCGAGGTCGTCCTGCGGGGCCGCGTCCGAGTGAGCAGGGGTCGGCAGCAGGTGCGCCACCGTCTGTAGCGGCTGCGGGCCCATTTGCGACATGGCAAGCTGCAGTGCCGCGTGCGAGGCAAGCGCGACGGCCGCGCCGGCCAACGCCGAGTAGCAAGCGCAGCGGACGAAGCGCCTCAGCGCTCGCGGCCGTTGCTCACCGATTGCATGCTCGCCCGATAGGTTTGCCCCAGCAGTCGTTGCCAGTTCGGAGGGCGCGACCGCGCCGCCGCCTCCGTCGTCAGGGCTCGACATTCCCGTCCTCGCCGTCCGCTTCCACCCGGGCCCCCTCGCGTCCGGGCCCCTTGCCGCGACGCTCCTCTGGCGGCAAGTTTTCGCATCAGCGTTGAAGCGGCGATCGATCTCAACTGAATTTGCCGAACCATGTTTACCGGGTGCGAATTCGGTTCCAGCGATTTGAATCTTCCCCGATGCAACACGGAATAACTGTTTCTGCCGAGAAACGCGGAATGCGCGCAAGCTTGCGCCGGCGGCGACCGGAGCGGGTTCGCGGCGGACGAGCTAGGAGGTCTGTTTGGCGAGGTGATCGATGGCAATGCGCAGCTGGCCGCCGACTTCTTCGAGCGCGGCCTCCGCATCGGCGAGGGCGTAGCCCTGCAACAACAACACGGCGAGCTTGACGCTGCCGTTCGACCGCTCGAGCGCCTCGCGCACCTGGACGTCGCTCTGGCCGGTCAACTCGGCAACCATGTTCTCGCGTCGCCGGGCCAACTTGGCGTTGGAGGCCTGCACCTCCACCATCATGCCGCGGTAGATGCGACCGAGGCGGATCATCACCAGCGTGGATAGCAGGTTGAGGGTGATGCGCTGCGCCGTGCCGGCATTCATGCGGGTCGAACCGGCGATCGGCTCGGGGCCGGTGGCGAGCAGGATCGGGTGCTCGGCCTCGGTCAGCAGCGGTGTGCCGGGGTTGTTGGCAATGCCGACGGTCAGCGCACCGCGCCGCCGAGCCTCGCGCAGGCAGGTCAAGGTAAACGGGGTCGTCCCGCTCGCCGCCGTGGCGATGAGCACGTCGGTGGCGTCAACGCCGTGCTCGTCGATCAGCTCGACGGCGCGCGTCGTGTCGTCTTCGGCGCCCTCGACGGCCTGTGTCATCGCCTTGTCGCCGCCGGCTAGCAGCAGCAACAATCGGTCGGCGGGCCAACTGAAGGTGGGCATCAGCTCGGCGCCGTCCTGCACGGCGAGCCGCCCCGAGGTCCCGGCCCCGGCGTAAATAAGGCGTCCCTGCCGGCGCAGTCTGGCCTCTATGGCGAGGGCTGCCTGCTCGATGGCAGGTTCTGCAGCCCGCACCGCCGCCACCGAGCCCAACTGGCCCTCGATCATGGCATCGAGGATGTCTCCAGGTTCCCAGAGTTCAATATCGGCGTAGCGTGGGCTTAACCGTTCCGTATTCATGGGCGAAGCGTTGGCACTAACTGATTTCCGCGACGTTTATAGTGGCGCACCTTACATAACGTAGATGTTCAGGAACGTGCATCCAATGGTCGGGAAGGCGTTACTTCTTGGTGTTGACGGTGGTGGCACGGGCTGCCGCGCCCGGCTCGTCGACCTTGACGGCCATATCCACGGCGAGGGGACGGCCGGTCCGGCCAACATACGCTTCGGCATCAAGGAGAGCTTTGCGCAGGTTTTGCGGGCCGCCGACGAAGCGCTGGGGCAGGCCGGCCTGACGCTCGAGGAGGCCGACATCGTCGCTTGCCTGGCGCTTGCGGGTGCCAGCGAGCCGGCCAACCTGGCGGCGGCGCATGCTTATGCTCTTCCGTTCCGCCGTTCCATCATCACCACGGACGCGCATGCGGCCTGCGTCGGCGCACACGGCGGCAAGGACGGCGGCATCATCATCGTCGGAACGGGCAGTGCGGGATGGGGTGTCGTCGGCGGTCATGAATATCGCGTCGGCGGCTGGGGCTTTCCGGTGTCCGACGAAGGTAGCGGAGCGTGGATCGGCTGCGAGGTGGCGCGCCGTGTGCTGTGGGCCTACGACGGTCGCATTGCATGGACGGGCTTGCTGAAAAAGGTGATCGAGCGCTTCGACGGCGATCCGCATGCCATCGTGCGGTGGATGGGCGCCGCCCGTCCGCGCGACTTTGCGTCATTGGCGCCGCTTGTTCTGGAGTATGCTGCGCGCGCCGATGTCGTGGCGAACGAGCTGATGCGCGCGGCGGCTAACCACATCGACACAATCGCTGCGCGGCTGGTGCAACTGGACGTACCGCAGCTAGCGCTGGCCGGCGGAATTTCCAGCGGCATCGAGCCGTGGCTGGCGCCGGCGACAAAGCGGCACCTCGTCGTGCCGCAGGGCGATGCCTTGAGCGGCGCGCTGCAAATGGCGCGGCAGGCGGCCGAGACGATGTCGGTCGCGCCAGCGCGAGCGGCGATCTAACGCGAAGAGACCGGCGAGCGGAGCATGGCGAACGTGAAGGCACAGATGGCGCAGGAGCTGCGCGAGGCGCCGCTGGCGATCATCCAGCAGGAGCAGGCGCTGGCGCAGCCGCTGGCCGATCTCGTCCGGCGGCTCAAGGCGCGGCCGCCGCAGGTCGTCGTCACCTGTGCGCGCGGCAGCTCGGCGCACGCCGCGGCGTTCGCCAAGCACCTCATCGAGCGCTACGTCGGCATCCCGGTATCGCCGGCGGCGCCGAGCATCGCGAGCATCTACGGGCAGTCGATGCACCTGAAAGACCAGCTTGTGCTGGCCATCTCGCAATCGGGGCGAAGCGACGATCTCATCGCATTCACGAAAAGCGCCAAGGACGCCGGCGCGACAACAGTCGCGATCGTCAATGTGACGGACTCCCCGCTGGCGAAGACGTGCGATGTCGTACTGCCGATATGTGCCGGACGCGAGCTGAGCGTCGCGGCAACCAAGACGTTCATCGCGACCGCGGGAGCGCTGGCGCGGCTGACGGCCGCCTGGGCTGGCGAGCGCGCGCTGGGCGAAGCCATCGCCCGCCTGCCCGAGCGGCTGACCGAAGCCGCCGCGCTCGATTGGCGCGCGGCCGTGCCGGCCGTGGCCAGCGCCGGAAGCCTCGTCACCATCGGCCGCGGATCGACGCTGGCGATTGCCCGTGAGGCGGCGCTCAAGCTGAAGGAGACGTGCAATCGGCACGCGGAAGCCTTCAGCGGCGCCGAGTTTTTGCACGGGCCGGTTTCACTCGTTTCCTCGCGTTATCCGATTTTGATGTTCATGCCGACCGATGCGGCGGCGCCGGGCATGCGGCAGCTCGCCGATGAATTGCGCCGCATGGGCACGGATCTGTTCGTCGCCGAGCATGGCGAGACGGGTGGGGCACAGCTGCCGACGCTGCCGCCCGACCAGCCCGAGGCCGATGCCATCTGCCTCATCCAAAGTTTTTACGCGATGGCCGTCGAGGTGGCGCAGCAGCTCGACATCGACGTCGACCGTCCGAGGCACTTGAGCAAGGTCACGAGCACGCTATGAGCGAAGCGAACGGAAACGGCGCCCACGCCGTGGCGGCGAGCAGCGTCTTCGATGGCGTCGCCGTGCTGCCGGACAGCGCGGTGATCATCGAAGGGGCGCACGTGGTCGACGTGAAGCCGTTCGCCGATCTGCCGTCGTCGATGCCGGTGCAGGTGCTGCCCGGGGATACTTGGCTGGCGCCGGGCTTCATCGACGTGCAGGTGAACGGCGGCGGCGACGTGCTGTTCAACGACATGCCGACCGCTGCGGCGGTCAACGCCATCGCGGCCGCCCACCGCCGCTACGGCACCACCGGGCTGCTGCCGACGCTGATCAGCGACACGCACGAGAAAATGCGCACCGCCATCGCCGCGGCGAAGAGTGCTGCCGCCGAGAACCCGAGTGTGCTCGGCATTCACATCGAAGGGCCGTTCCTGTCGCCCGCGAAGCGTGGTGTGCATGACGCAGCGATGTTCCGGGCGCCCGATGCGCAAGACATGGAATTGCTCACCTCGTGGCCGGCGGGCGCGGTTCTCGTGACGCTGGCCCCCGAGCGTGTGCCGGATGGGTTTATCGCCGAGCTGGTGCGCTGCGGCGTGCGTGTCTCGCTCGGCCATTCGATGGCGACATATGCCGAAACCAAGGTGGCTCTCGCCGAGGGGCTCACCGGCTTCACGCATCTCTTCAATGCCATGCGCCCGCTGAACAGTCGCGACCCGGGCCCCATCGCCGCCGCGCTGGAATCGCCGTGCGCCTACATCGGGATGATCGTCGACGGCGAGCACGTGTCAGCGGAAATGCTACGTCTCGCACTGCGTGGCGCGGCGCGCCCTATGCTGGTGACCGACGCCATGCCGCCGGTGGGCGGACGCCGGCAGAGCTTCATGCTCTACGGCGAGGAGATGACCATGCGCGACGGGCGCTGTACGCGCGCCGACGGCACGCTCGCCGGCGCCGCGCTCGACATGGCAACCGCGGTGCGCAACACGGTGCGCGATCTCGGCGTGCCGCTGACCAGTGCGCTGCGCTATGCCTCGACCGAGCCGGCGGAGTTTCTCGGGCTGGGCACGATCCTGGGGCGCCTCGCTCCGGCGTTCCGCGCCGACATGGTCGCCTTCAATCCCGATACGATCGAGGTGCTCGACACTTGGGTCGCCGGCCATGCCGCCCACAAGAAGTGACGCGGTTTAGCCGCCGGTCTCGTCGGGCTGGCAGACGCCGTTCTGATTGAGATACTGCCCGGTAGGGCACTTCTTCTTTTTCTTCGCCGGTTGCGTCTTCTTTTTCGTCGGCTCGTCGAAGAAGCCGGCGGGCTGGCAGCGGCGCCCATCCCATTCGCCGCCGCTCTTTTTGCATTCCGCCGACGTGTCCTTGACGCCGCTCACGGCTTCTGATGCTGGAGCGCACGTTTTGAAAAGGTCGGGCCGCTCGGCTCCGGTCGAGCAGAGAATGCCCCCCCATTTGTAGCCGATGCGCCCGCCCCGATAGGAAATCTTGAACCACGGATAGCCGTCAACGACGACACTGCGCTCAAGCAGCGTGACGGGCTCGCCTTCATCCAAGCTGTCGAGCTTGCGGTGATCCTGCCCAGGTCCGTCGCGCACAATGCCGCCCCAAGAGCCCGCGGCCGTCGGGAAGTCGCTTGGCGCGGATGCCTCCGGAGGCGTTGCAGCGGTGGGTGCGCCTTCGCCGAGTTTCTTGATATAGGCGCGTGCAAGGTCTGCATGAAAGCCGGTGGGATAGGCCGTGAGGAACGCTTCCCAGGCATCGACAGTGCCTAGGCTCTTCGCCGCCTCGAATGCCTTCTCGGCGGGAGCGGCCTCAGCAGCGGCACTCGAGAGGCGCCAAAAGAACGGCACGCTCGCATCGAGCGCGGGAATGAGAACGAGAGCAACTGCGCAACCACTTACGCGCAACGTTCGTGCGCACAACGACCGCATCATTGAAATAGCATCCCTGGAAACAACACGTGTTTGAACCGCGCGTCACCCTCAGGCAAACGCGCGGCAATGGCAACCGCTGTGCGCCGTTGAATGGCCCAAAGTGTCCCTCGTAAGGCTCAGAACACCGCCCAAATCCGGTGCGCTCTGCGAGGCGAGTGCGCCGCACGCGCACTGCAGAAATCCGAATAAGCTCAGAATTTCTTCTTAGTTCGGTTAAATCCCCGCGCTCGCTAGTTCTCTCTTCCCCGGACCGCATTGGTTGAGGTCACGGACAGAGAGGATGCACCGATGAAGATCAATTTCACCCGGCGACAGGCTTTG
>JBDTOR010000032.1:0-19533 GCA_039933175.1 Hyphomicrobium sp. | reverse complement strand
CACCATGACGCAATACCCCCACAACTCGATTACATGGGGCTGGCTTGCTCACGCGTTGGTTGCGTGGATCGCTGGCTAGCCACGGCCAGGCCCGCGCGACTGGAGCGGTGCAAGGCAGCCCGACTGTGCCGGGCTTGTGGAAGTTATGCTTTTATGACTAAAAGAGTCAACTTAAGGAATGCGGTTCGCACAACAAAGATGCCGGGCAGTTTCCCGCCGACCACACCCGCTGGAAAGTGGATCGCTGAGGACTGACATCAAGCGATCGACTGCACGGGACGCACCCACACTTGAGGTAGAGGATGAGGATGGACATTCGAGGCGTGCGCGCGAGCGCAATTCAGCTTTCCCTCGCTGCCGCGCTTGTCGCGTTCTGCGCGATGCCGCTACGAGCGGAGGAGGCGCCCAAAGCGGTCGACACCTCACGCATCCTCTCCATCGGCGGCGACGTGACGGAAATCCTCTATGCGCTGAAGGCCGAGGGCAAGATCATTGCCGTCGACTCAACCAGCCAGTTTCCCGCCGAGGCGCTGAAGGACAAGCAGGACGTCGGCTATCTGCGCGCGCTGTCTGCAGAAGGCGTGCTCGCCACCAACCCGACGTTGATCCTCGCCTCGAAGGATGCCGGGCCGCCGCCGGTGGTCGCCGCGCTCAAGGCGTCTTCTATTCCCTATGTCGAGATTCCAGACGACGATACGCCGGAAGGTGTCGCGGCGAAGATACGCTTCGTCGCCGCCGAGGTCGGTGCAAAGGAAGCCGGCGAGGTGCTGGCCAAGGACGTCGAGCGCGATTTTGCGTTGCTCGCCGAGCAACGCGCCAAGATCACCAAGCCAATACGCGCGCTGTTCGTATTGAGCGTGCAGAATGGCCGGGCGACGATCGGCGGGGGGAACACGAGTGCCGACGCCATTCTCAAGCTGGCCGGCGCCGAGAACGTCGCTGCCGGGACGCCGGGCTATAAGCCCATGGCCGACGAGGCGGCCGTCGAGCTGGCGCCGGAGGCCATCGTCACCATGCTGCATGGAAGGGCCGGGATGCCGTCGAACGGCATCGAGAGCGTCAAGGCATTCGAGAGCAGTCCGGCGGTGCAGAACAAGCGGGTGATCGATATGGACGGGCTCTACCTCTTAGGGTTTGGTCCCCGCTGCGCCCAGGCGGCGCGTCAGTTGATGTCGGACCTCTATCCAGAGCTGGCCCAATCGCGATCGAGCAAAGCAGAATGAGCGTCGCAACGGCTCTAAACTCGCCACTCGATCAGGCAGCGGTACGCCGTCTCAGCCCGACAACCGTCATCGCGGGTTCGGCGATACTGCTCGCGATTGTCGCCATCGCCTCGCTGTCGATCGGCCCCACCGGCATAACGCTGACCTCGCTGCCGCGCGCCATTGGTGCGCTGCTGGGAGCGCCGGCCGATAGCGCCGCGGCGCGCGAGCAGCTGGTGCTGATCGATATCCGCCTGCCGCGCACACTACTGGCGATGTTCGTCGGCGCCAGCCTCGCGCTATCGGGCGCCATGATGCAGGGGCTGTTTCGCAATCCGCTCGCCGACCCCGGATTGATCGGCGTGTCGTCAGGCGCCGCGCTGGCGGCGGTCGCGACGATCGTGCTTGGCAACGGCATCGCCGCACCTTTGCTTAAGCCGCTCGGCATTTACGCTTTGCCCATCGCCGCGTTCTTCGGCGGCCTCATAACCACCGGCATCCTCGTTAGCGTCGCGGGACGCCAGGGTCAGCTCATGGTGGGGACGCTCCTGCTTGCAGGAATCGCACTCGGAGCCTTGTCCGGTGCGCTGACGGGCCTGATCGCCTATGCAAGCGATGATCGCGAACTGCGCGACCTGACGTTCTGGTCGATGGGCAGCCTGGGCGGCTCGAACTGGCCGAAGGTCTTTGCCGTCCTGCCATTCGCCATTCTGGTAGCGCTCATTACGCCGTGGCTGATGCGCGGGCTCAATGGTTTCCTGCTCGGCGAGGCCGAGGCGTTCCATCTCGGTATCAACGTCGAACGAACTAAGCGGGGTGTCATCGTCGCTTCGGCTGCGTCCGTTGGTGCAGCGGTCGCCGTGGCGGGCGTCATCGGCTTTGTGGGGATCGTGGTTCCGCACGTCGTGCGCCTGTTGGCAGGGCCAGACCACCGCGTCGTGCTGCCGGGTAGCGCTCTGCTGGGAGCGGTGCTGGTGATTGTCGCCGATATTGCAGCGCGCATGGTGGTGCGGCCGGCCGAGCTGCCGATCGGCATTGTCATGGCGGCGATCGGGACGCCGGTGTTCCTGCACCTCGTCCTCAAACGCGGCATCGGCGGAGTGGAATAGCGCCATGCTCGAAGCCCGCAATGCGACCTACGCCGTCAACGGCCGCAATTTGGTGGACAGCGTCGACCTGACGCTGCGCGCCGGGCGGCTGGTGGCGGTGGTGGGCCCCAACGGCGCCGGCAAGTCGACGCTGCTGCGCTTGCTCTCGGGGCAGCTCGCGCCGACCGGCGGGACGGTGCAGCTCGACGGGCGCGAGCTGTCCCACTACTCGGCCGTCGAACTCTCGCACCGCCGTGCCGTCGTCTCGCAGTCGACCGCCTTGTCGTTCCCATTCACGGTGCGCGAGGTGGTGCTGCTCGGCGCCACCGTGCCGGGCTTCGTCAGCCATTCGGCGCACATCGACAAAACTGCCAACGAGTGCATCGCGGCCGTCGGGCTGCTCGGCTTCGAGAATAGACTGTTCACGCAGCTGTCGGGCGGTGAGCGTCAACGTACGCACATCGCGCGTGCGCTGTTGCAGCTTGCCGTGGGTGGTCCGCCTGGAGGGCTATCGACGGTTCTGCTGCTCGACGAGCCGACGGCCAGTCTCGATCTCGCGCACCAGGTCATCGTGCTGCACGAGGCACGGCGGCAGGCGCGGGCTGGGCGCGCGGTGCTTGCCATTTTGCACGACCTCAACCTTGCGGCCGCCTACGCCGACGAGTTCGTGCTGATGAGCCGCGGTGCTGTCGCAGCGCGCGGACGCGCCGCCGACGTGATGCAGGACGACCTGCTGTCCGGGGTCTATGGGTGTCCGATCAGGACCAACGTCGCCCCGCGCAACGGCGCACCGTTCGTGCTCCCGCACGCAACTTAAAGCTCAGCGATGCCGGTCGTCGCCATTGCCGGCTGTAGGGTCGCCGGGCCGCGAAACGACATAGAGCGCCGACGCGAGCATGAAGGCCGCGACGCCGCCGGCCACCCAGGGCGTCGGATGCACGCTGAGCCAGAACATCGAGAACCCCAACGTCATGCCGGCACACGCCATGATCTTGGCGTAGGGCGAGATGGCGCCGTTCTCACGCCAGCGGCGCAAAGTCGCCCCGAAGCGCGGATGCTCGAGGAGGTACCTCTCCAAGCGCGGCGAAGATCGCGCAAAGGCCCACGCTGCAACGATGAGAAAGACGGTCGTCGGCATCACCGGCAACACCGCGCCGATGGCACCGAGCAACAGCATCAGGCAGCCGAGACAGAAGTACGGGATGCGCATCATCTTGCCTCCTGACTCAGGCCGGGCTCATTGGCGCGAACCGGAAAAAACGCGTTGGTGCAATGGTTGGCGCCGCACCGAAGTATTCGCAATGCCGCGCCGCGGCACAAACTATACCATTTAAGTCATGTTTGTCTTGCCCTTCTTGCGGCCGCGTTGATTGGGCCGCCAGCCGGGACGTGCTAGCCAATTACTACGGCTAGGCACCCCGGGGATTGGCGATGAAACGAAAGGTCACCGCAACGCCTCGCATAGTCAAACGACGTTATCGTCGTAGCTCTTCGAGCCAAGTGTCTCGCGCAGGATGTCGAGCGCCTTGACTAGCATCGGCCGGTTGCGCGCGGCGCCGAGCGCGATGCGAATGGAGTTGGGTGGGGCTTGCGTAGTCGCAAACGCGTCGCTCGTCACGACGCCGAGACCTCGCCTGTGTAGTTGCGCGGCAAAGCGCGCGCTCGGCCAAGCGTCTGGCAACGTCAGCCAAAGATGATGGCCATGCGGATCGGCGGCATAGGCGTGCCCGGCCAGCGCCTCGCGTGCCAGTGTTTGCCGCGCGGAGGCTTCGGCACGCACCGCCTTGATGATCGCATCGGCCGTTCCGTCGCGCATCCAGCGGACGACGATGGCAACTGTCAGCGGTACCGCCATTTGCACGGTGGCGCGCAAGCTGCTTGTAAGCCGTGCCGCCTCGCCACTGCCGGGCACGACGACGAGCGAGGCGCGGAGTCCGGGTGTTACGCTCTTGGACAGGCTGGCGGTCAGGTAGGCGCGCTCGGGGATGAGCGTCGATAGCGGCACGATGCCGGAGGTCAGGAAGGCGTAAGGATCATCCTCGATCAGCGTCAGCCCGCGCTTGCGGATGATCTTCGCGATTTGCTCACGCCGCGGCACCGGCATCGTCGCCGTCGTCGGATTGTGCATGGTCGGCATCAGATAGACGACCTTAGCTTCACCGTGCCGGCGGCAGGCGCGCTCCAGCGCAGCCGGCTCGATGCCGTCCGCATCCATCTCGACGCCGATGAGGTTTACGCCCAAGGCCGCGGCGGCGGCCTTCAAGCCCGGATAAGTCAAGGCCTCGGTGAAAATGCTGTCGCCCGGCGCGACGAGACTAAGCAGCAGGCAAAACAGCGCCGACTGCGTACCGGGGACGATGACGAGGCGATCGCCTGTTACGCCAGGCACGAGGAACTGCAGCCATTGTGCGGCGGTGTTGCGCTCACCGCGCGTGCCGCCGGCTTGCTGGTAGTTGAGATACGTCTCGAGGCTGGCGTCGGCGCGCAACTCGCCGAACGCTTTCGCCAGGCGCCCGGCGAGATCGGCCTCGGGAGGTTGCGGCGGCAGGTTCATCGATAGATCGATGCCCGGTGGAATGGCCTGGCGCGTCTGCTGCGCGATACCCGCTTTGACGAACGTGCCGCGTCCGACGCGCGCTTCCGTGAGGCCCTGGCGACGGGCCTCCGTGTAGGCGCGCGTCACCGTCGTGAGGTCGATGCCGAGCGCCGCCGCCAGAGCCCGGTGCGTCGGCAGCAGCTGCCCGTGGTGCAGGCGGCCCGTGCCGATGTCATCCGACAGAGCGCCGACGATGCGCAGGTACAGCGGACCACCGCGGTCGGTGATTGTAGGTATCCAATCCATACAAGCGTGTCATATAGCGCCTTGCCGGTCCATACAATGGCCCTTAGGTTTGGGTGACGGCCAACACAAAGAACGGTGATCGGGATGGGCGCCCACGAACTGACGATGTCCACGGCTCTTTTGCGCGGCGCCAAGTGCCGGTGCCCCGATTGCGGGGAGGGCGCGCTGTTTCGGAAGTTCCTCAAGGTGAAAGAGAACTGCGACGTCTGCGGCGAGGCCCTGCACCATCACCGGGCCGACGACATGCCGGCCTACATCGTCATGTCGATCGTCGGCCATATCGTCATCGGCCTGCTGCTTTGGGTCGAGACGAACTTTGCACCCGACATTTGGGTGCACATCGCACTATGGTTTCCGCTCACGCTTGCCCTCAGCCTCGGCCTGCTGCAGCCGGTGAAGGGCACCATCGTCGCCATGCAATGGTACCTCGGGATGCACGGTTTTGGACCTCAGCGCGCTCTTGCCGATGCTCCGCAGAGCCCAGCCTCTTAAGCGCGCCGCACGATGAGCCTGCGCACTCCCAACGTTTCGCTGCGCCACGCGCTGCTCACCGTCGCCGTCATGGCGGTGTGGGGCACGAATTTCGTCGTCATCCATGTCGGCCTTCAGCACCTGCCGCCGCTGATGTTCGCGGCGTTGCGCTTTACGGCCGCGCTGCTGCCCGCAGTGCTCTTCATCCCGCGCCCGTCCGTTCCGTGGCGCAATCTCGCCGCCTATGGCCTGCTCATCGGCGTCGGCCAGTTCGGCATCCTGTTCATCGCCATGAACGGGCAGATCACGCCGGCCCTCGCCTCGCTTGTCGTGCAGACACAGGTCTTCTTTACCGTGGCGCTGGCCGCCTATCAGAACGGCGAGCGCGTGCGTCCCTTCCAGTTCGTGGCGCTGAGCATCACCACCATAGGGCTCGTGTTGATCATGGTGCACACCGACGCCAGCACGACACCGCTCGGGCTTGCGCTCGTGCTGCTGGCGGCGCTCAGCTGGGCGTTCGGCAACATGGTGATCCGCAGCACGCCCGACGCCGATATGCTCGGCTATGTCGTGTGGGCGAGCATCTTCTCCATTCCGCCGCTGCTCGCGGCCTCTTTCCTGTTCGACGGCTGGCCGGCCATTCGCGACGGCATTGTGCATGCGGACGCCGCGACGTGGGGCGCCGTGGTCTGGCAGGGCTGGGGCAACACCCTGTTCGGCTTTGCCGTGTGGGGCTGGCTGCTCGGGCGCTATCCCGTCGCCGCGATTGCGCCGACGTCGCTGCTGGTGCCGGTGTTCGGATTTGCCGCTTCGGCCATATGGCTCGGCGAGCCGCTGCAGGCATGGAAGCTGGAGGCAACCGCGCTGGTGCTGGTCGGCCTGATCATCAATTTCACGTGGCCGAAGATTGCCGCGGTAAGACGTGCACGGGCGGCTGGCGTGGCGGCGTGACTCGCCGCTACGGCGAAGCGGCCGCTTCGCGCCGCTGTATCGCGATCCCGGCCTTGAGCGATTCCGCGATGCGCATTGCGCGATCCTTGAACAGGAGCGCGGCCTGCGGCGGACACACCTCTTCGGTCGTGTCGCCGAACAGCTTCAGCCAGCGCAGGAAATGCTCATCGGAAATTTCCGGTATGGCGGCATGCACCGGCATGGGGCGCCCCTTGTAGCGCCCGCTCATCAAGACGATGGACGACCAGAAGTCGGTCAGCTTAGCGAGGTGCTCTTCCCAGTCGTGGATCTTCGCTTCGAAGATTGGACCGAGCACGGCATCGTCGCGCACCTTCGCGTAGAAGGCGTCGACCAGCCCGCGGATCATGGTGTCGGTAATGCCGAGGCTGAAGCCTGGGGCTTTGGGATGCGTCATGGCGATCTCCGCGGGCATTCGCCCCCTGTCAGATGCATCTTATGCCCCGCATGGACAAGCCGCTTCACGCGCTGTTGACGCATCGGCGCGCGCCGATAGGCGCCACGTATCACGCCATCGAGCGAGGATGACTTATACGAGTTTCAGGCCGGACCGGCGGCCTGCGCGGGTTCCGTAGCGCTGCGCCAGCGCACGACGAATTCGAGCGGCATGGCGATCGACCAGCGCACGCCACCGGGCTCAAACTCGTACTCCACGTTGGCGCTCAAGGCCTGGCCGACCACCCGCTCGATGACAACGTGGCCGAAGCCCTTGATGCTCGGCGGCACGACCCTGGGGCCGCCCCGTTCTTCCCAGCGAAGCACCAGACGCAGCGTGCCGGTGGCATCGGTTTCGAAGGTCCACGTCACCCGCAAGCGCCCGGCAGAGGTCGACAATGCACCATACTTGGCAGCGTTGGTGGCCAGCTCATGCAAGGCGAGGCCGAGGTTCTGCGCCGCCGTCGCGTTGACGAAAACGGACTGGCCGCGGCACTCGAGCGCTTCCGAAGAACTGCCGGTGAACGGTTGCAGCACGGCCCGGATAAGCTCCTCGAGCGAGGCGCCGGTCCAGTCCTCGGCGACCAGCAGGTCGTGCGACGCCGACAGGCTCTGCAGGCGTTGGATGAGCTGAGACTGCAGCACGGCCACGTCTGTGCTGGTCCGCGCGGTCTGCCGGACCATGGCAACGATCACGGCGAGCAGGTTCTTCGTTCGGTGCGACAGCTCGCGCATAACCGTGCGCAGGTGCTTTTCGACTCGCTTGCGCTCGGTGATGTCGCGGAAGATGGCGGAAAAGCCGAGGATCTTTCCGTCGGCGCGGCGCATCGGCGCCACGTTGATGGCGACGTCGAGCATCGTGCCGTCCTTGCACCGGCGAACCGTGTCGCGCGCCACTTGCTCGCCGTGGCGCAGGTGGCGATACTTGTCCTCAAACTCTTCGCCTGCGTCATCGGCAAATAGAAGCCGCTCGGATTTGCCGATGACCTCGTCGGCGGTGTAGCCGAACATGCGTTCGGCGCCTGGATTCCACGACTGGATCACGCCGTCTTGCGACGTAGAAATGATGGCGTCGGACGATGTGCCGACGATGGTTGCGAGCTGCGCGTTGCGCTCCGCTTCCTCAAGATGCTCGGTGATGTCGGTATTGGTGCCGAACCAGCGGACGACATTGCCGGCCTCATCGCGGATCGGCATCGCACGCGATAGGAACCAGCGGTAAACGCCGTCACGCCCTTTCAGCGGAAAGGTGTCTTCCCACACCTCGCCGGTTGCGAGGCAGCGGCTGATCTTCTCCAGCACGCGCTCGGCATGGTCGGGGTGCTGCAGCGGCGGCCAGCCCCACTGCTTGGGCTCGTCGAAGGGCAGGCCCGTGTAGTCGAACCACCGCTTGTTGTACCAGTAGATGTCGCCCTTCTCGCCCGCCATCCAGGCGAAGGCGGCGATATTGTCGGCGAGAGTCCGGAAGCGGGATTCGCTCTCACGCTGCGTCCGCTCGGCATGCACCCACGAAGTGGTGTCGACGACGATGGCGAGCACGCCGGCAGGCTTGCCGTCGTCGCCACCTATTGGGCTGTAGTCGAGATTGATCCACACATCTTCCGCCACGCCGCGCCGCTTCAGGCTGAAGTGCTTGTCGCGAAACGACATCGACTCGCCGGCCAGCGCCGTGTCCATGACGCGGCGATTGAACTCGGCGGCTTCCGGCCATCCCTCCAATACGAGCATCCCGAGCAAACTCGGATGACGCGAACCGGCGAAGGTCGCGTATCCGTCATTGTAGATCATGACGCCCGACGGTCCCCACAACAGGACCATGGGCACCGGCGAAGCCGTGACGATATCGACCGCGCACTTGAGGCATGACGGCCAATCCGCCCTCGGCCCGATGGGCGTTGTCGCCCAGTCGAACTCTTCGATGCGCTGTTTCATTTCGGAGCGGGGTGAGGGCGGCATTGCGTTCGCGTTGATGGGGAGACCTGTGGGCTGAGTGATGCACAAATCGTTTCTTGGACCTGCGCCGACTTATGGGCGCGTTGGGGTCGGTCGTGAGACTATGATGCTGGAACCAACAAGGCACCGTTCGGTTTCATAACCACAACGCCGTTGCCGGCCTTCAAGATGCGAGGAAATCATGGGCAATCTTCTCTACTGGGCCGTTATCTTTCTAATCATTGCGCTTGTCGCTGCCTTCCTCGGGTTCGGCGGCGTGGCCGGCGTCGCGACGGAGGGTGCCCGGATGCTCTTCTGGGTTGCGATCATCCTCGTCGTCCTGTCGTTCATCGGGGGCATGCTGCGCCGCGGCTAGACGCTGGTGCATCCGGAATTTAATCTTTGGTCGTCAATGACATAGCTGGCTCGTCCGGCTATGTTGTTGGCGCGTCCGGCGTTCCGCAGGAACTTTTCACTGAGTTGAGCGTTTGTGCCGGGTTGCCATCACCGACAAGCGGGCGGTCAATACAAGGGGAGATCATGTCCATCTCAGAGATTATCGCACCGCAACTGCCGTACCTCAGGCGGTTTGCACGCGTTCTGTCTGGCAGCCAGGATAGTGGCGATGCCTACGTCGTCGCCATGCTCGAAGCTATCGCGGCCGAGCCATCCATGTTCCCCGTCGAACTGGAGCCGCGTGTTGCCACATACCGCAGTTTCCTCGACGTGTGGAACTCGGTGCGCCTGAACCACCAGAAATACGATGCCCCGGTTTCCGAGCGGCTCGCCGCCGCTGACCGCAAGCTCGAGGCGATCACGCCGCGGGCGCGCCAGGCCTTCCTGCTGATGGCCGTTGAGGAATTCTCCACGCCAGACACCGCCAAGGTGCTCAATACCAATGAGGCCGAGGTGAAGGCGCTGGTCGATCAGGCCGCTTCAGAGATCGCCGAGCAGGTAGCGACCAACGTGCTGATCATCGAAGACGAGCCGATGATCGCGCTTGATCTGGCCGATCTCGTTACCGGACTAGGTCATGACGTGTGCGAAACCGCGCGCACGCACGGTGAGGCGGTAGCAGCGTTCAAGAAGCACAAGCCCGGCCTCGTTCTCGCCGACATCCAACTGGCCGACGGCAGTTCCGGCCTCGAAGCCGTCAACGAGATCCTGCAGTCGTTCGACGTGCCGGTGATTTTCATCACCGCCTATCCCGAGCGTTTGCTCACCGGCAGCCGGCCGGAACCGACCTTCCTGGTCAACAAGCCGTTCCGCACCGAGACCGTCCAGGCCGTGATCAGCCAGGCGCTGTTCTTCGACTATCGGGCGCATCGGCCGGACGCGCAGGTCGCTTCGGCCTGACAGCAAAGTCCCTGAACAAGCAAAAGGCGGGCTTCTGGCCCGCCTTTTCTGCGTCTGCCTTGAGCTTAGGGGTCTAGCCGGCGCGCGCCGTGCGCGACTGCCGTCGTGGTGGCGCGACAGCATCAGCGGGGGAAGCCGACGAGCCCGATTGTTCGGCCGGCGTCATCGTCATCAACTCGTTCAGCCGCGAGCGGGCGCGGTTGACGCGGCTCTTCACGGTGCCCACGGCACAGCCGGAGATGTTCGCGGCATCCTCGTAGGAGAAGCCTTCGGCACCGACCAGGATAAGTGCCTCGCGCTGATCCGGCGGCAACTTCGACAGCGCGCGGTTGAGGTCGAGGAGATCGAGGTGGCCCTGCTGCTCGGGCGGCACCGACAGCTTGGCGGCGAGTTGACCCTCGCTATCGGCAATCTCGCGCTTAGTCTTGCGCAACTCGGAGAAGTAGGCGTTGCGCAGTATGGTGAATAGCCACGCTTTGAGGTTGGTCCCTTGCTCAAACGAGTCGAGGTGGTTCCACGCCTTCACCAATGCCTCTTGCACGAGGTCGTCGGCGCGGTCGCGGTTGCCGCATAGCGAAATTGCGAACGCGCGCATGTTCGGAATCGCGGCGACAAGATCGTCGCGCAGTGAGCTGTTTTGCGCGCGGTTGCTCACTGGCCGCTCTCCTCATTGCCTGATTTGGCGGTCTTCTGACCCGGCTGAGCGCTTTCGAGTTTTTTGATCAGGTCGGCGATGGCGTCAGGCACCGGAGTGTTGAGAAGCTCTCCGTACGCCGCGCGCAACTGCTTGCCGAGGATACCCGGCAGCACATTCTTGTTGCGGCCGCGACGTGCATCCCCATCACCGCCGTCCTCCGGTTCGGTTACAAAATCGGGTGCAGCCGAAGTCGTCGCGCCCGGCGCGGACACGGCCGCCTGCTTCGTCTCCGGTGGGTTCGCGTCGTACGATTTCCCCCAGGCGGCCTTTTTCTCGTCGGACATCAGCGGCCCTCCCGCCTCCCGTTATCAAAATTCGCACGGGCCCATGGCCGTTCCAGTGAGCCTTATGCGGGCGCGGACCATATCGCCCACCTCGCAAGGATCAGCAACGCGCAGCTGGAGAATAAGTTCCCGGGCCGCGGGTCTCTGCACGCAAAAAGCCCGCGACGCGCGCATTTGGCCGTCACGGGCCGGTCAGCTTTGGGGGGAAGCTGGCCTAGACAGCTAACAATCGAGCGGCTTACCAGCGGCTTATAGCGTCATCGAGCTGCTTCTTGGCTACATCCTTGGCGACGCCGTAGCGCTCTTGGATCTTGCCTTCCAGCTGCTCTCGGTTGCCGGCAATCTGGTCCAGCTCGTCATCGGTGAGCTTGCCCCACTGCTCTTTCACCTTGCCGCGAAACTGCTTCCAATTACCCTCGACGCGATCCCAGTTCATGTTGATCTCCCTTGGCTGCGTCCATCGACGTCAGTGGCAGTGGCGCTCAAACGGCTCGCCAGGTTGAAAGGTTCCGGGGGTGGCAATCTCCCAGGCTCGGCGGCAGCGTTAACGAATTGCGTCGCTGGCGGGCACCAATGCGCTCGCCGCCGGGAACTCCATGCCTAACGAGGCGTTTCCGCTGACTCAGCACGGAGCCGTTTGCGCAGTTCAGAACGTGCCAGGGGATGGGCTCAACCTTCAGATGAGAAGCACAGCGTCGTCGTCCGATGTTTGAGCGGATACGCCAGAATGGCTGGTCCATCCAAGCGCAGTTCCTGCTGTACAGCTCGGCGCTGCTCATACCCGCGCTCATCTTCAGCGGCTTGATGATCCTGCGGTCGGCATCGCTCGAGCGCGCTGCTATGGAAGGCGAGGTCGGCGATGTCGTGCGCGCGGTGACGACCGCCATCGATCGCGAGCTCGCCGCAACGACTGCGACGCTCAGCGCGCTTGCCTCATCCCCGGCGCTCACCGACGGCGATTTCAAGGCGTTCTACAACCAAGCCATCGCGGTGCAGGAGGTCAGCGGCAGTCAAGTCTTTCTCACGAGCCGCAGTGGCAAGCAGATCCTGAGCACGCGCGTCGCCTGGGGAGCCGAGCTTCCGCCTGCTTCGCCCACCGACGGCAGTGCCGTCATCGCGACTGGCAAGGCGCAGGTGTCGAATGTCTATCGCGCCAGCACGGCGGAAAGGGCGCCGGCGTTCAGCATCAGTGTGCCGGTGAAGCGCGGCACCAAGGCTATCTACATTTTGAGCGCATCGATCTCGCCAAACCGCATCCTCGAGATTCTACAGCAGGAGGATCTCGACGCCGGATGGGTGGCGACCGTAACCGATCGCGTCGGCGCCGTCGTTGCCCGCTCGAAGGATCACGAAAAGCACGTCGGCACGTTGTTGGAGAAGGGCCACGGGGGTGGCAGCGAAGCGCACGCCGGTCTGTGGCGGGCGACCGACGCTGACGGCGAGGCGGTCTTGCGTGCCTCCAGCTTTTCGCGGCAATCGGGGTGGCTGGTGTCGCTCTCGGTGCCTGAGGTGATCGCCAATCGGCCGATCGTGCACTCATGGGCGCTCGTCGCAACGCTGGCCGTCAGCTTCACGCTGCTCTCGGCGCTACTCGCCTTCCTCTTCGGACGCAAGTTCTCCGATCCGGTGCGGGCGCTGGTCGAAGGCGCGCGCGGACTCGGCCGCGGGGAGGTGGCGACGCCAATCGAATCGTCAATCCGCGAAGTTCGCGACGTCGGCGAGGCACTGGCCAAGGCCAGCGAGACCCGCCAGCTGATGGAGCGGTCGCTGCGCGAAAGTGAAGATCGGCTGCGGCTGGCGCTGGCGTCCGCCGATACCGGCACGTGGGACTGGGATCTGAAAAGCGGTGCGCTCACCTGGGATCAGCGCATGCGCGAGCTTTGGGGACTGGGTCCTGACGATCCGGTCTCCTTCGACATCTTCGTCTCGGCGATCAATCCGCTCGACCGTGAGCCGACGTTTACCGCCATCGAGCGGGCGCAGGACGCGAGTGCCGCCGTGGAGTACGACGTCGAGCAGCGCGTCAACGGCGTGAGCGACGGCGCCGAGCGTTGGGTCGCAGCGAAAGGGCGCGCTCTCTTCAATAACGGCGTTGCTGTGCGCATGACCGGCACGGCGCGCGACATCACCGACCGCAAACGCTGGGAAGAGCATATCCAGCTTCTGATGCGCGAGGTCACGCACCGGTCGAAGAATCTCCTGGCGGTGATCCAGGCAATGGCGCGGCAGACCAAACGGGCGAGCCGCGATGTCGACGATTTCGAGGTACGCTTCTCGGGCCGGCTGCAGGCGCTCGCATCGTCCCACGATCTTCTCGTGCAGCGGGATTGGCACGGCGTGTCGATCTCCGAACTCGTCAAGTCGCAGCTCGGCCACTACCTCGATCAGCACGCGAGCCAGATCGAGATCGAGGGACAAGGGCTGATCGTGACGCCGGAGGCGGCGCAGAACATCGGACTTGCCGTGCACGAGCTATCGACCAACGCTGCCAAGTATGGCGCGCTATCGGTGCCGGAGGGCCGCGTCGAGGTCCGGTGGACGCGCACCGGCAATGGCGGCAACGATCCGCGCCTGCACATGAGCTGGACGGAAAAGGGTGGTCCGGAGGTTAACGCGCCCTCGCACAAAGGGTTCGGCCAAGTGGTTACCGAGCAACTCACCGCCCGCGCCCTACACGGCACCGCCCATTTGATGTTCGAGCGCGGCGGCGTTTCATGGACGCTCGACATACCGGCTAGCCACATACTGGCGCAGTAGATCGCAAGCGCTGGAACTTTCGAGGATTTATCGTGTTGAACGGGCTACTGCGGCGTTTGAATTGGATTGATCAGTGGAGAGCGAAAGAAATCAGCAACTCGCCAGCATGATCGGCAGGCGTCTCAGGGACGCGTGCGGTGGCGATTTGGTGAAGGAGCTCCCTGCTACGATCGCGGAGAAGCTTGCCGCAATCCGTGAAGCTGAGGTTGCGATGGCAGCCTCGTCGTCGGCGCCACAGTTCAGGGGCGAACCGCCGACTGCATAGCAGCCTTCGATGCATCATTTGATCGATCACGCTTCACTTGACGCTCAACCCTAACTCTGTGCGTCCTACCAGACCGCGCGAGGGTGGGTCATGGCCAAGAGCAAGGAAGTCGTAGGGCGACAAGTGCCCTGCCAACTTTGTCCGCTGCGCAAACTCAAAATCTTTCGCGCCTTCACGCCCGAGGAGCTGGCTTTCGTCGCCAACTTCAAGACGGGCGAGGTGAGATTGAACGCAGGCGCGCCGCTATTCCTCGAAGGCGCTACCAGCGCGCATCTTTATACAGTGCTGTCGGGGCTGGCCTTCCGCTACAAACTGCTGCCCGACGGGCGCCGCCAAATCCTCAACTACTGCATGCCGGGGGACTTCCTCGGATTGCAGGGCTCGGTGATGCACGAGATGCAGCACTCGGTCGAGGCGCTGTCCGCCATGGTACTGTGCGTCTTCAATCGCGAAGGCCTCTGGCGGCTATTCGAGAACCACGCCGGTCTATCCTTCGACCTCACATGGCTGGCAGCGCGCTCAGAGCAGATGCTCGATCAGCAGCTTCTCTCCGTCGGCCGGCGGAGTGCCGCCGAGCGCTGTGCGCATCTGCTGTTGCATCTCGCCGATCGGGTCGCCGAGGTCGGCTTAGCGCGCTCGCGCCACACCATCCGCATTCCCATTACCCAGCAGCACATCGCCGACACGCTCGGCTTATCGTTGGTGCATACGAACAGAACGCTGGGCCGGCTAATCCGCCATGGCGTTATCCGGTGGCGCGAGCAGGAGTTCGAGATTCTCGACCGCGACCAGCTCGCCGAGCTTGCCGGCGATGAGGGGGCATCGCCCGCCGTCCGCCCGCTGCTCTAAGTGTTGGCGCCGCGCGTGCGCAGGCAAAGGTCGATCGCGGCGGCAAGCGTCTTGAGCGTGTAGGGCTTACGCGCGACGGGAACGTCGGCAAAGCGTTCGGGAATGGCACCGCTGTCGTCATATCCCGTCGTGAATACAAACGGCACCGAAGCGCTTCGTAGATAGTCAGCGACCGGGAACGACGTGCCCTCGCCCAGGCTGATATCGAGCACGCCGATATCGGTCTTCTCGTTCTTCAGCCACGTAAGTGCAGCACCGGCGGTCGTGCAGGAATGAACGCTCGCCGCGCCGAGTTCGAGCAACATGCTTTCGGTATCCATGGCGATGATCGTTTGGTCCTCGACGAGCAGCGCATGCAGCCCTGTAGCGGGGACCCGCGAAGAATCGGATTGGCTTTCAGTCGCCGGAGGCGAAGCGTTGCCGTCGCCGGCGGCAGCCAGTGCCGCGAGTATTGGAGAGTTCCGCTTCTGCTGAAGCCAGAGTCGGCATGGGTCGATCAATTCTCACCGCAGCTCCGATTGGGAGAAGGTCGTCACCCGATCACATAACGGTCGCGTCGGTTTCTCGCGATGTCTTTTGATGTAGCGAAATAGTCGATAAGAAGCAGAAAAGCCGGGAGCATGGTCCCGGCCTTTCCGTATGGGGCTTAATAGTTGAAGCGGTTTATCAGGCCGCCTGTTTGTTGAGCTTGTTTTCCGCCAGCTTGCTCAGCTTGGCATCGGCGCCGTGCTCTTCTTTGAGGGTCACGGCGAGAATCTTCACGGCGTCGGTAAGGCCGAGAAGCTCACCCCACGATACCAGCGTTCCATATCGGGTGATCTCGTAGTGCTCGACGGCCTGGGCGGCCGCGATCATCGCCGCATCGCGGGTGTCGGGATCTTTGATCTCCTTCATCAGCTCCTCGCCTTCCTTGAGGATGCCTTCGATTGCTGGGCACTTCTCGCCCTCGGGCTTCTTGCCGAGCAGCTTGAAGACTTTTTCAAGCCGCGTGATCTGCTCCTTGGTTTCCTCCAGGTGCGCTTCGAAGGCGTGCGCCAGCTCCTTGGAGTCGGATGCCTTGATCATTTTCGGCAGAGCTTTCACGATCTGATTTTCGGCAAAGTAGATGTCCTTCACGGTATGAAGGAAAAGATCGGAGAGATTTTCGATTTTCATGGGGGACGCTCCTCTAGGCTCATGTCCCCATTCAACGTCCTGCTTTTTGCGAAGTTCCCCGCGCCGGAAGCTCTCAGCCGAACATCATTTGGCCGGGATTTCTGATACTCTGCGGTGGGGTTAAGCGCAGTTCGAATCGCGTGTCGCATCCACGTGCTGCGTCGAGGGGGAATGCCATGGGCGCCATCATGATCCGCTGTCCGGCGACGGACGAACTCATTCCCGTCGGCATCGACACCGATCGCGATACGTTCGCCGGCTTGCCGGAAGTCGAGGCACTGGTGCGATGCCCGGCCTGCGGCGGCCAGCACACCTGGTCGAAGAAGGATGCGGTGCTCGAAACGACGATGCGCATCCGCCCGAAATAATCGCGCGCAACGCCGACGACGGATTAAGCCGCGTCGGCGAAGGTCTCCAAAGCTTCGATATCGACGATCCGCAAGCCCTTGTCGGCTTCGGTCACCATACCCTGCGCCTCAAGCTCGCGCAGGACGCTCGCCAGCGTGTCGAGGCTCATATTGAGATGCTCGGCGACGACACCTGAGGAGAACTCGTCGGTGATGACGTTCGGGTCGCGGCCTTCGTCGGCGCTGAGGCGCGACATGGCGGCGAGGAATGATGCCACGCGCTTGGCCGGCTTGCCCTGGTTGTCGCCGATGGAACGGGCGCGCATGAAATCGAACTCGCGGTCGCCGGCGGCGGCAAAGCGCGCAGCAAGCTGACCGTCAGTCTCGAGCAGCTGCTCGAACACCTCATCGCTGATCGGGCTCACGATAGTCTTAGCCACCGCCTGCGCCGTGGTGGCGTGCTGGGCCAGATGACCAAAACCGATGATGTCGCCCGGGAAGGCGAACTCGATGACCTCGTGATGCCCGTCATCGAAGCGCAGGTAGTGGCACAGCGCGCCGCGCTCGACGCGGAACAGCTGACCGCGGCGATCACCGGCGTGGAAAAGCGTCTCGCCACGCGCCAGCCGGCGCACGCCGCCGGAGCGGACGCGGCGAACGGCGCCGGGGTCCGCAGCAGGACGCCGCTCGGCTGAATGGGTGGAGGAAGCAAACATTGAAAGTACTCTCACGCGCTGGAGCCGACGACATGGGGATCGGAGCTGCCACAATCAAGCCAAAATCTCAGCCGGACCAACCCCCTAAGCGATTTGGCTATCTTTACAACGTGCCGCTTGGGGCGCTGTTCCCTGAGGAACATGCAGTTTCTTCGGCCCGGCTTAGCGAACGTTACGTGGCGATGTGCGGCGGATTGGCGTTGAGGTTAATCGCACCCCATGCGCCTATGTGATTGGCATTGGCCGGAACTGGGTCGTGGGGCGGCCGTTCTCCTTGCGGTTGCTGAAACAGTCACGCACTCGCATTTACCGACGCCGCCCGTTGGTTTTGGAGGGAGTCCGACATGAAAACCCTGATCACTGCGGCTTGGATCGTAGCGCTAGCGGCGAGCCCAGCAGCCGCGCAAACCGCAGCAGCTCCCGCCCCGCAAAGCGCCCCCACGATCGAGACTGTCGAGAAGCGAACGGCTGTCTCGTTCTCCGGTGATGTTTCCGCGAAGGAATTGCTCGACGCGGCGGTGGTGAACTCAGCCAATGAGACTGTAGGCGACATCAACGACGTGCTCATCGATCGCGAGGGAAAGGTCGTTGCGGTCATCGTCGGAGTCGGTGGCCTTCTAGGTATGGGCGAGAAGGACGTCGCGCTGCCATTCGATCAACTGACGTTTGCCAAGGATACCGACGGAAAGCTCGTGGTCGGGACAAGTGCCACGAAAGAAAGCCTGCAGACCGCTCCCGAATACGTCCCACCCGCTGATCGCGACTAGCCTGGCGTCGCCGGGGAGTATTCGGCGATGTGCCCCGATCCGCACTCGCATTGGCGCGTGCGTTGCCGGAACCTTTGCACGCGTGTGTGCATTAGTCGTTTTTGGGAGGACTAGATGCACGAGCCACAAGAAGTCTTGACCCCTACAGAGGCCCGCCAGGGCTCGCCCCGCCGGCTGAATTTACGCGTCCTCGCGATGTCGCTGATCCTGGCGATCGTGGCGGGGGCAGCCCTGTATGCGATGTTCTATGCCGGCAACACACCGGCCAGCACG
Organism: Hyphomicrobium sp.; assembly: GCA_039933175.1. GTDB lineage: Bacteria > Pseudomonadota > Alphaproteobacteria > Rhizobiales > Hyphomicrobiaceae > Hyphomicrobium_A. The sequence continues at coordinate 1,128 of JBDTOR010000032.1, read as the reverse complement.
CCGGACCCGGCACCGACCGAGCAAACTGCGCCCGGACCCTGATCGCCGCATCGGTAAAACAAAAAGGGGCGGCCAGCGGCCACCCCTTCAGCGTTTCGCGCATTGCGAACCGATCATTCCATGCCGCTGCTGCGCCACGTCGACGTCGACTTGCACTTGCGGCACACGCGCTCGCCTGCCCACGCGCTAGGGAACGCGTCGCGGCAGATCATGCACTTCCTGATCTTCTGTTCGGCGGTACGACGGGCCTCGCGCTCGAGCTCGCACGCTTCGGCGCAACCATCCACATCATGGCCGTCAATATACGCGCCCATATGATCCTTGAGACTGCTCAACTCATCCTCAATCACGTTCACCAACATCAATTCAGCGGGCGCATAGACACCTGAACGCCGCCGGGCCCTCGGCGTTTCCAGGAAAAACATTGATATTTTCTGGACGTGAGCCCTAGCGGCTCGGAAGAGCGCTATGCCAGAGGCGGGTATATCGGCCCGATTGGCCCTGTTTTCAAGGCAATTCATCGCCGCGCGGCCGCTCAAGCGGCAAAATGGCCTACGAGACCTGCGGCTTTCTGGCGTCAATTGTTGAAAATTCAAAGAATTGGGCTTCCCGGTTGAACCTGCGGCCCCTTGGCCCGTTATCTCGGCAAGATTGCCGCAGCGGAGAAGTCGGATGCCGTCCCTGTCCATTGCTGAAAACCACATTTCCTCCACTCGCTATGCGCGGGTTGACCGCGCACATCGTCCCCTTGAGGTTGAAGACGAGATGACGGCCCGCCACCGGGCTCTCGAAATCGCGACCTCCGACAGCCCGCTGGCTCGCGTCGCCGCCCTTCTCGTGTCGATCTCCCGCAATAACGGGTACGAGGGCCGCGATCCGCGGCAGCTGCCGGATACGCTGACTTCAGGGTTCGTCGCTGATCTCCTCGGCATCGATATTGGCTCGCTGGCGGCGCTGCTCGTCGATCTGCGCCGTCGGGGCTTGATTGAGAGCGATCCTTCGTCGGCGTTGCTGCTCAAGGACGTGAATGGCCTCGAAGTCCTTGCAGACGCCTAGACCGGGCCCGCCATGAATTTTCCGCTTCAGATTGCGTTCGACGGGATCGCGCAATCGGACGAACTGGCAGCG